>JBGPCZ010000045.1:0-36019 GCA_041482015.1 Planctomycetota bacterium | reverse complement strand
CGGAGATGAATCGCTCGGAGGAGGCTTGGGGCACGGAAGTCATCGGCTGATTACCCAGGGCCAGGGCCGAGATCTCCTGGGATGACAACGCCCGGCTGTAGACCCGGACCTCGTCGATCAGGCCGGTGAAATAGTTGGTGAGGCCGTTCGACTCGGTTCCAAGGGCCCCAAGCGTGCACGCGTTCGATGATGTTGCCGCCAGGTTGAAGGGTGCCGCGGTGGGCGGCGCCACCTGCACCCCGTCCTTGTAGATCGTGATGGTCTTGTTGGCGAAGTCGAGGACGCCGGCGATATGAACCCACGTCCCGGCCGTCACCGTCCCCCCGGTCGCAGGCCGCGTTTCAACCCCGTCGGACGAACCGTCGACCACGATCGATGAGCCGCTGATGCCGATTCTCGCCCGGGAATTCCCCGGCGACGACGGTGTAAGAGCGGAGTTCGGCACGACCATCCAGACCGGCGACCCCGTTGTCCCCGTCGGGGTGGTATCCGGCCCGAGGTAGGAGAAGATGCACTGCTGACCGCCGCCGTTCTCGTAGAATTCGATCCGGACGTCGTGCAGACCCGCCGCCACGACCGCGGGAGTGGAGTCGTGGTTCGTCGGCCCCTGGTCCACCCAGGAATTGATGATCGGCGTCACCACCCCATCCAGCCACACCCGGGCGCCGTCATCAATGTTGACCCTGAAGGTGTAGGTCCCCGCCGTGGTGATGTTGATCTTGCCCGTCCAGGCCACCATGAAGTGATCGTTCGGAATGCCGGGCCCCGGCGGTGAAGAGAAACCGAAGCTGACGTTCCGGTCGAAACGGACCAGCTTGGGATTGTTGGTGGTGGAGCCGCCCGCAGGACTCCCCTTGGGAGGCGGGGGGGCGGACGTGGTTCCCGTGTTGTCGTAATACTCGCCCAGAAGTCCGTTTGCGGGAGCGGGAGAGCCGAAACCCATGACTCGCTGCGTGCCTGCGACCGCCGTCGGCTTGATCCAGCCGGCCAGCGTCATAGCGCCGACGCCCGCGAGCGGAGGGGGATTGGGCATGTTGATCCACTTGCTGGAGCTGAGACTCAAGCTTCCGGGGTCGGTGAAATTGACGGTTGGGACGTTACCACCACCGGACAGAATAGTGGGCGGAGTTGGCGTGGTCCCGGACATGCCCGTTCCGTCCCGGCCATAGCCGGAGGAATCGAAAACCGTGTTGACCGTGGCCGTGTCGAGTTTCCAATAGCCTTCAAGGGTGTCGTTGATCACCAGGTCATTGAAGGCTGTCGTGGGAGCCTGAAACGACTGGCTCCCATTGTTAAGCAGCATCACCCGTCCGGAGTTGGGGTTGAAGGTCGCGAGTGTTTGATCGGAGGTAAAGTGGCCATTGATGGTCATCAAGCCCGAAGAGGCGTTCAGGGTTCCGCTGTTCAGGGAAACTCCATCGGAGAGAAGTCCGCTGCCAATTTGCACGGGAGTAGAATTGGCGGTAAAAGTCCCGCTCCCATTGATGGTCAGCGCGTGTTGCACGGAAATATTGGTGCCCGAGGACGTGAACGTCCCGTTCACCACCATGTTACCCGACATCGAAAGGTTCTCCCCTGCGGGGAGGTCGACCGTGGCCCCCGAAGCGACCGTGACATTGCCGTACGAGGCGGCCCCGCCGTATCCATTCCGTCCGGCGTGATCCCACGTCGCGCGGCCCCCGGCGAGTGTGAAGGCCATCCCGTTCAGGGTGCTGCCCTCCAGCCCGACATCAGAGGCATTCACCACCAGTTTGGTCCAGGTGTTCGCTGCGGGCAATGTTGAGCTCACCTGAAAGCGGCTGGGGCTCGCGTTGGTTCCCCACCCAATCAGGTCCTGGCCCCAGTAGGCCCGATGCTCCCAACTTCCGTCGTTCCACTGGAGCATCAGCTCTTTCGGCATGTGGGCACCGTCCAGGAACACCCAGGCGAAGAGCGTGTCCCCGGTCCGGATGATGAGCTGGTTGGTCGCGTCGTAGAAGTAGTGCTGGTGCTCCGCTGCCGGACTGATCTGGTTGTCCGACTGATGGGCCTTCGTTCCGGAGAAGGGCAGCGGGAGGGTCGGGGACTGGATGAATGTCCATGCGTCTCCCCCGTCTGATCCCAGCCCCGCTCCGGCTGGCACGGCGTCCTCCACCCACACCGTGTCGATCCCCAAGTGGGTCACCCCGGCCTTATCCCACGTCGCCTTGCCTCCGTAGAGCGTGAAGGCCATCCCGTTCAGCGTGCGGCCCTCCAGGCCCACGTCGATCGCCGGCACGCTCAGCTTCACCCACGCGTTCGTTGCCGGCAGGCCCCCCTCGGATTTGCGGCTGACCGTGCCATCCGACCCCCAGAAAATCGAGTTTGCCCCGTAGTAGGCCCGGTGCTCCCAACTGCCATCGTTCCACTGGAGCATCACCTCGGTCGGCGGGTTGGCCAGGTCCAGAAACACATAGCAGAACAGCGTGTCCCCGGTGGCGACGGAGAGCGTGGTCGTCGCGTTGTAGAAGTAGTGCTGGTGCTCGGCCGCCGTGTTGATGTCCGACTGGTTTGCCAGGGCTCCATCGTGAGGTGCCGGGCTCGCTGACACCCACGTCCACGCATCTCCACCGTCCGACGCCTGATTGGCACCCGTCGGCACGGTGTCCTCCACCCAGACCTGATCCTTTTTCACGGCTTCGGCGAAGGGTTTGAAAGTTTGAGGAGACCCTCCATCAAAAATGAGCGTCCCGGCGCCCGAGACAATCGTGCCTCCATTAACATCCCACGTTGCACCTTGGAAGTGGAGGTTTCCCTCGAGGTCCAGATATCCACCCTCAAAAGTGAAATTCCCTTGGATCGTCAGGTCATTGCCAAAACTCACTGCATCGAATGTGCCGTCCCTCTGGATGAAAACTCCTGTAACTGTGAACGATCCCGATTGATTGGAAATCTTCCCGGAGTAGCCCGAGTCGATCGTCATCTGGGCGACGGTCGCCGGGACGTCAAGATTGCAGTAACCGACCCCAGTGCTATTGAACGTGATGGAGTCTGCAGAACCCGGAAGCCCGTTCGGAGTCCAATTGGTCGTGATGCTGAATAAGGTGGGGACCGGCTTCCCCGAGCCATCGAGGACGAGAGGAGCATTCCAAACGTAGCTGACGGCCCTCCGGGTCGGGCGCCCTTCGGCAGGGAGGAGGAAGAGCGCCAGAAGGATCGCCACCGGTAGCCGGCTCCCCAGGCGGAGACGCCGCGGGCCTCTGGATAGGAAGAGAGCCATCGCGGCAGCCGCCAGCAGAATCAAGGGAAGCCCGCCGCTCGAAGGGGATGAAGCGCTCGCCGCGCACGCGTGGCCCGATGACGAAGAAGCCGCCACCGGCGCCGCCATCGCGCTCGTCTCGGCCAGCGGCGTCCCGCCGAACGCCCCCAAGTTCACCCGGCCGCCGTTCGGGGCCGGCTCCTGGGAGGCATTGTCCGAGGGGTCGCCCGCGTCCGTCGTCGCCTGCGCCTTGAGCAGCCGGTAGTCCATCGCCCCCGTGTTCGAGAACGCGACTGACTGCGCCAGATCCCCCGTCCCCGCCGTCGCGCCATCATACGGCACCGCGTTTGCAAAGAGATCGTTGTAGCTCGTCTTCAGGCTCCCTCCGCCGCTCGCGGAGAGCCCGATTGAATTCTGCGTGACGATGCCGTTCCGCACGTCCAGCGCGCCCAGCGATCGCGCGCCGACCGCGTTCCCCGCGACCGTCGCGTTCAAGAGCAACACCGATCCGCCCGGCTCGACCTCGAGCCCCGCCTGCGCGGCGCCCTGGAGCACGACGTGACTGATCACCGCCCCTTGGTCCTGCACCTCGATATTTTTCGCCGCCCCGAAGACCGCGAGTCCGTCCACCTTCGTCGTCCCGGGCCCCGGCCCCGCGACGAGCACGATCCCCGAGCCCAGGCCGCGCGCGTCGATCAACGTCTCCCACGCCGACACGCCGAGAAGCGATACCCCCGTCGGGATCTGGAGGGGCACGACGAGCCGCAGCGTCCCTTTCCCGAGCCGGATCGTCCCGCCCGGCTGGACCGCCGCGAGCGCGTCCGCGATCGTCGACGCCGACGTCCCGTCCACGGTGATCGTTGGCGCGGCGTTCAGGTTGACGGCGAACGTCTGAGGGGCCGACCACTCCGACCACGCGCCATTTGGATCGCGACTGCGAACCGCGTAGGTGTAGAGCACCCCTTCCTGGAGATTGGCGGTCAGCGCGGCCTGGGTCACGTTCGGGGCGGTCGCGTATTCCGCGATCCAGTTCTGCAGGATCTCTCCGCCGGTGCCGATGCGCACGACGTACGACACCGGCTTTCCCTCGGGATCGGATCCGGCGGCCCAGCTCAGCGTCGGTCGGAGCGTCGTCACCACTTCGCCGTTCGCGGGACTGAACCCGGACGCGGGAGGCAGCGGCGGACGATTGACGCTCGAGAGGTAACTTTCCAGCACCCCGGCATCGGTCCCCGCGAAAAGCCGGCCGTTCGCGAGCACGGGCGACGAACGCCCCGGCCCCGAAAGATTCCCCGACCAGAGCACCGCTCCGCCGTTCGAAGGATCGAACACCCGCAGGACCGACGCTAGAGACGAGGAGACCGCCACGAGCGTTCCCGACGCCGTCTGGAACGCCGCGGTAGTCGCGCAGAGATTGAGCTCGGGAATATCGTTGGGATTCGTGAGGTCCTTGGAGCCGACCGCCGCCATCCAGCCGACGGAGGGGACCGAGGGTTTGACTCCGACGGCGTACTCGCGGAGCGTGTACTTGTAAATCCCCAGGCTGGCGTCGACTTCGATGTAATAGGCAAACTGCATCTGGAAGACGATCCACGCCCCGGCGAGCGCCGGGGAGGAGACCGCGTGATTCGTGCGGACGATCGTCCCCGACGGCGGGCTGACCGGATCGGCGATGTCGAGCGGCCATCCCGCCTTCGCCGCGCCCGTCCCCGCGTCGATCGCGTAGAGCTTCGCGCTGTCGCCCCCGGGAAGCAGGTAGGCGGTCGAACCGGCGACGAGGGGCGACGACATATTGACCAGGCCCGGGGCGTCGAACGTCCACTTCACCGTGCCGGTCGGGAGATCGAGCGCGTAGAACCGGCCGCCCATCGATCCGATGATCGCCAGGGTCCCCGAGACGGCCGCGGAGGAATTGACGATCCCCGAGATCGCGCCCGGCGCGGTCTCCCACACGGTGCTTCCCGTGACGGCGTCGATCATCATCACTTTCTTCTGGGGGAACCCGACGGCCACGAGAAGGCGGGTGTCGCTTACGATTGTCGGCGACGAATACCCCGCGCCGCCCAGCGCGGCCTGCCACGCGAGCGCGCCGTCCGAGAGGCGAAGGCAGTAGAGCTTGCCGTCGATCGACGGCGCGTAGACGCGGCCCTTGAGAATCGCGGGCGAGGCCAGGACGCCGTCCTGGGCCGAGAACGACCAGAGGGACGTGCCATCCACCGCCCGCGCGGCCTGGACCTGGCCGCCGGAAGTCCCGAAGACGACGACGCCGTCCGCCACGGCGGGACTCGAAACGATCCGGCTCGAGCCGTAGGCGGGAAGGCTCCAGGAGGCGGCATCGAACAGGCTTCCGGAAAGTTCGCTCGAGGCGTTCGTCCGCGCGGAGCCCAGGCCCCACTGCGTCCAGTCATCGCCGCGCGTTCCGAGTTCGAGTGCGAGCAGGGATGCGAACGTGAACGCGCACAGCCTGGCCAAAGACGCGCGCCTCGGCATGGCTCACCCCCATGACTGATGCCCGGACGATGGAATCACAAGTAGACCGGGGGAGTTACCATTTTATGATTGCCGCCCAGGATCTTCCCGCCCTCCACCCCGGTTTGGAGAATTATAACCCTCCGAATCCCGGCGCGGTTCGAAATTCCATGCACGCCCCTCGTGCAATCCGGGGGTTCATCCCCTGGGCCACGAGACTTTTGGAATGCGTAGGGCAGCTCTCTCCTACGGCGCGTGGGTTCGCGTCCGCCCATGCCCGCGGATGGCCAGAATCAGGGGTCGGTTCATTCGCAGTGCAGAAACGGTCGCCCGACCTGCCGGTGTCAAGGCGACGATCTGAACCCCGTCGCGGCGGAAATGATCCCGCCAAACCTGGCGTCGCGGATGAAACAGCGGGACGGTACGGCCGGTGGCCGGGTCGATGACTGAACGTCGGGCCTCTTTGCGCAGGGAACAAGAGACGCACGCGAGCGCGAGATTGTCCGCACGCGTCCTACCGCGCGCCGATCTTGGCACGATATGATCGATGTGGAAGGTCGCTTCCTGGCCCTTCTGAGCCAACCTGCAGTATTCGCAATGGCCTCGAGCCCGCGCCACGACGAGGCGGCGGAGACCCGCGGGGATTCCGATCACCGTTTCTTGGCCCGCCTGGGGGCGCGCCCCCGAGCCCGCTGGCGAAGGAGCGAGAGCATCTCGGCCAGGTTCACGAGGCCCTCGGCTTCCTTCCGCTCCGCACGGCTCAACGGTCTGCCGCCATCCTGCCGGTCGAGAAGCGCCTGGAGGCGCTCGTTCACTCCGGCCGGAAGCCTGAATCGGGCGAGGTCATCCGGCATTTCCAAACGAATGGCGACCGTGTGCGACATCGGCTCTCCTTGACGATCCACAACTGCCCCAGCATACTCTTCAATCGCCCCGTCGCAAAGCCTTCGAAGGGATCGCCCCCCTGCGGGGGCAGGGTGGACCTGATTGGAATCGGGTCCTCGGGATTGCGGAGTTGGGCCTTTGCGGCCCTGATTCCCGGCGTCCATCCTTAGCCTCCCGGAGTTAATGTCCTCTTCTCGGTGCCTCGATGGTTTTCTTCACCTTACTGTCCCATCCGGGGATGGGGAAAGCCCTCGCCTTCAGGCGAAGCCTTTAGGAGGCCCGAAGGGCCGAAAGCCACGCGAGCCTCAATCGAAATCACACGCCTCTTTTCTCTTCCTCTTGGCGCGCCCAACGTTGGCCGGCTTCAGCCGGCCAGACCGCGCGCCGAAGCCCCCGCCTTCAGGCGGGGGTGGGTTCACTTCTTCCTTCTCTCTTCATTCTCCCGCGGTTCGAAATTCCATGCGCTCCTCTTCTTGTAAACTGTCATTTGAAGCGCTAGGCTAACCGCTCGTGGCCTCAACGAACCCCCTCCGGTGTGCGGACCAATCCCTCGTCGGACTCGCGGGAGACCACCGCCTCATGGAGTCCGTCCAGGAGTGGGCCTACGCGAACTCCGTCCCGCTGAACGCGAGCCTCGAGCTCACGCTCAAGTGCAACATCCGCTGCCTGCACTGCTACAACTTCGACCGCGATCTTCGGCGCGAGCCGGAGGCGCCGGAACTTTCTCCTGAAGAAATTCTCCGGGTGATGGCCGAGCTCCGCGAGGCGGGGACCCTCTTTCTCCACCTGACCGGCGGCGAGGTCTTCGTCCATCCGCGGCTCTTCGAATTTCTCGACCACGCGCGCCGGCTCCACCTGTCGATCCAGCTCCTGTCGAACGGGACGCTGGTCCGGCCGGAGATCGCACGGCGGCTGGCGGGGTACGAGAATCTCCTGGGGACGAGTCTCAGCCTCTACGGCGCGACGGCGGCCACGCACGACTCGATCACGCAGGTCCCGGGCTCCTTCGAGCAGACCTGGGCGGGCGCCCTCCGGCTCCGGGAAAACGGCATCGCCGTCCGCCTGAAGTATGTCGTCATGAAGCAGAACGTCCGCGAAGTCGACGAGATGCTCTCGCGCGCGAACGAGGGGGGATTCCCCTACCTGGTCGACATGACCATCACGGGCCGACACGACGGGACGAACGGAAGCCTCGCCACGCGGATCGATCAGGCGGAAGTCGAGTCGCTCTACCGCGGGGCGCTCGCGGAGCACCGTCCCAAGGGGGGGCATGAAATCACCGAGGAGGAGTTCCCCTGCAACTGCGCGCGCGGGAACTGCGCCGTCTCCTCCACGGGCGAGGTCTACCCCTGCGTCTCCGTCCCGTGGTCGGCGGGCAACGTGCGCGAGAAGCCCTTCGGCGAAATCTGGCGCGACTCCCCGGTCTTCAAAAAGATCCGGGAGCTCCGGATGGCGGACTATCCCCACTGCGCCCCGTGCGCCCTCAAGCCGTGGTGTTCGCGCGAGCGCGGCGCGGCCTACCTCACTTCGGGAGCGTACACGGGCATCGATCCCTGGATCTGCGCGACCGCCGAGGTGGCCCGGAACGTGTCCGCGTCGACTCCGTGATGCTCGCCGCGGCCCCGGTATTTTTCGATCGCGCGACGGCGGTCGCGGGCCCGCGCGCCCTCCACGACCTGGTCCGCCGGATGGTCCTGAAGGAAGTCCTGGGCGGCCTGGCCGGCCGCGGGATTCCCGTGATGCCGCTCAAAGGCGCGCTTCTCGCGTACTGGGTGTATGACGATCCGGCCGATCGTCGCGTCAGCGACGTGGACCTGCTGGTGCCGGAAGCGGTCTTCGATGAAGCGATCGAGGCCCTTTCCGCCCAAGGGTGGCATCCCGACCTTCCCGTACAGACCCACGAACGCACCCTCAGGGCGCGCGAGGTCGACCTGACCGTCGACCTTCATCGAACGCTCTTCCCAAAAGGCCGCTTCCGGTTGTCGACCCAAGATCTCTTTGCGCGCGGGCGCCGAAACACGGAGCTCTACGGAGCGCCGGTCGTCCTTCCCGATCCCTACGACGCCTGCGCGCACTTGGTCGGTCACGCGACCTGCGCCCATCAGCTTCCGCTCGACCCGCGTGCCGTGGCCGACCTGGAACGGCTGTCCCTCCGCTTCTCCCTCGACGCGCGACACTGCGCGGCCCACCTGGAATCGACGGGCCTGGCCCGGGCGGCCCGGTACACGCTTGCGGCCTGCGGCCCGACCTCGATCTTTGCCCGCCGGGTCCTGGGCCATCTTCGACCGGACCCCTTCGGGGCCTTCCTGGCTGCAACGCAACAGGCCCTGAACCTGCGCTTCCCGGTCGAATCGATCCCGGCCCGGGTGGCCGGGCACCTGACGAACGTCTCGCTGTGCAACGCCGCCGAGGCGGCGTTCGACGCTATCGCCGAACGGTTTCGCTTCCGGAACGGGAGTACCGGAATTCAAAGGGAGTGAGCGAGCCCGATCGTGGAACTCCGGATCATTGACAGGGACCCGGCGATGTGGGAAAAATCCGGACATGGAACCGCCGGCCGGATCGCCGCTCCAGGACCCCGCGGGCGCTGAACAGGAGCGGAGGTGGAAACGCAAGAGACGCAGTCTCTGGAAACGCCTCTTCCAGCAGAGCGTGCTTGTCGTCCTCGGCGCCATCGCCGTGGCCGTCGTGCTCCTTTATTTCCTGATCCACAACATCGGGACGTACAAGGCGCCCGACTAGACTAACTTCAACTTCTCAAGTTCCGGATCAGGACGTGCGAGGCTTGTAGTAGTTGTAGTACGAGTAGTAATAACCGTAGTAGCCGTACGCGGTTTCGGGGCTCTCGACCGCGTTCAGCACCGCGCCCAGGACTTCGATCCCCATCCCTTCGAGACGCCGCCGGGCCGCCTGGGCCGCGCCCCGGCCCGTCCGGCGCTCGCGCAGGACGAGGAGCGCCCGGTCGCACCGGCGCGCGATGAGCGCCGATTCCGACGCCTGGTTCACCGGGGCCGAATCGACCAGGACGAAGTCATAGCCTTCCCGGATCGCCCGGAAGAGCTCCTCGAACCGCGGCGCCCCCGCCAGCTCCGCCGCGTGGCTCGTCCCCTTGTCCATCCCGAGCAGGTCGACCCCCGGGATCTTGGAGGGGCGGATCACGTCGCGCAGCTGGGCTTCGCCGCGCAGGACCTTCTCGAGGTCGGGCCCGTTCGATTCCCCGAAGCCCGGCCGCATGCTCGGCCGCCGCATGTCCGCGTCGAAGATCAGGACCCGCCGGCCGTCCATGGCGAGGACCTTGGCGAGGTTCACCGTCACGGTCGACTTGCCCTCGCCGGACATCGGGCTCAGGATCGCGATCACCTTTGGGCCGGCGATCCCCTCGAGGCGCGTCGTCACCTCGGCGCGGAGCGCCCGGAACGTCTCGAACTCGGCCACGCTCGATTTTTCGTCCAGGAGGTAGGGGAGGTCCGGGGAGGCGCCCTGGCCCAGGCGCGGGATGACGCCGATCACGTCCAGGCCGAGGAAGACGTCGATCTCCCGGGCCGAACGGATCCGGTCGTCGAGCTGCTCGGAGACAAACATCGCCCCGACCCCGAGCAGAACCCCGACGGCGGCGCCGAGCGCGAGGTTGAGGAGGAGGTCGGGCTTGAACGGCTTGAGCGGGGCGGTCGCGTGGTCGATGACCCGGACGCTCCCGAGGCTCATTCCGGTCGACGCGGCCTCCTCCCCGTGCTTCTTGAGATAGGAGTTATAGAGTTCCCGGGCGGCGGTCAGCTCGGCTTCCAGCCGCTTGTTCTGGGAGACCCTCTGGCTCAGGTTCGCCATCTCCTTCTCGAGTCGGAGCTGCTCCTCGGTGGCGAGCCGGGCCTCGAGCTCGGCCGCGGCGAGGTCGTTCTCGAGCGACTTGAGCGTCTCCCGGATGGCGAGGATGATCTTCACCTGGACGCGCTTCAACTGGTCCTGGAGCTCGAGGATCGTGGGATGCTCGTTCTTCAGCTCCCTCTTCCCGCGGGCGAGGTCGCTTTCCAGGGCCTCCTGCTGGCTGACCAGGAGCTCGAGGGTCTTCGTGCTGAAGAAGGGGTTGAAGACGCCGCCTTCGCCGTCGGCCTTGTAGGTCTGGAGCGATTCCAGCGACGACCGCACCTGCATCTGCCTCAGGTGGATCTGGGTGATCCGGTCGAAGACCATCCGGCGCGCGCCGGCGAACGTCGCGTACTGCTCCTGCGGGTCGATGAAGCCGTTCTCCGCCTGGAACTGCCGCAGGGATTTCTCCGCGTCATCGACGTTTACGCGGATCGCCGGGAGCGTCTCCTTGGAGAGGACCAGGGCGGCGCCCGATTTCAAATCGCGGAGGTGGCGGTTGGCCTCGTCCATGTAGATCGAAACGAGGGTGTTCACGATCTGCGTGGCCTTCTGCGGGTCGGTGTCGAGGAAACCGATCTTGAGGATGAAGCTGCTGCGCACTTTTTCGATGTCGACCTTCTTCGAGAAGGCGGCGATGGGATCGACTTTGGACTCGTACTCGCGGCGGGTCGATTCGGGGAGCTCTTTGAGGGCCTGGGCGTGGAGCGAGGCGCTGGTCAGGATCGATTCCTGGGTCCTGTAGTAGTTCTCCCACAGGTTGCGGGTGGCCATGAGGGTGGGGTCTTCGCGGTCGCCCGCGACGAGCGGGGTCTCCGGCCGGATCTCGAGGGTCGCCTGGGGGCGGTACTGGCGGGGGACCGTGGCGGTGTAGATGGCGCTTGCGGCGACGGTCGAGACGAGGGTGATGGCGAAGAGCCGCCAGCGTCGGCGAAGGATGATGAGGACCTGCTGAAGGGATCCGGCTTCCTGCCCCGCATGCGGGGGGGCGTGCTGCGGGGGGTGAAGAATCGGTTCGGGGGAGGTCGGCATGAGGGGAGAATCTTAGCACGAGGGGGGAGGCGAATCAAACGGGAACTCACGGGGTGAGCGCGTCGCGGCGGTAGTTCCGCATCCCCGCATCGTCCGGGGACTTGCGGAGATAGTCGTCCACCAGGATTCGCGCCCGGTCCACGTGCCCCAGCCCCACGAGCGACTGCGCCAGGCCCAGGACGAGCGACCGATCCGCCGGTCGCGAGCGGAGCGCCGTCTTGAAGTCCTCCGCCGCCGGGTCCCACATCTTGAGCTCGAGAAACGTCCAGCCCCGGGACTCCCGGTACGCGAGTTCCATCGGCGCCTTCGCGATCGCCTCCGTGTACGCCTCCGTCGCCGAGAGCCGTTCGCCCTTGGCCCGGAGGACGTCCCCCTTGAGCTCCGACCAGGACGCGCTCGCGAGATCGATCCGCGACGCCATGGAGGCCCGCTCGAGGGCCCGGTCGTACACCCCCAGCCTGAGCCACGCGCGGGCCGACGCCGCGTACGCCGCCGCGTCGGACTTCACCTCGAGCCGGCGGTCGAGGATCGTCGCCTCGACCCCCCACTGGCCGTCGCGGTCGAGCGCCCCCGCGAATTGATCGTACAGGCCCGCGTTCGGGGCCGAGGCGGGAACGCCGTTTTCGAAGACCTGGACCGCGCGCGGCCAGTCGCCGTCTCGCACGAGCCACGAGGCGTAGGCCGCGACCGCCGGAGGCGACCCGGGAAGCAGCGCCTCGTAGTCCCGGCCCCCCTCGCCGCCGATCTCGGCCATCACCGCCGCGACCTGCGACGGGTCCTGCTCGAACAGGCGTTTGAAACACACGGCGGCCCGCGCGTCCTTCGCCTCCCAGAACCAGAGGCCCGCCGCGTGCTGGACGCCGGGATGGGCGGGCCAGAGATCGGCCGCGATCTCGAATCGACGGTCGGCGAGCGGCGGATCGTTCTTCCGCTGCGCGACCCGCGCGAGGGCCCACGCGCCCCGGTACTCGTAAGGGGAGAGGGCGAGCGCCCGGAGCGAGAGCCGCTCCATCTCCGCCGTCCCGCTCCCGCGCGCGCGTTCGATGAGGGGCACGGGGTCGAGTCCCGCGAAGAGCGACCCGATCGCGAGCGTTCCGAGCGCCGCGACCGCGAGCGCGAGCTTCGGACGGGCCTCGCCGCCTCGCGACGCCGCGGCCCCGATCCCGACGAGCGCCGCGAAGAGCATCCCGTTCGACGGGATGCGGAGGTCGAAGTCGACGAACGAGTGGAGCGCGGTGACCGCGACCGCGCCGATGGCGGCCGTCACGTGGAGTCGGTCCGGCCCGGGCAGCGGCCGCTGGGCGCGCCAGGCGCGGACGAACCAGAAGGCGAGCGCCGCGGCCAGGAGAAGGAGGCCCGCCGCCCCCGCCTCGAAGAAGACGTTCACGTACTCGTTGTGCGCGTGGTGGATCTGGCCGGTGAGCGTGACGGGCTGGAAGGGATGGTAGGCGACGGGGTGGGAGCCGAAGCCGAATCCGAGGACGGGCTGGTGCATCGCCGCGGCGACGGTCGTCGCGAAAATCTTCCACCGATCGTCGCCGGTCAGGTCGTACGGATCGAGCGCGCCGAATCGCTCGAGGAGCGGCCCAAGTCCGGCGATCGAGACGGCGCCGATCGCGACGAGGGCGAGGGCCGCCGCGCCGGCGACGCTGGCGCGCCCGCGGTAGACGAAGGGGAGGAGGGCGAGGCCGCCCAGCGCGGAGAGCGCGCCGCCCCGCGAATGGGAGACGACGATCGCGACGGCGAAGAGCGCCGCGGCGAGGGCCCAGATCGCGCCGCCCTCGAGGCTCCTCATCCAGCGCGGCTTCCCGGAGTCGCTCGATCGCCGGACCGGCCAGGAGAATCGTCCCCACGCGAGCGAGACGGCGAGGACGAACCCGACGGCCATGAGGCCCGCGAAGTTGTTCCGGCCCACCAGCGTCCCGCTCGCCGAGTCGGGGGAGGGGCGCGGTTCGCCTAGGAAGGGGATGTCCTTCAGTCCCGCGAATTGCTGCACGAGTCCGTAGACCGCCTCGATCGCGAGGAGGGCGACCGCGCCGCGCAGCATCGTGGAGGCGCCGAGCCCCGCCTGCCGGAGGCGGACGATGAAGAGGCCCGAGAGGACGTAAAGCGCGATGGTGGAGAGGGCGAGGAGGGTGCGGAACGTGTCGGCGGTGCCGGGCCACGGGCCGGCCACGCCATGGGCCTCGCGCCAGCGGTGGGTGACCGGGAAGAGGAGCGAGGCGACCGGGAGGAACTGCAGGGCGAAGAGGGCGGCCAGGGCGCCCAGGAACCAGAGGGAGGCCTTGGAGAGGCGGATGGGTTCGGGGATGAGCCGCGCAGCCGCGACGTTCAGGGCGACGAGGGCGGCGGTCACGATGGCCGTCGCCGCGACGGTGACGGCCCCGTTCCAGGCGAGCGCCACCGCCCACACGCCTAGAAACGCCCACCCCAGCGCCCGCGCCCGATCCATGGGGGAAGTGTAGCAAACCCGGCGGGGCGTCGCCGTTTTTCCCCGTTACACTCCCACGTGGGCGGGAACAAGGGCTTATGAAACTAAAGTCGACCGCGCTCATCCTGGCGTGCCTGTCGCTGGCGGCGGCCGACGGCGAGGAAGTCACTATCAAGGGTGGCCTCCAGTGCAACGGCATGTGCGTCCCCGACCCGAAAAAAGACGACCACGTCATGGTCCTCTTCGCCGTCGACGGAAGCCCCGAGATTGCCGCCCGCGTGAAGAAGATCGTCGATGAGCACTACCCGGAGAAAGGGCTCGACGCGGACGCGGCCGAGAAACTCCAGGACCAGTTCATCGCCCAGCTCAAGTACTTCATCTCGCCTGACAGCCCCGCGGCCGTGCCCGATCCCAACAAGGGCAAGAATGGCCACTACTGCCATGCCTCCCAGCCCATCTCCGTGACCGGCACCGTCACCGAGAAGGATGGCAAGAAGTGGATCAAGGCGACCAAGGTCGAGCGCGCCGGCCTGAAGTATCCGGCCCGCATGCTGGCGGAGGACAAGCCGCTCGTCATGCCCGACAAGAAGCCGCTGACGCTCAAGATCAGCGACACGCTGACGCTCAATTGCGTCCCGATCCCGGCCGGGAAGGCGCTCCTGGGCGAGCCGTTCTACGTCGCGATCCGCTACCAGGAGGAGTACCCGCGGCGGGTCACGCTGACCAAGTCGTTCTACCTGTCGGAGATCCCGATCACGCAGGAGATCTGGGAGGCGGTGATGGGGACGAACCCGAGCAAGGTGAAGGACCCGAAGCTGCCCGTCCAGAACCCGCTTTTCCCCGACATCGACAAGTTCTGCCTACTGCTCTCGGAGAAAACGGGCCGAAAGATCCGGCTGCCGTCGGGCGCCGAGTGGGAGTATGCCGCGCGCGTCGGCACGTCGAATCCGGGCTTCCCCGAGAAGTACCGCGCGCAAGGGACGCTCCGCGACGAGGGAAAGAAGACGCCGCCGCCCGTGAAGTCGAAGGCGCCGAATGCGTGGGGCCTCTACGACCTGATCAGCCCCTGGTGGGAGGTGACCGGCGACAAAGCGAAGTACCCGTCCCGCCAGGCCGAGATCGACCCGCGGTACCCGGCGGCGGGGAAGGAGAACCGCACCGCGATGGGGGTCGTCGGCGAGAACTGGACGATCAGCATGCGCGAGTTCGACGACGAGACGGGGCTGGGCTACTCCAGCAACCGCTTCCGCATCGCCGTCGACGAGAAGTAGGCATGTTTCCGACCCATTAATTTTGCATCCGCGGCCCCCGCACGGGCCCATCGTGGGATACCCTAGTAGTTAGGGTTAGGGGCAGGTCGGGTATGGGGCACGAGACGATCCGCCGCCGGGCGGCGCAGACGCAGGACGAGGAGCTCTTCCGCATCCTCCTCGAGACCCTCCCCGATGCCGTCTACTTCAAGGACCTCGACTGCCGCTTCACCCGCGTCAACAAGGCCCACGCGCAGCGCTGGGGCCTCCGCCCCGAGGACTTCATCGGCAAGACCGACTTCGACCTCTTCTCCCGAGAGAGCGCCCAGGCCGCCTACCAGATGGAGCAGGAGATCGTCCGGACCGGCGAGCCCGTCGTCAGCTTCGAGGAGCACATGGTCACCCGGGAGGGGGCCGACATCTGGTGGTCCTCCACCAAGCTCGCCATCCGCGACCCGCGCGGCCGCATCATCGGCACCTTTGGCGTCTCGCGCGACATCACCGGCCACCGCCGCGCCGAGGAGCGCGTCGTTCAGTCCGAGGCTCTCTACCACTCGCTCGTGGAGACGCTCCCGCAGTGCATCTTCCGGAAGGACCTCGACCTCAAGCTGACGTTCGGCAACCAGCGGTTCTGCCAGCAGATCGGGAAATCGCTCACCGAGCTGGTGGGGAAGGGCGACTTCGATCTCTTCCCGGCGGACCTCGCGAAGAAATACCAGGACGACGATCGCCGCGTCATCAAGTCGGGCAAGGTTTTCGAGGGCATCGAGGAGCACAAGCCTCCCGGCAAGGGCACGATCTACGTGCAGGTCGTGAAGACGCCGATCCTCGACCCGCGCGGCTACGTGATCGGCATCGAGGGCATCTTCTGGGACGTGACCGAGCTCACGCAGGCGCGGAAGGCGCTGGAAGACAGCGAGCAGCGGTACGCGCTGGCCGTCGCGGGCGCCAACGACGGCCTGTGGGACTGGGACCTGAAGGGGAACACGATCTACTTCGGCGCGCGCTGGAAGGCGATGCTCGGGTTCGCCGAGAGCGAGATCGGGGCGAGCCCCGACGAGTGGATGAAGCGGATCCACCCCGAGGACCGCGAGGGGCTCAAGGCCTCGATCGCCGCGCACCTGGCGGGCCGCAGCGCGCACCTCGAGGCCGAGTACCGGATGCTCCACAAGGAGAAGGCGTACCGCTGGATGCTCTCGCGCGGCCTCGCCGTCCGCGACGCGCAGGGCAAGGCGACGCGCCTCGCGGGCTCGCAGACCGACATCACCGACCGCAAGCGCGCCGAGGAGGAGCTGTCGCGCCAGGCGTTCTACGACACGCTGACCGACCTCCCCAACCGCGCGCTCTTCATCGACCGCCTGACGCAGGCGGTCAAGCGAGCGAAGCGGCGGAAAGACACGCGGTTCGCGGTCCTCTTCCTCGACCTGGACCGGTTCAAGGACGTGAACGATTCGCTCGGCCACGCGATCGGCGACGAGCTCCTGAAGGCGATCGGCAAGCGGCTGGAGGCGAGCGTGCGGCCGGGGGACACCGTGGCGCGGCTCGGGGGCGACGAGTTCACCATCCTGCTCGACGACCTGAAGGAGCCCGACCACGCGGTCGAGGTCGCGGAGCGGATCCAGGCGGAGCTCAAGCAGCCGTTCGTGCTGTCGGGGCAGGAAATCTTCACGAGCGTCTCGATCGGGATCGCGCCCGGGACCGTGTCGGACGAGCCGGAGGACCTGCTGCGCGACTCGGACACGGCGATGTACCGGGCGAAGGAGCGCGGGAAGGCGTGCTACGAGGTCTTCGACACGACGATGCACTCGCGCGCGGTGGCTCGGCTGAAGCTCGAGACCGACCTGCGGAAGGCGATCGAGCGGCAGGAGTTCCGCGTCTTCTACCAGCCGATCGTGTCGGTGCGGTCGCGGGAGATCGTCGGGTTCGAGGCGCTGGCGCGCTGGCAGCATCCGAGTGACGGCCTCGTGCCGCCGGCGAACTTCATCCCGCTGGCGGAGGAGACGGGCCTGATCATCGCGATGGACCTGTGGGTGATGAGGCAGGCGTGCGTGCAGACGAAGTCGTGGCAGGGGCGGTGGCCGGAACTGTCGATCAACGTGAACCTCTCGAGCAAGCACTTCTCGCAACCGGGGCTGGTGAAGTCGGTGGAGGACGTGCTGGACGACACGGGTCTCGAGCCGGGGCGTCTGCGCCTGGAGATCACGGAGAGCGTGATCCTCGAGGACGTGCCGCGGATCGCGGACGTGCTGGGTCGCCTGAAGGAGCTGGGCGTGCGGCTGTACCTCGACGACTTCGGGACGGGCTACTCGTCGCTCTCGTACCTGCACCGCTTCCCGATCGACGCGGTGAAGATCGACCGGTCGTTCGTCGGCCAGCTGGGGAAGAAGGGCGAGAAGGGCGAGAAGGCGGAGCTGGTGAGCACGATCACGGCGCTCGCGGCGAACCTGAACATGGGGGTCGTGGCGGAGGGGGTGGAAACCGAGGAGCAGTTGGAGCGGCTGCGGGCCCTGCGCTGCGAGCGCGTCCAGGGCTACTTCTTCTCGAAGCCGGTGGACGCCGCCGCCGCCGAGATCCTTCTCACCCGCCAGCCGAACTGGAGCTAGCGGAGGAAAAAAACTGCCTCGCAGTTTTTTTCCACCCCCCTAGAAGATGCCGCGCTCGGGGACCCAGACGACGTCACCGGGCTGGAGTTCGAGGTCGAGCTCCATCTTGCCCGCCAGAACCTCGTCGAGGTCGACGCTGATCTTTCGGATCTCGCCGTTGGGGGCGTGGCGGAGGACCTGGACCCGGCCCGTCGAGGCGAACTTCGTGTAGCTGCCCGCCGAGCTCACCGCCATCGAGACCGTCATCCGCGACCCGTTCGGCACGTCGACGTTCCCCGGCTTGTTGACCGCGCCGAGCACGAACGCCACCCGCAGCGCCGAGGGGATGACCACGAGATCGTCCGGCCAGAGTTCGAGGTCCGCCTCCGCCTCCCCCTTGGCGATCTGGCGCTCGACCTCGACGAGCGACAGCCGGATCACCTCGCGGTCGTCGCCGCGACGCCGCACGATCTGCACGTACTCCTTGTACGCCCGGTCGGTGAACCCGCCCGACGCCGCGACCAGCTGGAGGATCGTGATCCGCGAGTTCGGCGGCAGCTCGTAGCCGTCGGGCTTCGTGACGCCGCCGACGATGAACACCCGCCGCTTGGCGTACTCCTTCACCGTCACCGTGACCGACGCGTCGCGCACGTAGTCGGCCTCGAGTTTCTGGCGGATCACCCCTTCCAGCTCCGCCTGCGTCCTGCCTCCCGCCTGCACCGGCCCGATGAGCGGGAAGGTGATCTTGCCGTCCTGCGGGATCCGGACTTCGCGGTCCAGGTCCTGCTGGCGGAAGACCGTGATGAACATGAGGTCGCCCGGGAGCAGCATCGGGTCGGGCCGCGGCACGCTCTTGAACGGCGTCAGCGGCTCGATCTGCGGGGGCGGGACGAACGAGGGCATCGCGGCCGGTGGCTCCGCGAGCGGCCGGCGATCCGGCGTCGTGCCGCACGCCGACAGGAACACCACCGCGACAGCAAGGTTTCTCAAGGGCTTCCCATGCTAGGCCCGCTGAACCCGCAAGTCAAGGGGGGCGTATTACAGTAGGGATATGACCATGAAAGCTGCCGCGTTCGTCGTCGTTTTCCTCCTTGGTGCGCAGGACGATCCGCTCAAAGGGGAACTTCCGCGCCTGAAAGCGACCGAGCCCAAGGACGCCGCCGCCACCTTCCGGCTGAAACCGGGATACCGGATCGAACTCGTCGCCGCCGAGCCGCTGGTCGCCAGCCCCGTCGACATGGCCTTCGACGAGGAGGGCCGCCTCTGGATCGCCGAGATGATCGACTATCCCTTCGGCGACCGCGAGGGCAATCCTCCCCAGGGCCGCATCGTCGTCTTGGAAGACAAGGATGGGGACGGCCGCTACGACACCCGCCGCGTCGTGGCCGACCATCTCCGCTGGCCGACGGGCCTTGCCTGCTGGGACGGCGGCGTCTTCGTGATCTCCGTACCCGACCTGCTCTACGTGAAGGATGGAAGGCGCGACGTCGTCGCGACCGGCTTCGGGGCGCAGAACGTCCAGGGCCTCGCGAACAACCCCAAGTGGGGCCTCGACCATTGGTTCACCGCGAGCGCCGGCACGAACGGCGGGCGGCTCCGCCGGAAGGACGGGAGCGAGTTCACCGTCAACGGCCGCGATTTCCGTTTCCGTCCGACCGGCGAGATCGAGCCTGTCTCGGGCGGCGGACAGTTCGGGTCGAGCTTCGACGATTTCGGCCGCCGGTTCGTCTGCTCGAATTCCGTCCAGGCCCGCCACGTCGTGCTCGACGACGCGTTCCTCGTCCGGAACCCGTATTACGCCGTGAAGGCGGTGACCGCGTCGATCGCCCAGGACGGCGACGCCGGGCCCGTGTTCCGGTCGAGTCCCGACGAACCCTGGCGCGTCGTCCGGACCCGGCTGCGCGTGACCGGCCAGGTGCGCGGTCTCGTCGAGGGCGGCGGCCGTCCGAGCGGCTACTTCACCTCGGCGACGGGGATCACGTACTGGCGAGGGAACTTGTACGTCGGTGAGGTGGCCGGCAACCTCGTCCACCGGAAGTCGCTCGCGCCCAGCGGCTCGACGTTCCGCGCCGACCGGATGGACAAGGAGTCGGAATTCCTGGCGTCGAGCGACATCTGGTTCCGCCCGGTCAACTTCGCCCAGGGGCCCGACGGCGGACTCTACGTCTGCGACATGTACCGCGAGTGCATCGAGCATCCCGAGTCCCTGCCCGAGTCGATCAAGAAGCACCTCGAGCTGACGAGCGGAAAGGACCGGGGGCGGATCTGGCGGATCGTGCCGGAGGACGCGCCCAAATTGACGGCGTCGCGGATCCGGACGATGGAAGAGTCCGTGGCGGCGCTCGCGCGCGCTGAAGCGTGGTCGCGCGAGACCGGGGCGCGCCTCCTCTTCCAGGGGCAGGACAAGGCGGCGGTGCCTCTCATCGAAAAGCTGCTCGCGCACGAGCGGCCGGAAACGCGCGTCGCGGCGCTCTGCGCGCTGGATGGACTCGGGGTCCGCCGGGGCGAGGCGTTGCTCGCGGATCCGGTCCCCGCGGTCCGGGAGCACGCGGTCCGGCTCTCGGCCCCCGAGGCGCTTTTCGATTTCATCGAGGGCGACCCGCGCGTGCGGCTCGCGCTCGTCGTCCGGCTGGCCGATTCAAAGGATCCCCGCGCGGCGGCGGCGATCGCGAAGTTCAAGGAGGGCGCCGACGCGTGGCTCAAGGCGGCCATCGCGGTCGCGTCGGGGGAGAAGAGCGCCGAGACGGTGCGGAAGCCCTCGACGGCCCCGGCGACCCCGGTGCCGGGGACGTCGGGCGATCGGAAGAAGGCGGTCGAGGCGTACCGGGATGTGCTCGAGAAGAAGGGCGACGCGAAGGCGGGCCACGCGGTCTACCAGAAGGCGTGCGTGGGTTGCCACCGCGCGGGGCCCGAGGGGAGCGACGTGGGGCCCGCGTTCGTGACGGTGAAGCAGCGGTCGGCGGAGGAGATCCTGGTCGCGATCCTCGACCCGAACCGCGAGGTCAACCCGCAGTACGTGTCGACCCGGATCCTGACGACGGACGGGTCGGTGGTGGACGGGATCGTGGCGGCGGAGACGGCGACGACGGTCACGCTCAAGCGCGAGAAAGGCGAAACCGAGACGATCCTGAAGGTGAAGATCGAAAAGATGGTGCGGTCTGCGTTCTCGCTGATGCCCGAGGGCCTCGAGAAGGCGATCGACCTGCAGCAGATGGCCGACCTGATCGCATTCATTAGGGAGTCGCCATGAACCGACGCGAGTTCCTCGGGGTGTCCGCCGCGGCGGCGGCCTCGGCCGCCTTCCGCTTCCCGGAGGACAAGCCCAAGAAATCGCTCATCTACGGGATGGTCAAGGCCGGGGGCACGGTCGAGGAGAAATTCGACATCGTGAAGAAGGCGGGCTTCGACGGGATCGAGGTGCCGCCGATGTTCAACCCGGACGACCAGGCGAAGTTCAAGGCGGCGTCGGACAAGGTGGGCCTGCCGATCCACTCGGTGATCTACGGCGGGTGGGGGAACAACCTGCTCTCGCAGGCCGATCCCGAGAAGCGCGCGGCGGCGGTGGAGAATCTGAAGAAGGGGCTCCAGTGCGCCAAGGCGCTCGGGGCGACGAACCTGCTGCTTGTCCCGGCGGTCGTGGATGCGAAGACGCGGTACGTCGAGGCGTACGAGCGGTCGGTCGAGGGGATCAAGAAGGCGTTGCCGACGGCGGAGGACTGCCAGGTCGTGATCGCGGTCGAGGAGGTGTGGAACAACTTCCTCCTGTCGCCGCTCGAGATGGCGCGGTTCATCGACGACTTCCAGAGCCCGTGGGTGAAGACCTACTTCGACGTGGGCAACATTGTCAAGAACGGGTGGCCGGAAGACTGGATCCGCACGCTCGGCAAGCGGATCAACCGGGTGCACCTGAAGGATTACCAGAAGAAGACGGGCAAGTTCGTGAAGCTCTGGGAGGGCGACGTGAACTGGAAGGAGGTCCGGAAGGCCCTCCAGGAGGTCGGTTTCGCCAACTACATGTCGGCCGAGTTCAACGGCGACGACTACCTCGAGCCCGACGAGCTTTGCAAGCGGATCGAGCGGATCATCTCGGGCGAGTAGGGGGCGTCCAAAAACTGCCACGCAGGTTTTTGTCCCCCTTGACTTTTTGGCCCGGACGGCGTTCCATAGAGGCATTCATAGGTAGTTAGCAGTTAGTAGTTAGTTAAAAGGCAAGGGCGGGTCGGGGAGGAGATCGTATGCGCGCACTCGCTCTCATTTGGGTCATCCTGCTTCCGCAGGCCAAGGCCGGGGTCAACGTCTCCTTCGAAGACAAGGTCCTCGCCGTCGTCCCCGACGACGTCAAGATCACCGAGATCGTCTTCAGCCCCGACGGCCGGCAGGTCGCTTACAAGGCCTTCAAGGGCGGCAAGGTCTGGGTCGGCGTCAACAAGGACAAGAGCCCCGAGTACACCGCCGTCGACGCGCTCCGCTGGAGCCCCACCGGAAAGCTCGCCTACCGCGCCAACAACGGCGGATCGTGGATGGTCGTCATGGGCAACCAGCCCGGACCCGCCCTGGCGGCGGTCGGCACGCCGGTCTTCAGCCCCGACGGAACCAAGATCGCGTACGAGGGTTCGCGCGGGCAGGGCGGCGCCCAGGACAAGAGCGCGTGGGGGGTCTTCGTGGGCGGCCAGAAGGCCGGCGATTACGCCTCGTGCGGGCCTCCCGTCTTCAGCGCCGACGGCTCGGTCGTCGCCCACTCCGTCCGCATCGGCAAGGCGGGCACGGCGAACCGCGCCTTCCACACTGTCCACGCGATGGTGGTCGGAGGTAAGCCCGGCCCCGAGTGCTGGGGACTCTCGACCCCCGTCTTTGCGCCCAAGGGGAGCCGGATGGCCTACTGGATGAAGTCCGAAGAGAACACGTCCCGATGCCAGATGGTCATCGACGGCAAATCCGGGGACACGTTCACGCAGATCGGCATGCCCAGCTGGAATGGCGACGGCACCAAGGTCGCCTACTGGGGAGCCCAGGACCGCGATTTCTACATGGTCGTCGACGGCGCCAAGGGGGACAAGTACCTCGCGGTCGGCGATCCCGTCTGGAGCCCCGACGGGAAGCACTTCGCCCACACCGCGACGAAGGGCCAGGACTCGTTCGTCGTCGTCGACGGCAAGCCCCTCGAGCCCTACCTTGCCGTCGAGATGCCGACCTTCTCGCCCGACAGTTCGATGGTCGCCTACGGCGCCAAGGGGGGGCCGAAGTGGATGATGGTCATGGGCGACCGCAAGTTCGACGCGTCGTACGACGTGATCGGCAAGCCCGTCTGGAGTCCCGACGGCAAGAAGGTCGCGTACTACGGGCTCTGGAAATTCAAATCGATCATCGGGGTCAACGACGGGAAGACCGAGGTTTTCGACGCGATGGGCAAGGACGGCCCGGTCTGGAGTCCCGACAGCAAGAATTTCGCGATGGCGGCCCAGAAGGAACAGAAGTGGTGGGGCGTCTACGCCTACCGCCGGGACGAACCCTTCGACGAGGTCTGCACCGGACCCAACTGGTCGCCCGATGGCAAAAAGTGCGCCTTCGGCGTCCGGAAGGGCAACGAGCTGATCTGGCGCGTCTTCAAGCTCCCGGTCGACCCGGACGACCCCGGGGCTGCCGAAGTGAGGGGCACCACCACCACGAATCCCAAGAAATAGTAGCCCAGCCAGGGCCAAAAACTGCGAGGCAGTTTTTGGACACCCCTCAGCGGCCGGCACGGGCCCGCGCCTCCTCGAGCTTCGGCGCAAGGGTCGGGCCGAGCGAGGGGTTGAGGCGGATCGACTCCTCATAGTCCTTCGCCGCGGCGGCGAAGTCCTTGCTCGCGAGTCGCACGTGGCCGCGGCCCTCCCACGCCTCCGCGAACTCGGGATTGACCGCGATCGCCCGGGTGAAGTGCGCCTCCGCCGCCGTGGGATCGCCCGCCGCGACCCGCGCGTTCCCGCGCCAGGTCCAGGCCCACACGATCCCGGGCGAGAGACGCAGCGATTCCGCGAAGTCCGCCTCCGCCTCCTCGAAGCGCCCGAGGAACGCGCGCACGCGGCCGCGCCGCATGAGCGAATCGGCGGCCGTCGCCGGCGTCAGGTCCCGCTCGGCGGCCTCGAAGTCGGCCCGCGGATCGCCGCCCGTCTTGAGCGTCCACGAGCCGCGGTGAAAGCGGGCGTTGCCCAGCCACGTCCGGTCGCCGCTCTCGATCAGGTCCCTTTCCGCGGCCGCCAGGTCGGCCAGCGGGTCGACCCCGTTCTTGATCTTGTAAACGGCGCGCTGGACGCGCACGCGGCCGCGCCGGGCGAGCGCCTCCTTGGAGCCGGGCCGGAGTTCGAGGGCGCGCGTGAGGTCGGCATCGGCCGCCGCGAAGTCGGGGAGCGGGTTCCGCCCCCGATCGCGCTCAAAGTCGCTCCGCGCGAGGCGAAGATCGCTCCGCTCGAGAAGCAGGTCGATCCGCCCGGGCTCGCGCTCGATCTCGCGCGTCAGCGCGTCCTCGCGCCGGCTCCAGTCGCGGAGGGGGTCGGTCGGTCGGGGCCAGAAGACGATCAGGAACGCGGCGGTGAAGAGCAGGATGGCGGCCCATCCGAAAGGCTGGCGATCGAGGCGGCGGGCGAAGTCCCCGGCCGTGGCGGCCCTGACGTCACCCAGTCCTGCTTCTTTCGCCATCACGCGGAGCGCGAAGACGTCCGCCTCGGGGCCGGTCGTGGGCGCGGAGTATCCGGGCGTGCCGCCCGTCTTTTCCGTCGCGAGCCCGAAGTCGGTGATGACGACGCGGTTGCCGTCCGCCAGCAGGTTGCCCGGTTTCAGGTCGCGGTGGACGACGCCCTGGGCGTGGGCGTACGCGACGGCGCGGGCGACGGCGGCGAGTGTGGCCCGCGTGATCGCGGCGCGGCCGGGCACGAACTCCATCGCGATGTAGTCGGCGCCGACCTCGTGCACCGTCACGATGTTCGGGTGCCGCAGCTTCGCGGCGGCCGAGGCCTCGCGGCGCAGCCGGTCCGAGTCCTCCTTCTTGAGGACCTTGAGCGCGACCGTGCGGCGCAAGTCGGGATCAAAGGCTTCGTAGACGATTCCCATGCCGCCGCGTCCGACCTCGCGGACGATCTCGTACTTGCCGATCCGCCGGCCGGGGTCGTCCAGGAAGCTTTTTAGGCGGTCGAGGTTCATCTGGAGAGGATGAAGCGAAGCTCCTCTTCGACACTCTGCCCCGGGCTGAGATAATCGCGCAGCATCTCTTCGAGGATCTCGCGAAGCCGCAGGCGGCTCTCGCGAAGACGGTTACGGACGTTGTCCTCGGTCACGCCGTGTTTTCGCGCGAGCTCCCCGTAGCTCGCACCCGACTCCTCGAGACAGTACTCGCGGAAAATCCCGAAGGCGGCGGTGGTGGACTGCTGGCGAAGACGGGCGGTCGCCTCGACGAGCACGCCGCGGGCCCACTCCCGGTCGAAGGCCTGCTCGGGGGAGAGTCGGTCATCCTTCCACGCCGCCTCGGCCTCCTCAAAGGGGAAGAGCCGGGGGCGGGCGGCGGCGGCGCGATCGGCGCTCACCAGGAAATTACGAAGCGCTGTTTTCAAGAATCCACGGAAGCTCCCGCGCTCCGGGGAGAGGCGTTCGAAGTCATGGCGCGACAGGAGGGTCGCGAAGAACTGCTGGGCGAGGTCCTCCGCGTCGGCGGAGGGTCGGAGGGCACGGACGTAATGGTAGACCGGTTTCCAGTACTGGCGGGCGAGACGTTCGAGGTGCTCCGCGTGGCGGGGATGGGCGGGGTCGCGCAGCTCGAGAAGCTGGGACCAGCGGGTCTCGGGAAACTCGTGGGTCACGCTCCCCATTCTACGATCGGGGAGCGGCGGCCGTCGACGACTAGGTCTTCTTCTTTTTCTTGGCGCCCAGGTCGTCGATGACTTCCTGGAACTTCTTCTTCTGCTCGTCGGTCGCCATCACCGCGCGGATCTCCGTGATCATGTTTCCCTTGAGCGTGGCGGCGTCGGGCATCGTGGAGGCCGCGGCGTTGTCGTTGTTCTTCTTCTGGGCCGCCTGGGCCGCGGCCTGCTGGAGCTTCTGCTCCTTCTTCTTGTAGTCGTTGTAGATGCGAAGGATGGCCGCGTCCTGCTCGGGGGTGGCCATCAGCTTCTCGCACAGGGTCTTGTGGCCGGGGAACCCGAACGGTCCGGGCTGCTCCTGGTTGGGCTGCGTGGTGTTCTTGCTCTGCGCGGTCTTGGCCGTGTTGACCACGCCGGCCTGGGCGTAGGAGAAGATCGCGGCTACCACCACCGCGACCGCCGTGAGTGTCAGGCGCCTCATGAGATCCTCCTTCGGTATCCCCCGCCGACCGTCCCGCTCCAACGGGGGTCCGGACATGGGGCCTTTCTTATGTTACAACGGAGATCGCCCTTCTTTCTTAACAGGATTCGGAATTTATAGTGTGCCTGGCGTTCTAATCAGGAGTTGCCAGAAGGCCATGATTAACCCGGGATGACAATCATGATCGCGACCCTGCTCGTCCTGTTCGCGGCCCAGGAGACCGAGACGGTCCCCAAGGGCCAGGTTCACCGCGAGGCCTACGCCCTGGCCCTGGAGGAAGTCCAGAAGGCGCAGCAGTCCGCGGACAACGATCCGAAGGGCGCGCTCGACGTGATCGAGCGGGTCTTCAACAACCCGAAGATCAGCACGAAAGACCGGCGTCTCGCCTTCACCGGACCCGGGGGTACGGTCCTGCGCACCGTCGATTTCTTCCCCCACCAGGCGCGGGGGAGGATCCAGCTTTACCTCGCCGGACAGGCGAAGACCGATCCGCAGGCGGCATCGAAGCTCCTGGCCGCCGCGATCACCGATCTGAAGGCCTCGGTGGACGCGGGAGTCAAGTCGAGCGAGAAACTGCTCGCCGTCGCCGAGGAATCACAGAAGAAGCTGAAGATGGTGAAGCCCCCGGATCCGCCCAGGGAGTCGCCGAAAGAGACGGCGGCGGAGCAGTCCTTCCGCGAAGCCTGGTTCAAGATGATCGAGGATCACCGCTACAAGTCCGCGCGCGACAGCATCGACTCCAAGGGCGGCGTGCTCTCCCCCGAAAAGCGCCGCGACTTCTCCCTCCAGACGGATGAGCACTGCCGCAAGTTCGTCCTCGAGGCGCAGGAGGAGTTCGTGAAGGCGATGGAGAACCATCCGAAGCCCGCCGACCTGCGGGGGATGAACGCACTGGATTTTGCGAGGAAGTTTTCGGTCCCCGCGGAGAGCGAAATGGTGGGGACGTGGCCGGCGCTCGAGTGGTCGCGGAAGGAACGGGCGGCCTTCGAGCGCCTCCGGCAGACCGAGGCGCACGCCCGGCTGGAGGAGGCGACCCCGGTCCTCGAGCTCCTGCTGGCGCAGATGGTGGGGACCGAGCCTCTCGAGCGGAGCGGGGAGAACCGCTGGTTCAAGGCGTCCAACATCACCGGCTACCGGTACCTGGAAGAGATGATCCGGGGCTTGATCGCCTCGGCCAGGGAGGGTTCGCCGGAGGCCCGGCGCGCGGCCCGCGACGCTGCCGAGAAGCTTCGGGGTCGCTGGAGCGTGTCGATCGCGAAGCTCCCGCGGGACTTCATGACGCGCAACGGGGTGCACGATCATTCCAAGCCGATCGCGCTCCTGATGGAGGAGTTCCCGGTGGATCCCTCGGACCTCGACAAGATGGACGTGGACGCCTGCTTCACGGCCGACTCTCCGGACGTGGCGCTCGAGGGCATGATCTCGAGCCTCACCCGGCTCCGCGACCAGCAGGGCGCGCGGCTCTCGAAGGACGCCTCGCGCAAGCTCCTGACGGACCTCGTGGCGGCGACCGCGCTGCGCGATCTCCTCGCGGGCAAGAGCGTGGACGACGAGATCAAGACGCTGGGCGAGCTGGGCCGGTCGCTCGCGCAGGCCGGCGGCCCGCTGGATCCCGCGCGGTGGGGCCCGAAGATCGAGCGGATCTTCGCTTCACTCCAGTAAGCAGGAAAACCACGGAGGCACGGAGGCACAGGGCGCCCGGTCGCCGGCCCGTGGGGGTTAGAGGATTTGGGTCGAAGCGGCCTCGTTCGTCATGGGCACCTCGAGGAATCGCGCCAGGGTTGCGGCTGCATGGCAGGTCCAGGTGTAAGCGGCATCGTCCGCCAGGAGTAGCGGTGCTTCTTCGGAGTTTTTGAATACCACGGCGAGCCTGAAACTGGTGTAGGAGCCTCCTCCGTCCCCCCTCGAGTGCTCCCCGCCAAGACTGACTTGCACGCGGACGATGTCGGCGAGGTCTCGCGTTCGACGAAACCAAAGGGTGGTATCCGTCAATTCCTTCCTCGCCCGATCGAAGGAGTATTTTCCTCCTCCGAAGAACAGCAGAAGCGCCAAGAGCGCGATGAAGAGAGGGATCACCGGAACCCAAAGATGAGTGATTTCGCTGCGAGGGTCGGTGATCATCTCGTACGCCGCGAACACTCCAAAGGATCCAAAGCCGGCTCCGAATGCGAAAAGGAAAAACCGGTACCCAAGACTTGGCTTGATGATGATGAGGGAAGGGCGGGGTTGGACGAGAGTCTTGGTCTGGAAATCGGCGCTCATGCATCCTTCCTTTGGAAGCGGCGCCTCACCCGGAGCGCCGTTCCAGCCTGGTTCTCTCCGGGAGAATATCACGATCTCGCAAGAAAGAAAACCACAGAGGCACGGAGGCACGGGGAAGATCCATTCAATTCTTTCCTATGGCCTGACTTGGACGGAGCCTTCCTTGCGGAGGTCGCCCACGATCGTGTAGGTGGTGCCGTCCGCCAGCTTCGAGGCCGGAAGGGAGACCTTTACGCTTGCGAGAGACGGGTGCGAGAGCTCGATCTCGTAGTCGTCGATCTCGAGCTCGTCGAGGACGAGCGGGGTCTGGCGGTCCTTGAGCGGCACGCTCTGCCCGGCGCGCTTGAGTTCCTTCACGGTCGCGAAGGGCGCGACGGCGACCCGCAGCTTGAATTCCCCGCGGTAGGCAAGCACGGCCTCGGCGGCGCGCCGGACCGCGACCAGCCGCGGCGCCAGGGGGGCCAGGTCGCCCCCGATCCCTTGGAGCACGGTGGAGGCCGCATCGCACCACGCGCGGGCGCGGGAGGCCCCCTCCTTCAGCATCGGCCACTCCGACCGGGGGCGGCCCGGCCAGGTCTTCCCATCCTTTTCGGCGATCTCGATCTGCGCGCGGAACCAGTCGGCCACCTCCCGCGCCTCGCCGGCGGAGAGGGACGGGAATTTCTGGAGGAGCCCGTTCATCCTCGCCGGGAGCCCGGCGTTGCCGGGCTTGTAGGCCTCGTACTCGAGGGCTTGTCGCTCGTTGCGGAACGTGTCGATCCATCCGGAGTCCGAGCGGCCGGACCAGGCGACGATCCCGATCACGGCGGCGAGGAGGAGTGCGAAGCCGAGCGCGGCGGGGACGAGGTTGCGCTTCAGGCGTCGGACGATGAGGGACGTGAGGGACGGGAGCCGCGCCTCCACGTCCGCGTTGCCGAGAAAGCGTTCGAGGTCGTCGGCGAGCGCGTCCGCGGTGGGATAGCGGCGGTCCCGCTCCTTCTCCATCGCCTTCAGGACGACTGCCTCGACGGGGCCGGGGACCTCGGGCTTGATCTTGCGCGGTGGGACGACGTCCTGGTTCACGACCTTGACGAGGATCTCGACGGTCGTCTTGCCCATGAACGGCTTCTGGCCCGTTACGAGGGCGTAAAGCGTGGCGCCGAGCGAGTAGACGTCGGTCCGCGCGTCGAGCGAGTCGATCTCTCCCTTGGCCTGCTCGGGTGACATGAACGACGGCGTGCCCAGCACGTCGCCCGAGACCGAGAGGGAGGCCTCGGTCTCGACGGTCTTCGCCAGGCCGAAATCCATCACGTACGGCCAGCCTGCGGGGGTGATCATGAGGTTGTCGGGCTTCAGGTCGCGGTGAATGACGCCGAGCTGGTGGGCGACCTCGAGGGCGCGGGCGCACTTCGCGATGGCCTCGACGGCGGGGCGGAGGGCGAGCGCGGCCTTCCCGAGGCCGAGCCCGTCGATGAATTCCATGACGAGGTAGTGGCGCCCCTTGTGCTCCCCGAACTCGTGGATCGCCGCGATGTTGGGATGATGGAGCCGCGCGGCCAGTCGCGCCTCGCGCTCGAACCGCTTGACACTGTCCTCGTTTTCGAGCGTGAGGAACTTGATCGCGACCCAGCGCTGGAGCTTCGTGTCCCACGACTTCCAGACCTGCCCCATGCCGCCGCGGCCGAGCACTTCAACGAGGACGTAGTGCTGGACGCAGTTGGCGGGGTCCTTCTGGAGCTGGGCGAGTTGGGGCGGGGGGCCCTCCACTCGCTTCTTCGTCTGGCTGGCCCCGGAGGGTGGGGTGCTCTTCTCCTGCATCCGGATATATCGTACGACGCGTTCGCCGAAGTGGATAGGGGATCGCCGGGGTTCTTAGGAAACCCTCATGTTGCGGATTCCGGCGCGCGGCGTTCTTTGTCCGATTTCCCTACACGAACCATGCTTTCGCGCGCACGGAAGGGAGATGGGAATCCTGGCGGGCCTGGCCCTTCTCGCGCTCCAAGCGGGGCCCGACGTCCTCGAGCGCTCGTGCGTCAAGTGCCACAACGAGAAGACCCGCAAGGGCGGGCTCGACCTCTCGACGTCAAAGGCCCTGCTGGAGGGCGGCGAGAGCGGCGCGGCCATCCTCCCCGGAAACGCGAAGAAGAGTTTCCTTCTCCAGCTCGTCACCCACGAAACCGACCCTCACATGCCGTCGAAGGCGCCGAAGCTCCCGGCGGTCGATATCGCGGCCCTCGCCGCCTGGATCGACGCCGGCGCGAAGATCGGGCGGCCGCTCGTCGACCGGTCTCCAAAGGAGACCCACTGGGCCTTCGCACCGCTCAGGAAGGGCTCGCTTGCCGCGCTCGACCAGGGAACGCCCGTCGATCGCCGGATCCTCATCCGCCGCGTGACGTTTGATCTCACCGGGTTGCCGCCCGCGCCAGGCGAGGAGGCCGACTACGAGGCCCTCGTCGACCGGCTTCTCGCGTCATCCCAGTACGGCGAGCGGTGGGGCCGGCACTGGCTGGATGTCGCCCGCTATGCCGACAGCGCCGGCTACGAGAGCGACTTCGACCGGAAGACCTCCTTTGAATACCGGGACGCCGTCATCCGCGCGCTGAACGACGACGTCCCGTTCAGCGACATTGTCCGCTGGCAGCTGGCGGGCGATCGACTCTCGCCCGACAACCCCGTCGCGCTCGCGCTCACGGGATTCCTCACGTGCGGGCCCGAGGCGACGACGACCCCGACCGATTCGCGGCGGAACAAGGAGAAGTACCGGAGCGACGAGATCGACGACCTCGTGACGACCACCGCGCAGGCGTTCCTCGGGCTCACCGTCGGCTGCGCGCGCTGTCACGACCACAAGTACGACCCGATCGCATCGAAGGAGTATTACCAGCTGGCCGCGTGCTTCGTCTCGACGAAGCGGCAGGAGACGCCCCTCTCGACGGCGCACCGCAAGCTGCAGGAGTGGCTCGAGCCCCGGCGTGCCGTCGTCCGCGAATCCAACATCCGGGCGCTCGTGATTTCGGAAGAGGACAAGGACATCCTCCGCCAGCCGGTCCATCCGAACAACCAGACGTCGGCGAATCTCCACAAGAAACACGCGGCCGCGGTGAACGTCACCGACGCGATGCTTCGGGAGCGACTGAGCGAGGCTGAGCGCGCGACGTGGGATGCGATGGCGGTGGCGGGGTCGCCCGCAAAGGCGCTGACGGTCGTCGACGGCGAGCCCGAGAAGGCCTACCTGCTCGGTCGCGGCGACGTCGATTCAAAGGTCGAGGAGGTGCAGCCCGGGCCGCTCAAGGTCTTGGGCGGCGCGTGGGCCGGCGAGCCGCGCGTGGCACTCGGCCGCTGGCTGACGGATGTCGAGGGCGGCGCCGGCCGGCTGGTCGCGCGCGTGATCGTTAACCGCCTCTGGCTCCATCACTTCGGGGAGGGGCTGGTCGCGAGCCCGAACGACTTCGGCACGCAGGGCGAACGGCCGACGAACGTGGATCTTCTGGATGCGCTGGCGTCGGAACTCATCAGGGGCGGCTGGAAGCTCAAGCCGATCCACCGGCGGATCGTGCTGAGCCGCGCCTACCAGTCGCCGCGCCGGCCGGTGAGGCTCGAGGCCGAGGCGATCCGCGACGCGATGCTGGCCGTGAGCGGCCGGCTCGACCCGAAACTGTACGGGCCGTCCGTGCGGGTGCGGATCCCGGCGGAGGCGATGGTGACGCGGACGAAGGACGACTATCCGAAGAACGCGGCCGAGCCGGGGCGCCGGAGCGTGTACGTGTTCGTCAAGCGCTCGGTGATGACGCCGTTCCTGGAGTGCTTCGATGGGCCGGCGGCCTCCGCGAGTTGCGGCCGGCGCGCGCGGACGACGGTGGCCACGCAGGCGGTGACCCTCCTGAACGATCCCTTCGTGCGCGACTGCGCGATCGCGTTCGCGGCGAGGGCGGGGACGCCGGAGCGGGCGTTCGAGCTGGCGCTCGGCCGGCCGGCGAAATCAAAAGAGCTCGAAGCCGCGAAAGGAATGGCGCTTGTCGACCTGTGTCATGTCCTCTTCTGCATCAACGAGTTCATCTATGTTGACTAGACGCGAGCTTCTCTGTCGATCGGGGAGCGGACTGGGACTGCTCGCGCTCGGGCGGTTGCTCGACGCGCAGGAGCACTTCGCGCCGCGGGCGAAGTCAGTGATCTGGCTCTTCATGGAGGGCGGGCCGAGCGGGTTCGATCTTTTCGACCCGAAGCCGGCGCTCCAGAACGGTCACGGCAAGAAAGTCGACGGGATCGAGACGTTCTTCGGGAGCCCCGGGCCTCTCCTCAAGTCCCCTTATGGATTCAAAAGGCACGGGCAGAGCGGGGCGTGGGTCTGCGAGAAGTACCCGGCGATCGCGGAGTGCGTGGACGACATCGCGTTCGTGAAGTCGTGCTGGGCGGAGTCGAACAACCACGGCCCGGCGATGTACGAGATGAACACGGGGATGGTGCGGGTCGGCTTCCCGAGCGTCGGGTCGTGGGTGACGTACGGCCTCGGGTCGGAGAACCGGAACCTGCCGGGATTCATCGTGCTGGGGAATTCGCGCGGCTCCAAGGGCGGCCCGGCGAATTGGGGGTCGGGGTTCCTGCCCTCCTCCTGGCAGGGGACGACGTTCCGGTCGGGCGCGGCGCCGATCCTGAACCTGGCGCGTCCGGCCGACGTGACGGCGGAGGGGCAGCGACGGCAGCTCGACCTTGCGGCGCAACTGAACGCGGACCACCTCGCGGCCCACGCGGGCGACTCGGAGCTCGAGGCGCGAATCCAGTCCTTTGAGCTCGCGTACCGGATGCAGTCGGAAGCGAAGGACCTGGTCGACCTGTCGAAGGAGGACGAGGGGACGCGGAAGTTGTACGGCCTGGACGTCGGGGTCTCGCGTCCCTTTGGGGAGAAATGCCTGCTCGCGCGGAGGCTCGTCGAACGCGGCGTGCGGTTCGTGCAGGCGTACGTGAATGACGAGTGGGACGCGCACGACAACATCAAGTCGAACCACGACGCGCGGTGCGCGGAGACGGACCGGCCGATCGCGGGGCTGCTCGCGGACCTGAAGCGGCGGGGTCTTTTGGACACGACGCTGGTCGTGTGGGGCGGCGAGTTCGGGCGGATGCCGGTCTCGGAGAAGAGCCAGGGGCGCGACCACAACCCGCACGGGTTCCTGGTCTGGATGGCCGGCGGCGGGGTCAAAGCGGGCGTCTCGTATGGCGAGACGGACGAGATCGGCTGGAAGGCCGCCGTCGATCCCGTCTCGGTCCACGATCTGCACGCCACGATCCTGCACCTCCTGGGGATGGACCACAAGAAGCTCACCTACCTCCACAATGGCCGCCGTTTCCGCCTGACCGACGTCTCGGGCAACGTTCTCCACAAGATCTTGGGATAAACCCACCGGGTGGATTTATCCCAGCTTCGCCTTCCGCCTCAGCCCCAAGAACTTCCGGGCGAATCGGTCAAGAAAGCCGCCCGGGGGGTGTCACAAGAAGGGCGTACAAAACAGACCGTCTGTTTTGTACGCTGTATCATAGGGTGGAAGGGCGGACTGGGGGCGAGAGACGCATGGGTAAGACCATCAGCCGTGCAGGTCGCGGGCGCGAACGGGGCATCGCGCTCGTGCTCGTCATGACGGTCATCCTCGCCCTGGCGATCGTCGCCACGCCATTCGTCCTCTCCATGATCCTCCAGGAACGCTCCGGCACGCTCTCCCGCTACGAGTCCCAGGCCGACTACGGCGCCGACGGCGCCAGGAACTACGCCCTCTGGCGCCTCATGTACAGCCTCGACCCCATCGAGCGCCGCTTCCCGAATGGCGTCTTCTCGTCGTACTACTGGGACAACGCCCAGGAGTTCGACATCCGGACCGACGAGATGTACCTCACGCGGAACGCGAAGGTCTCAGACCCCAAGGGGGTGATCTGGGGGATCTCCGTCCAGGACGAGCAGGGAAAACTCAACGTCCGAAGCGCGCCGCCCGCCGCCATCCAGCGCGTGCAGCAGATGGTCGACAGCCGCGCCGTCAGCCTCAAGGACTACCTCACCCTCTACTCCGGCCGCGACTCGAACTGGGTCTTCCCCCAGCGGATCCGCGGGATGGGAAACGTCCTCCCCTCGCAGCAGAACGTGATCGGATCGAACGGGCTCTACGTCGACCGCCCCGAGGTCTTCGGAGTCAACGCCCGCGTCCGTGCCTCGAAGCCGGGCCTCAAGCCGTTCGAGACCAAGGTCAGCGCCAACTACATCCTGGGCCAGACGCCCAACGGCATCGAGTTCAACCCGGCGATGCCCGCCCAGTTCGTCGATGGCGTGATCGAGGTCGAGTTTCGCCACCCGGTGAACCTGAACACCGCGAAGCGCGAGACGCTGATCGCGATCTTCGAGGGCCTTCACCTTTGGGATTCGAAGAGCGGGATGGTTTTCCCCGACAGCCAGGTGGGCCGCGGGGAGGCGATCCGGCTGGCCAATCAATTCCACGGGAAGGACTTCCGGCGGATCGAGCAGTTCGCCCTCGCCCTCGCGCAGTCAGGTCTGACGGCGACCCAGGGGATTGCCGTGCTGCTCAATTCGGTCTGCCCGACGGCCGCGATCCTCGACGGCACGGGCACGGTCCCCCTCTGCTTCAAGTCGTACGACGTCTACACGGTCGAGGGGCTTTCCTCGGTGAACAACCCCGCGGGCGCCGAGGTCGCCGCCCGCGGCTTTCGCGAGGTCGTCAGCGTCTCGCCGCCCAATCCGCTCACGCGGTACGTCGAGAGCCAGCTCGACTTCGACCTCATGGTGATGCAGCTCGTCGTGTCGATGGGCGACCCGAAGTTCTACGGCGGCTACCCGTTCGGCGGCCGCGTGGCGACGTTCCCCAACATGCTCCCGCTCCAGAATCTCCAGGTCACCTCCCCATCGGGCACGCCGATCGGGCCGAGCGACGTGACGCTCAAGCCGCAGCAGAAGCAGGGGAAGGGTGGCAACGAAGCGTTCGTCCAGCTCTTTGCCGCGCGCGACTACCGGGGGGCGTCGGGCCTGGAGAAGCAGCTGCAGAACTGGAAGAACCAGGACCCGCGCGAGCACTTCGACGATTCGCAGGAGGGCAAGCGCCTCCAGAACACCGCCCAGACGTATCCGTGGGGCCAGGTCTTCACGTTCAACTACAACCAGCAGAATCCGCCGGCCCCCGACCAGCAGACGCCCGACATCGCCGCGGGCGGCATGGAGTTGTGGGTGCGCTTCGAGTCCATCCCCAACCCGATCCAGATCTTCGACGTCCGAGAGAAGAATTTCGAGAACCGGGTCACGCTCCGCGTCGAGAACGGCGAGCTCATCTTCACGGTCTGCGACAGCGGCCTCGGCGATCCGAATCCGAACGACAAGATCGTGAGCGGCGCCGCCGAGATTCGCCAGCCGTTCAATCCCGTCAAGGACACCTGGTACCACTTCGGCGGCTACTGGAAGGGGACCCGCTACGCGCAGCTCGCGCTCCTGGTCGACGGGTTCGCCCATCCCCAGCAGAAATTCAGCCACGTGAATCCCGGGGGGGACAAGGTCATCACGAAGCTCTCCTCCGCGATGACCCCGGGCGCCACCTCGTTCGCGGTGCAGGATGACAGCTGGATCCCGTCGTACCTGACGCCGCTCCTGATCGGGAACGAGATCGTCCTCTACGACAAGTCGTCCGGGACGATGTTCCGCGGGGCGCGCGGGACGCAGGCGGCCGCCCACCCGCAGAACGCCACCGTCTCCATCTGG
>JBGPCZ010000044.1:0-37311 GCA_041482015.1 Planctomycetota bacterium | reverse complement strand
CGCGGTCCTTGTCCTTGTGATCCCAGGGGAAGCAGACCTCGCCCCTCTGTTTCTCGGTGAGCGAATCGTAGAGGGTCTTGACGACGGTCTCGGGCGCATCACCCGTGATCGCCGCTTGCGCAAGCGGTCCCACGGCGGCCGCGGCGGCGCCGACGGCGGCGACCCTGAGGAACGCGCGGCGATTGATGTTGATGGGTTCGAACATGGGACAGCCTCCCTGCATTCTCACTTCCGGGACTTCACCCACTCCGCATACTCAACGCTCTTGATGAACTCGGCGGGAAAGCCACGGGGTAATTCTACCTCAGGATGCAAAGCTGATCGACCCAGGTTCTTCACCGGTCGCTGCGCGGCGGCTCGGCGTCCGCGACGGCTACGCCGAGAGCTCCTGAGTCTCCGCGCGCCGTCTACTTCCCGGCCGCGATCGCCTCGTACGGACCGCACTTCGTCGCGATCCAGGATTTCCACTTGCCCACCGAGGTCTTCCGCTCCGTCGTCGGGAGGTCGGGCTTGTACTGGAACGTGTCCTTGACGACCTTCTCGACCTGCGCGAACGCGGTCTCGCGCACCTTCTCGTCGTCGTCGTCGAGGAGCATCACGAGCGTCCAGATGACGTGCTTGTCCTCGAAGTTGCCGTGGAACTGGAGCTTCGCGGTCTTCCCCAGCCCCTCGATCGCGAGCGTGCGCTCGGCGATCGGCGTGTTCTTGCTCTTCGCGACGCGCACCAGTGTCTCCTGCGCCTCGGCGAACCGCCAGTTGGACGCGGACGCCAGGCCCTTGTACGCCTCGGCTTTCACCTCGTCCGACTTGTCCTTGAGGAGCTTGACGAGTTCCAACACCACGTCGCGGGTGTAGATCGTCGTCCCGGTCGTCTGGATCGCCGCCTTCTTGACCTCGGGGTCCGGGTTCTCCATGGCGCCGTTGACCACGCGGACGGCCGGGATCCCGCCGATCCGCGACGTCTCGGCGATCATTGGCCCCATCCCCTCGGGCTTCTCCGTTTTCACCTTTCCGAGCATCGAGGAGAGCTCGGCCTTCTCGTCCTTGGCGACGGGGATCTCCTTGTGCCGGAGCGCGTTCATGAACCGCAGCACGTCGTCCGCCACGTCGGGGTACTGCGTGATGCCGCCGTGGTTCGCGCCCATGATCTCGCGGTAGATGTACCGGTAACCCTTCTCCTTGAGCTGCGCGCAGGCCTTGCGCGAGGCGTCGACGCCCACCTGTTCGTCCGCGTCGCCGTGCACGAAGTACCACTCGGTCTTCGTCTCGGCGGGGCTCATGGGCCCGAACTTCGGCGCCGATTTCTCGCCCTTGGGCGTGCCGGAGAAGTCCACGCCACCGCCGCAATACGAGGTCACGCTCGCCAGGAAGTCCTGGTGTTCCCAGCCGAAGCGCTTCACCATCCAGCCGCCGTTCGACATGCCGATGATGTGCACGCGCCGCGGGTCGATGGGATAGGTCGCCTTGGCCCAGGCGATCCACTCGAGGACGTCCTTGTCATCGTTCGTCGCCCAGCCGGCGCCCTTCGACTTGCCGCCCATGATGACGTACTGGTCGACGAGGCCCGTGCGCTTGGCGGCCTCGAGGGTGAACTTGGTGACGCTGTCCTCGTTCCCGTTCATCCCGTGGAATGCGACGATGAGGCCGAGGTGCTTCTGCTCCGGCAGCTTTTCGGGTGCTCGCATGAGGTAGTGCATGACGAGAGCCTTGGTCTGCGGATTCTTGTAGTCGTCCTTGAATTCGCCGGTCTTCGGCGGGCCCTTGTCGTCCTTGGGCGCCTGCGCGAAGAGCGACAGCGCGAGAACCAGCAGCGTGCTCATAGATCCCGTCTCCTCTTATCGTGCCGCCGCCGGGGCGTCCAGGGCACCGGCGACCTTCGTGCACCACGCGTGCCACTTCGCCACCGAGGCCTTGCGGTCGGCCGTCGGCAGGTCGGGCCTGTACTCGAACGTGTCCTTCACGCCCTTCTCGAGCGTGGCGAACGCCGACTCCCGGACCTTCGCGTCGTCGTCGTCCAGGAGCAGCACGAGCGACCAGATCACCAGCCTGTCCTCGAAGTTCCCGGCGAGCATCAGTTTCACGGTGCGCCCGAGCCCCTCGATCGCCAGCTGGCGCTCCGCGGCGGGCGCGTTCTTGCTGCGGGCCGCGCGGATCAGCGCGTCCTGGGCCTCCGCGTAACGGAAGTCCGACGCGGTCGCGAGACCCCGGAACGCCGCCTGCTTCACCTCGTCCGACTTGTCCTTGAGCAGCTTGATCAGCTCGGCCACCGACTCCCTGCCGTAGAGCGTCTTCTCCGTGGTGGCCGCCGCCGCGGCGCGGACCTCCGGGTCGGCGGAGTCCATCGCGGCGTCGTTGAGCTTCCCGCCCGGCGCGCCGCCGATCCGCGAGATCTCGGCGAGGACCGGCTTGATCCCCTCGAGCTTCTCGGTCTTCACCTTCCCCGCCATCGCGGAGAGCTCCGCCCGCTCGTCCTTCGTGGGCGCGATCTCCTTGTGCCGGAGCGAGTGCATCCACGAGAACCAGTCGTCGCGGACGGCGTCGACCAGCACCTTGTCGGGGTGCCCGTTCCCGTCCCAGATGTCCGTGTGACCGTAGCCGTCGAGCTTGCGGAAGATGACGCGGTAGCCCTTCGAGTGGAGCTCCTTCGCGGCATTTCCCGACTTCTCGGGTCCGTCATTGCCGCCGTGGACGAAGTACCACTCCGTCTTCCCCTCGGCTACCATCGCGGGCGGCGGCAGCTTCTTCAGGTTCTCGGGCGGCTTGGAAAAGTCGTAGCTCCCGCAGTAGCCGCAGACCGCGGCCAGGAGATCCTGGTGCTGCCAGCCGAAACGTCCGACGTGCGCGCCGCCGTTCGAGCTCCCCCAGATGTAGACGCGCCGCGGGTCGATCGGGTAGGTCTCCTTGAACCAGGCGATCAGACGGAGCTCGTACTCGTCGTCCGCGGGGGTCCATCCCGGCCCGCGCGACTTGCCCGCGACGATGACGTACTGCTCGCTGAGCCCGATCCGCTTCGCGCAGTCGACCGCTCCCCCGAAGTAGTTCATCTCGTTCCCGTTCATCCCGTGGTGCAGGATGATGAGGCCGAGGGTCTTGGGCTCGGGAAGCTTCGAGGGCGCCTGCATGGCGACCTTCATCAGGACGTCCTTCTTCACGGGGTCCTTGATGTCCCCGTGGAACTGGCCGGTGATGGGGTGCTTGACCTCTTTCTCGGCGGGCGGGGCCTGGGCGAGAAAGATCGCGGCTGAAAGAAGGATGTGCATCTAAAAGATCTCCGCTCCTATACCGTGGACGGGAAAAGGCTCGCCCGGTCCGACACCGATTTGCTCGCCCCACTAATGAACGTCCCAACGCGAATGGAAGTATCCGCCGGGCTAAAGAATTTAGCCCTCCTTGGGAGGCACGTAGCCCGGGTATTCCTTCGCCAGCGCGTTGCGGATCTCGATCTCGATCGACTTCGAGTAGTCGGCCTTGGCGCCCGCCGTGTCGCCCTTGCGCTCGCGAATGACCCCACGATTCGAATAGGCTTCGGCGTAGTCGTCCTTCAGCTCGATCGCCTTCGTGTAGTCCGCCATCGCGTCGTTCAACTGCCCCTTGGCCTGCCGGGCCTGGCCGCGCTGGAAATAGGCCTGCGCGATCTTGGGGTTGAGCTGGATGGCCTTCGTGAGGTCGGCGATCGCCTCGTCCAGGCGGCCCTTTTCTTTCCGCGTCAGGGCGCGGAGGAGATACGACTTCGCTTCCTTCGGGTCGGCGACCGCGGTCTCGGCCTTGCGCACCTTCGTCGCCTCGGCGACCTGGGGTTTTTCCGCCTTGACGCGCTTCGACGTGGCCGGTTCCGCGCGGGGCGGCGGGGGAGGCGCGGGGGGCAGCGCCGGCGATTCCTTCCGGGGCGGGGGCGGCGGAGCCGCCTCCTTGCCGCCGATGATCCGCTTCAACCACCCCATGCTGTCCGTCCCTGCTCCGTTGCGATAGTTACCCTACGCGCGGACAGGGGGAATTATAGCTTGGAGCGTCTCGCTTGGAGCTTTTCCTACTTCTTTTTCGCCGGGGCCGGCTTCGGAAGCAGACTGATCAGGCGAAGCTGGCCGCCGTTGCCGAGGTAGCCGCCGCGCTGAACGTGCCGGCCGTTGCCGCCGCGGCCCACCGTCTCGAACCCGGTCGCCGCAATCCGCCGGCCGTCGGGATGGAGGTCCACGCCGTACACCGACTGGCTCGAGATCGTATGGAAGGGGTCGGACTCGCCGTCCTTCCAGAACCAGACCGCGCCCATCGACTGTCCCTCCGCCGTCCCGGCCAGCGTGCCGTCGGGAAGGTATCGGAGACTCGTGACCGCGCCGTCGATCTTGTCTTCCTTCGCCTTGAACTTGAGCTTCTGCGCGCCCGTCGCCCAGTCATAGAAGAGGACCGTCGGCGCGCCGGGACAGAACGTGTTGCTCTTCGCGTCGGAGAGCCCGCCGCAAGCGAGCGTCTCGCCCTTCGCGTCGAACGCCATCGAGCGCACGCCGCCGACGTCGGCCAGGAAGTCCTCGCCCCGCGTGTGGAGGACCGACGCGTCGATCTCGCGCACGAGCTTCCCGCTCTCGAGGTCCCAGTGGCGCACCTTCCCAAAGAGGTCCCCGCTCACGAGCGAGCGGCCATCCGGATGGAACTCGAGGCTGTAGATCTCGCCGGCGTGACCCGGCAGCTCGCGGACCTTCGCGCCATCGCCCGCCGACCAGAGCCGCACGACGCGGTCGTGGCCCGCGGTCGCGAAGAACCGGCCGTCGCGGCTCGCCGCCGCCGCGCGGATCCAGCCCGCGTGCGCCTCTTTCCGGGTCCAAAGCGGCACCGCGCCCGAGTCCTCGACCCACCACGCCCGCACGCCGCCCTGCGAATCGGTCGAGAGGAGCCGCGTGCCGTCGGCCGAGAACGCCAGCGCCGTCACCCAGCCCGAGTGGCCCTCGAGAGAGAGCTTCCGGTCACTCTCGAGATCCCAGAGATGGACCTGCGCGTCGATCCCGCCCGCCGCCGCCCAGCGGCCCGACGGGCTGATCCGGCAGGACGTCAGGAGCTTTGGGTGCTTGAACGTCTTCTCGACCCACGCCTTCGTGATGTCGATCGCGGGGTCCTCGGGCTTGCCCCCCGAAGCACCAGTCAAGAGATGTGCGAAGGGGGGCGTCACGCCAGCACCTCCTTGATCGGCCCCATGTCGTCGCGGGCGATGGCGAGCGTCTGGCCGTTGTGCTTGTAGGTCTCCTTGTCGGGGTCGATCCCGACCGCCCGGAAGAGCGTGTGGAAGACGTGGCCGACGTCGTAGGGCTTCTCGTCGACGAAGGCCCCGTCGGGCGAGGTCTTCCCCGTCACGACCCCTCTCTGGATGCCGCAGCCGGCGAGCGCGAGCGACCAGGCCTCGGGCCAGTGGTCGCGGCCCCAGCGCTGGTTGATCTTCGGCGTCCGCCCGAACTCGGACATGAGGACGACCGTCACGTTGTCCAGAAGACCGCGGTCGTCCAAGTCGTCGATGAGCGCGGCGAAGGGCCGGTCGATCTGCGGGACGAGCTCGCGGTGCATCGCGAAGTTGTCGGCGTGCGTGTCCCAGTGGTAGGACGTGACCTTCACGAAGCGGACGCCCGCTTCTATGAGCTGCCGCGCCTGGAGGAGGTGGCGCCCGAGCGGATGGGTGCCGTAGCGTTCGACGTCCTTCTTCGAGACGCGAGAGGGGTCGAAGAGGTCCTTGCGCTTGATCAGCTGGAGCGCGCTTTCGTAGCAGGAGTCGTAGGCGTCGACTTCCGAATCGGGATGGCGCGCGCGGAACCGGGCGTCGGCGGCGCGCCGGAGGTCCTGCCGCGTCTGCTCAGTCTCGTCGGTCACGCCGTCGGGGCGGTTGATGTGGATGGGCGGCTTGCCGTCGCCCAGCGCGAGCGCGCCGTACTTGCCGCCCAGGAACCCCGCCTCCTGGAAGACGAAGCCGGACGAGCCGGGCTTGATCGAGACGTAGGGCGGAAGATTGCTCGTGCCCGGCCCCAGGATCTTCGCGACCGCCGACCCCAGATAGGGGTAGTCGACGCCGCGGTTGAGGGGGTCGCCGCGCTGCATCCGGCCGACGCCGACCGAGTGGCTGTCGTCCTGCGTGCTCATGCTGCGGACGATCGAGAGCTTGTGGGCGATCCTCGCCGAGCAGGGCATGAGCTCGCTGATGTGGACGCCGGGGATCGATGTCGGGATCGCGCGGAAGGGCCCGCCGAACTCGCTGCCGGGCTTCGGGTCCCAGCTCTCGAGCTGGCTCATTCCGCCGTCGAGCCAGATGAAGAGGATCTGGCGGTCCTTCGCGCGGAGGGCGTCGGCGAACGTGGGCCGCGTCAGGCCGGCGAGGCCGAGGCCGCCCATGAGCCCCAGCATCCGGCGCCGGGAGATCCCGTGGTCCTGACCACCGCACGCGTAGGTCATGCCGTCCTCTTAATGATTGAGCCTGAATTCTGCGGAGGCGATCAGGGCCCACGCGAGCTCCGCGATCGCCGCCTCGCGCCGCCCCGCGTTCTTCGCGAGGTGCGCCTGGGTCTCGGCCCGCTCCTCGGCCGCAGCCGGCCGGGTCAGGATGGACAGATAGAGTTCGTCGGCCAGCGCGTCGACGGGCTCGATCTTCGTCAACCGGTCGACCAGGTTGCCCGGGCGCGGCTTGAGCCAGCCCAGGACCAGACGCTCGTTCATGAGGAAGAGCGAATGAGTCATCGAGGGCCGGAAGTCGACCTCGGGCTCGCCCGCCGCGTTCCCGAAGATCTCGCTGAAGAAGACGAGGACGTCGGCCATCGTCGAGGGCGCGCCGCCCTTCCCGTTCAGATACTCCTTCACGGAAAACTTCGACTCCGCCGGCCCGGACGTCGCGAGCATCGACTCCAGCGTGCCGGTCGCCTGGAGCACCGACCAGGTCATCTGCTCGGCCGAGAGCGCGCGGAGCGGCACCGCGGCGCGCTGGTAGGCCTCGCCCGTCACGATCCGCCGGACGAGCTTCTTGACCTCGTAGCCGCTCTCTTTGAAGTCGGCCGTGAGCGACTCGAGGAGTTTCGGGTCGGAGGGCGGGTTGGCCGAGTGGTCGAGGTCGAGCGGGTGGATCAGCCCCTTGCCCATGAAGAGGAACCAGAAGCGGTTGACCGCGGTGCGGGCGAACTGGGGGTGCTCGACGACGCCCTTCGCCAGAAGTTCGCGGGGGCGGAACTTGGGGATGCCCGGCGCATCCTTGGTCGGCGCGACCTCGTACTCTTTGCCTTTTTCGAACTTGGGGACCTCGATCTCTTCGGCACCCGGGAGGCGGGGGCCGGTCGACTTCTTGTTGGCGGGGCTGAAGACCGAGGCGTACTCGACCTTGCCGGGGGCGACTCCCTCGACCAGGATCTGCTTCTTCGACTTCGGGTCGGGCTGGAGCTTGCTCTGGTTCAGATAGGCGTAGAGGCCCATGTAGTCGGCCTGTTTGTAGTCCTTGATCTGCGGATGGTCGTGGCACTGGGCGCAGAGGAGGTTCTTGCCCAGGAAGAGCCGCGCGACGTCGTTGGTCATGCGGTGGCCGTCGGCCTGGGCGCCGTCGGCGAGGAACTTCATGGCGGGGCGGGTCTCGGCCTCGCGACCGTCTGCGGCGATCAGGGTGCGGACGACCTTGTCCCAGCCTTCGTTGTCGGCGAAGGCCTTGCGGAGGAACGCGGTCCACTGGAGGTCGGGGATCGTCTTGCCGTTCCGGCGCTCGAGGAGCATAACGGTCATCGCCTGCTCCATGCGGCGCGGGTAGTCGGCCGACGCGAGGAGCCGGTCGACGAGCTTCTCGCGGCGGGCGGGGTCGGAGTCAGAGAGGAAGGCGCGCGCCTCGGCGGCGGTGGGGAGCATGCCCGCGAGGTCGAGCGTCACGCGGCGCAGGAACTCCGCATCGCTGCAGCGAGTCTCGTCGCCTAGAAAGGCGGCGAGGACGAGCGTGATCATCATTCGGCACCTGCCTTGTGGTTGCGGGCAACCTCGGCATCGGTGAGGGCGTGGCTGTAGATCGCGACCAGGCGATAGTCGCCCGTCCAGGGCCGCTCCTCGAAGCTCTCGTTGCCGAGGATGATCCGGAAGGCGCCGTTCCAGGTCGCGAACGTCCCGCTCCGCGTCCGGGTGGCCCGGACCACGCCGTTGACGAACAGCTTCTCCGCACCGGCTGCGCTGCGCGTGAAGACGAGGTGGGTAAGCTTGGTCTCCGACGTCGCCTTCGGTGTCAGAAGGTGCGGCCCGCCGCCGCCATCGGTCTCGGCGAGACGGAGCGTCGCGCTGTAGAGGTCCTTCGAGACCGAGTTCTCGCCCTGCACGAGCGCGAAGTTCCGGTCCTGGACATCGGTGGACAAAGAGAGGATGCAGGCCTCGAAGTCGACCGTGGCCTTGGCCGGCTTGACCCACGCCTCGATCGTCAGCTCGTTCGACTTGCGGCAGGCCTCGACGATCTTCGCCGCCGGCACCTCCGAATCGATCCGCGTGTTGCCGTGGAGCGAGAGCCCTTCGGGAGTCCAGGTGACGGCGCGCATGCCGAGCACCTTCAGGTCGAGCGGGACGCCGCTCGCGGAGGAGTCGCGGAGGATCGCGCCCTTCCCCTCGCGGAACCGATAGAGCGCGAGGAGTCCGGTCGAGGCGCGGTCGGGATGGGCCGCGGGGGCGGCCCCCCTGGATGCGACCGCGAAGGAACCGGCCGGCACGTCAACGCCCGCTCCGTCGTCGATGCGCGTGAGCCGCACCTTCCCCTCGCGCACCTCGAGTCGCGTCGACTCGGCGGCGACGTCGAGGACGAGGCGCGTGCCGAGCACCCGGGCCTCGGCGTTCGGCGACTTGAAGAGCATCGGCTGGCCAGGAGGCTGCTTTGCGACGGCCGCCGCGACCACGCCTTTCGCCACGAAGAACGTGCGGCCGCTTCCGGAGCCGAGGTCGGAGACGATGCGCAGCGCGGTGTCGCTCGAGAGATCGATCCGCGTCCCGTCCGTCCCCTTGACTACGGCATAACCGGACCGCGCGCCCGTGAGGATTTCCTGGCCCGGCATCAGCTCCATCCCCGGCTTCGCCGCGATCCGCCCCGCCTCCGTGACGACAGCCACGTCGCCCTGGACTTGTTCGACGTGGGCCATGACGGAGATGGTCGCGCGCTCCTTCGGAACGGGCACAGGCTCCGGCGCCTTCTCGGGGGCGGGGGTCTCGGCAGGCGGCTCAACGGGCACGAGTTTCTTCTCGGGCTCCGGCGCTTTCGGCACGGGCACGGGCTGGATCGGTTCCGGGGCCGGCGGCCTGGGCGCGGGCGGGCTCGGGGCCACTTCCGGAAGCCGCTCGACCTTCGGCGGAATGACGCGGGGGACCGCGACCGCTTCCTCGTCCCCCGGGCGCGGCGAACGCTGGTTCGCAAAGATGAGCAGGCCGACGAACGCTGCCAGGATCGCCGCCGCGGCGGCGGCGGGAACGACCCATGTCCGACGCACCACGATCGGCTTGCGGGTCCGCCTCAACGTGGAATCGATCCGGCGCGCGATCCCCTGGTGAACTTCGTCCCGCTCGTCGGGAGTCAGCCGCACATCTCCCGTCTCGATCAGGCCGGCGGTACGGGTCAGCTCGTCGAGCTCCTGGCTGCACGCGGCACAACCGGCCAGGTGATGGGCCAGCTGCTCAGCCTCGTCGGCTTGGAGGGCATCGTAGACCGATGCGGCGATCGACTCTTCGAATCCTTTGCAGGGCGCCATATCTGCATCTTGATCCCCTGATAGGGTTCGGCGGTTTACATCAAATCGCGACACCCTCGTATGGAAGTCATTGAAGTCCAAGGAAATGCGATCTCTCACTTCAAAGTGCGATTTAGACCTCCCGACGACCTCTGAGTTTTTCGCGCAAGGTGGACAAGGCGCGATGAAGATGGCTCTTCACCGCCCCCAGGGACAAACCCAGGCGGGGCGCGATCTCGGAAAGCGGTACCCCCTGCACGTGGCAGAGGACGAACACGTCCCGCTGCCGATCCGAGAGCGACTCGAGAGCCTCCTCGATGGCCTGCGCCAGCTCCGCCCCTTGGGCGGAATCGGGGACCACGACCGAGGGTTCGTGAGACCTTGCCGGCACGATCTTCCTCCGCGCGCGCAGCCGCTTCGAACAAAGATTGACCGTCGTCCGGTAGAGCCACGTGAACAGCTGCGCCTCCTCGCGCCAGGTGGGCAGGACTCTGAACGCGGCGACAAACACCTCCTGCGTGACGTCGAGCGCCTCGTGCTCGTCCGACAGGAGACGTCGAGCCAATCCCGCAACGCGGTCCATGTGGAGGTTCACGATCGTCTCGAACGCCGCGCGGTCGCCCTTCCGGCAGCGGGCGATCAGCTCCGACTCCGAGGGTCCGGGCATGCTCAGCGTGGAATCTCGCTGAGGGTGTACGCGCCCGTCGGATTGACGAGAGGCTCGCCCTTCGCCGACATCACGCCGCGTGGGCTGATCAGATAAACCCGATCCTTCACGAGCGCGTCGGTGGTCACGTCGGCGCTCAGACCGTCGGCCGCCACCGTGACCGAGGCGATCGCGACCGGCGTCCGGTCGAGCTCGGGCGAGCCGTACGCCCCGGTGTACTCGTACCGGTAGTGCTCGATCGAGTACGACGCGAACTCGCGCGCCTTCGCTGCGTCGACCGGCCGCGTGAAGACGATCCGGAAGCCCTTCGGCAGGACCTTGATCTCCTTCATCTCGAACGGCAGCTCGCCGGTATAGTCGATCCGGAAGACGCCGCCGCGATCGGGCTGCGCCATCCACCCGGGCTCCGTGATACTCCCCACCCAGAGACGACCCTTCGGGTCGAAGGTCAGGACCACCGGCCCGAGCAGCCCCTTCCCCCAGAACGGGAATGCGCAGCCCTGCCACTCGCCGTTCACCTTCTCCACGCTCGCCCGGATGATCGCGCCGCCGTACATCAGCTCCGCCATGAAGAACTGCCCCGCGAACGGGCCGAACTTGCCGCCCGTCGCGTCGTACGTCACGCCGTTGATCGAGTGCGCCCAGCCGTACGGCACCCAGACCGTCGCCCGCGCCATTGGCTTCTGCGCGTGTTCTTTCTGGGCCCGGTTGGGGTAGCCGTAGTAGCGGCCCGGGACGATCGCGGAGAGCTTGTTCGTCGCCACCCACTCGCCCTGGTTGTCAGTGAAGAAGACCGTCCCCTCGGGACCCGCGCACCACCCGAGCGGATTGCGGAACCCGAACGCCACCTCCTCGGACTTCTCGCCGGGCATCCACCGCAGCATCGACCCCGAGCCCTTGATGGACTGATTCGCGTGCGGCGCGTGCGTCATCACGAACGCGCCCGACGCCTCCCGCACCAGGCCGTACCCGTAGTCGTAGTCGTCGGCCACGCCCTGCGGGAGCGCGAAGACCCGGTCGAACCGCTCGGGTTTGCCGTCCTTCTCCTGGATCTTCGTGAGGTTCCGGCGGTGAAGCACATAGAGTCCGTCGCTTTCGGCGACCATCGAGTAGGCCTCCTGGAAAAGGCCGCCGCCGTAGTCCTCGAACGTCGCGCCCTTCCCGTTGTCCTCCGGATCCTTGATCGTGAAGATCTCGCCCAGCTTCATCGACGCGACAAAGACGCGGCCGTCCCGCGGATGAGCCGCGATCGCGCCGGGCATGACGAGGTCCTCGCCGGAGACGGTCTGGGGCCGCGGGTAGGCGATCGCCCGGTAGCCGGGACGCTCCTGCGGACCCTCGGTCCGGCCGGGATCGGCGAGCACGGCGTGATCGAGGGCCGGGGGCTTCGCCGCCGGCGGGAGGGACAGAGTGGACGCACCGACGCGAAGGGTTCGGTCCACGAGGCGGATCTCTTCCTCGCGATCCTTCATCCGGATGCGGACGCCGTCGGGGAGACGGTCGTAACCTAGAAAGGGTCCGACCTGCGCCTTCTTCAAGTCGGGACCGATCGGCGTCCCGCTCACCGTGTAGCCGCGGTTGCGTCCCCGCACGTTCCGGAGCAGACGAGCCCCCGTGAAGACGTTGCGCAGGCTGAGCGCGCCGACGTCATAGACGACCAGGTCATGCGACGGATAGAGAACGACGATCGCCTCGACCACGCTCTTGTCGGGCAGCACGACGGGGACCTGCGCGACGAGCGGGCCGTCGGCGGGCACGGCGATCTCGAGCTGCGGGAGCGGCTTGGGCGCGGGAGCGCTCTTGCCCTTGCCCAGATAGGCCCAGATCGCCTCTTTCTGCTTCGCGGCGTCGCCATCCAACATCTTCAGGCTGGCCGGCTGCCCCCGCTTGAACACCTGCGGCATCGGCGTCCCCGGATGGACCCGCACCGGATCGTCCATCCAGCGGTCGTACCAGTCGCGCCGGATGCGCCGCGTCACCGACGTCAGCTCCGGCCCGACCGCGCCGGGATCGGCCTCGCTCATCCGCTTGCCATCCCAGAGATGGCACGAGACGCACGAGTAGCCCTCGAAGCCGACGAGGCTGGGGCCGACGTTCGCGAGCGTGGGGTCCTCGACCGCCGGCGCCGGCGGCTCGGGCAGGTCGGCGAGATCGCCGTCCGACTCCGCGAGCGCCTGGACAATCGTCTCCGCCTCCGTGCCGAAGAGCGGCATCCGGTAGCTGTAGCCCGACCCGCGGAGCGACGGCGTCCCGTCGCGCACCGTCGCGACGAGATGGGCGCGCGTGTATTTCTGGAGCGCGCCCGAGAGCCGCGGCGTCCGCTGGAACGGAAGCGTCTGGAGGTTGGACCCGCCGAGCCCGCTCGCAATCTCTTCCAGGGGCGGCGGACGGTCGGAGTCGCGGGCGTGGCACCGGACGCATCCGATCCGCGCCAGCATCCGCCGGCGCGTCTCGAACGGCGACGGATGGCGCTCTTCGGCCGCAACGGTCAGATAGGCCTCAACCGCCTTCTTGGCGTCGCCCTCGAGCGCGAACCGCGGCCCCTTGCAGGGCCCCTCGCGCTTGGCCATCGGAACGTCGGCCCCCTTCTCTCCGAGCCCCACGTGACACTGCACGCAGCCCTTCTGCTTGAGGAGCGCCTGGCCGATTGCGTCGCCCCCGCCCCGCACCCCGAGCCGCTTGCCGACGTCGTCGATCTCCTTCTGGGTGACCGCCGGATCGACGGCCGCCTCCTGCACCGGCGGCTTGCACCACATGAAGACGTAGGCGGAGATGTCGCGCGCCACGTCCTGCGCCACCGGCACCCGCGGCATCCGGCCGTCCGGGTAGCGCGCGTGCGGATTGGCGAGGAACGCCACGAAGTCGCGCGGGCTCATCCGGTCGTTGAGACCCTCAAACGCGACCCGGCCCAGGTCGGGCTGGTCGCCGCCTTCCTCGTCAGGGACGAAATGGCACGCAAAGCAGCCGAGACTCAGAAAGAGGCGCTTCCCCGTCCGGTGGTCGCCCGCGACGACCGGCTCGCGCCGCGCTCCCGTCGACGTCGCACGAACCAGCGTGTCGGCGACGATCCAGCGCTCGACGAGGCCCGCCCGGTCGTTCGAGAAGAGCCCTGGCATCCGCGCCCCGGCCCGCATCTTCGACGGATCGTCGAGCCACGAGAGGAGCCAGGTCCGCCCCGCGCGATCGCCGACGTCGGCCAGAGAGGGCCCCGGCGGCGGATCGTCGACGCCCGGCAGGGCCGTCGCGTGGCAGCGCGCGCAGCCCAGTCTCGCCACGATCTCGCGCCCGCGATCGGCGAGGGAGTCGGGCGTGTCCTTGTCGGCGTGTCTCAGGCGCCAGGCGGGGAGCGGCTCGCGGGCAAACGTCCGCCCCTCCCAATGGATCTTGAGGCGGGCCGGCACGCCCGGAAGCGAACGGTAGCGGATCTCGATCGGATATCGACCGGGCTTCCGCTCGACGGCCGCCGCGCCCGGAACCCAAGCGTCCTCCCGCTCGGAGCGGGCGTCGAGGACCACCCGCCCGTCGACCGTAATCTTGATCTCTCCCCCCAGGAAGGCGCCGAACGAAATCGGCTCCTCGTCCTGGATCGAGAGGACACCGGTCCAAAGGACCTCGAACGGGCCGGGGGCGATCCTCGGGTGAGGACTGGAACGGCCGAGCGCGAAGGCGGGCTTGGCGTCGATGCGGGCCATCGTCCCGCCGTCCTTCTCGAGCGAGCGGTAGACGGCGACGAGGCCGGGTCGAAGGTCCTCCTGGGGCGCGGCGCCCAGGAGCAGCAGGACCGTGAGCGCCGTGGCTCGCATGGCTCGCCTCCCGGTAATACTACGCCCTCGGAGCCGCCATCTCCTTGCGGGTGCGCGCCACCACGTCGATGAATTTGCGGGCGTTCTCGGTGATGACCTCCCAGCGCTTCTCCTTCACCGCCTTCTTGTCGACGATCTCGCCGCCCACCGCGATCGCAGCGGCGCCCGCCCGGAGAAAATCGGGGGCGTTCTCGAGGGTCACGCCTCCCGTGGGGATCATCTCGACCTGCGGGAGCGGCGCCTTGAGCGCCTTGAGGTAGTCCGCCCCGCCCATCGCCCCGCAGGGAAAGACCTTCACGAAATCAGCGCCCGCCTCCCACGCCGACAGGATCTCCGTGGGCGTGAGTCCCGCGGGAATCGACACCTTGCCGTAGCGCCGCGTCATCTCGATGACTTTCAGGTTGAGCGTCGGGCTGATCAGGAACTCCGCACCCGCGAGGATCGCGAGGCGCGCGGTCTCGGGGTCGAGGACGGTGCCCGCGCCCAGGAGCACCTTGTCCCCCAACTGGGAGGAGAGCGATTCGAGGAGCTTGATCGCGCCGGGCACGGTCATCGTGATCTCGACCGTGGAGATCCCCGCCGCGCGGATCGCCTCGACGACCTTGAGCGCCTCCTCCGACGAGCCGGCCCGCACGATGGGAACGAGCCCGACGTCCGCCAGGGACTTGATGACCGCGATCCTGTTCATGTCGATCCCTATCTCTGAACTCGGGCGCCACCGCCCTTCATCAATTCCTCGACCTCTTCGCGCGTCGCCCAGTTGAGGTCGCCGGGCGTCGTGTGCTTGAGCGCCGAGAAGGCGAGGCCGAACTTGAGGCCATACTCCAGGCTGTTCTTGGCCAGTTTCCCATAGAGAAGGCCGGTCGCGAACGAGTCGCCGCCGCCCAGGCGATCGACGATCTCAAGCTCGTACTTGCGCTCCTCGTAGACCTTGGCGCCTTCCATGACGATCCCGGTCCAGGCATTGCGGAGCACCGACGGACTCTCGCGCATGGTAATCCCGACCGCCTTGAGATTGAATTTCTCGCGCAGCTTCTTGGCGATGTCGCGGTAGCCCTCGGCGGAAAGCGTCGTGTAGGCGTCGTCGTGGCCCGCCGCCATGATGCCGAAGATCGCCTTGGGGTCCTCTTCGTTCGTGATGAGGAGGTCGAGGAGCGGCATGAAGGGCTCCTGCACCTTCCGGGCCTGCTCGGCGCTCCAGAGCTTCTTCCGGAAGTTGAGGTCGTAGCTCAGGTGGCAGCCCGCGGCCTTCGCGGCCTCGAGCGACTCCCTGGTCACCTGGGCGGCGCTCGCGCTCAACGCCGGAGTGATGCCCGTCGTGTGGAAGGCACGGGAGCCCGCCAGGATCTTCTTCCAGTCGATCTCCCCGGGCTTGACCTCGGCGATCGCCGACGGCGCGCGGTCATAGAGGACGCTGCTCGCCCGCGGCGACGCGCCCTGCTCCAGGAAGTAGAGCCCGACGCGGCCCTCCTTCGCCCAGACGATGTGCGAGGTGTCGACGCCGTGCTCGCGCGCCTTGTTCGCGATCCGCCGGCCGAGCGCGTTGTCCGGAAGCCGCGACACCCACGCGGTCTTGAGGCCCAGTCTCGACCCGGCGCACGCGACGTTGTACTCGGCGCCGCCGATCTGGACGTCCAGAGAGGACGTCTGCTCCAGGCGCTGAAAGTTCGGCGGCGAGAGTCGGATCATCGCCTCGCCGAAAGTCACGAGGTCATACATGGCTTGTCAGCATAACGACGGTCGATAGTGAAGTCTAGAAAGGGGGTGCTATAATCGCCGCCCGTGAAAGCCCTCGTTTATACCGCGCCCCATAAAGTCGAACTGCAGACCCATCCCGACCCCGCGCCGAAGGCCGGCGAGGTGATGATCCGGGTGCGCGCCGCGGGAGTCTGCGGGTCGGACCTGCACGGCTTCCTGGGAAAGAGCAAGAAGCGCGTCCCCCCGCTCATCCTCGGCCACGAAATGGCGGGAGAGGTCGTCGCGCTGGGAAGCGGCGTGACCGATCTCGCGAAGGGCGCGAGGGTCGGCATCATGCCCCTCATCACCTGCGGGACCTGCGAGTTCTGCGTCCAGGGGCGAAACTCGATCTGCGAGAAGCGCATCCTCCTCGGGATGAACATCGCCGGGGCTTTCGCCGAGTATGTCGTCGCCCCGCGGATCTGCATCTACCCCGTCCCCTCCTCGATGGACTCTCTCTCGGCCAGCATGGTCGAGTGCGTCGCGACGCCCGCGAACCTCTTCGACAATCACGTCCGCCGGCCGATCAAGACCGCCGCGGTCTTCGGCGCCGGAACCCAGGGTATCCTCGCCTTCCAGCTCGCGCGGCTCAAGGGCGCCGACCCGGTCTTCGTCGTCGACATCCACGAGGCACGGCTCGCGGTGGTGCGCCGCCTCGGCGGCCGGCCGGTCCAGGCGAAGACCGAAGACCCCGTCGCGACCATCCTCGCGGCGACCGGCGGGCGCGGTTGCGACGTCGTGGTCGACGCGGCCGGCTACTCGCCCGCGCGGCAGCAGGGCCTGAAGGTCACGGCCCGCGGCGGCGTCCTCGCCTTCGTCGGCCTCTCCGACCCGGCCACCGAGATGGACGTCGTCGACATCATCAACCGCGAGCTCGAGATCCACGGCGTCTATGGGTACGCGCCCGGCGACTACGCCCGCTCACTGGAGATCGTCGCGTCGAAAAAGCTCGACGTGACCTCCTGGGTCCGCGAGTTCCCGCTCGAGGACGGCCAGCGGATCATGGAGCAGCTGACGACGGCGCCGGGCGACCTCGTCAAGGCCTCGTTCACGCCATGAAGATCGTCGCGGTCGACCCCTTCTATCTGCGCATGCCGGGCGTCACGATCGCGGCGGACGGCACGCAGGACAGCTTTCTGGTCCGGGTGCGGACCGACAACGGCCTGGAGGGCTGGGGCGAATCGGACGCGTCGCCGCTCGTCTCGCTCGCGGTCTACTGCTGCCCGATGTCGCACGGCAACATCATCTCGATCCATGAATCGCTCGTCGGCGAGACGCTCGAGACGGTGGACGACATCCGCCGGATCCACGCGAAGGTCCTGCGGAACGGCCTCGACATCCAGCAGATCCACCACGCCTACAGCGCGGCCGATCTCGCTCTATGGGACCTGCTCGGGAAGCACCTGGGGCAGCCGGTCTACCGGCTCCTCGACGGAGCAGACGCGCACGCGAAGCTCCCCTACGCAAGCGTCCTCTTCGGAGACACGCCGGAGGCGACGCGAGAACGAGCGGCGGAGCTTCGTCGGGCGGGGTTCACGGCGGCCAAGTTCGGCTGGGGCCCGATGGGCAAGCTCGGCCGCGAGAACGACATCGCGCTTGTCCGGGCCGCACGGGAGGGACTGGGTCCCGACTCGACGGTCCTCGTCGATGCCGGCGTCGTCTGGGACGAGGACGATGCGACCGCTTACGAGAGGTCCACGGATTTCGCCCCTTTCAAGATCGGCTGGCTCGAGGAGCCCTTCCCCGGCCATGCGGTCGAGGCCTACCGGCGGCTGCGCGAGCGGAAACCGGCGGTGCAGATCGCGGGGGGCGAGGGAAGCGGTCGCTACCGCGACGCGGAGGACTTCCTCCTGAACGGCGGGGTCGACTTCGTCCAGATCGACGTCGGACGGATCGGCGGGATCACGCCGGCCCATAGAGTGCGGAAGCTGGCCGAGTCGCGCGGCGTGAGCTACGTGAACCACACGTTCAAGTCGCACCTGAGCCTGGCCGCGTCGATCCACGTCTTTGCTACGGTCGAGCGCTTCCGGCTCCTCGAGTACTGCGTCGGCGGCTCGCCGCTCGCGACGAGCCTGGTCAAGGACCCGCTGGAGCGCGGCGCCGACGGCCTGGTACGCGCCCCGGAGAAGCCGGGGCTCGGCGTGACGGTCAACCTCGACACCGTGAAGAAGTACATCCACCCGGTGAAGATCGAGCTCGCCGCGAGGACAATCTTCAAGCAGCCCCCGCCGTAGCCTACTTCCGGTTCTTCAGCCAGCCCTTCGCATAGCGGTAGTAGGACGAGGCGTAGTACTTCTGGACCAGCTCCTCGCACTTCTTATAGCCCTCGGCATCCTTGTCCGAGTTGAAGTCCTTGCGGGCCGCATAGAAGAGCTCCTCGCCCGGCTTCTCGTGCGCCGCGCGAAGCTTCGCGTAGGCCTCCATCGCCGGCTTCGCGGACTCCGAGAATTCGAACTCGGCCCGGAACGCCGCGAAGTCGGCGACCCACGAATCGTCCTTCGCGGCGGCGATCGCCTTCTCGAGTGATTTCGCGCGAGGCGCCGCCTCCTTCTCGATCGCCTGGTGCAGGGCCTTGATCTTCGCCGCGTGCTTCCCGCCCTTGTCGGCGGCCTTCGCCCGCTCCGCCAGCGCCACGGCGTCCCGGAACTCCTTCCCCGCGAACTGCTTCTCGGCGAAAGCGACGAGCGCCGCGGGATCGTCCGACGTCATCGACTCGAGCCACCGCACGGCCTCCTCGACGGGCAGGACCGCGAACATGTGGGCCGCCGTCTTGTGGGTGAAGAACCGCACCATCGGGAACCCGTCGTCGAGAAAGGACTCGTAGGCCGACCGGCCCATGCTGAAGTCCACGGCCTCGTCGTTCTCCCCGTGGACGATCGCGAGCGCCGCCTTGCGCTGCGCGGACCGGATCTCCTCCTTGTCGTAGGCGGCGGGCTCGGCCTGGATGATCACGCCCCCCGATACCGGGAACGCGCCGGCGAACATCTCCGGGTAATTCATGAGCAGGCTGTAGGTCAGGAACCCGCCCTGCGAGTGGCCCCCCACGAAGACCTTGGAGAGGCTAACCCGTTGCTTGATCTCCGTCAGCGCCTCGGAGACCTGGGCCGGGCTCTCGCGGTCCGTCCCGGGAAACCCCTTGTACTTGCTCTTCCCGGCGAAGTTCACGTACGTGTAGTTGAACGCGGGGTTGTCCTCCTTGCCCCCCGGCACCTTGTGCTCGCCGTTGATCCCGATGAGGACGTAGTCCTCGGCGACCTTCGGCCACGTGGCGACGATCGTCTCGACGTACGCCTTCGAGTTCATGTTCGAGCCGTGGAGGATGAGGATCGCGGGCGCGGGCTTCTTCGGGTCGTGCTTCGCGGGCAGGCGCACGTGGTACGTCACGCCGTTCTTCGCCGTCCCGTCCTCGATCTTCCCCTTCTCGAGCTTTCCCGCAGCGCCGTCGACGGCGATCGACGCCAGGTTCGCGCGCTTGAGGGTCATCTCGCCCGCGTCGGTCTTCAGCTTGAATTCGTCGAGGAGGATCTTCCCCTTGAGCTGGGTCTTCTCCTTCGTCGTGACGACGTCGGTCGCGCCGAACTCGATCGAGACGACCTTCGCGACCTGGACCGTGGTCTCGCCGAAACTCGTCTTCATCTTGAAGGCCGTGGTCACCAGCGCCCCGCGGACCGTCTCGCCCTCCTTGGACGTGACGGTCACGCGCACCTCGTCGGCCGCCTGGAGCGCGGAGACGATCTCGGAGAGTTCCGGCGTGCGCGGGAGGAACGGAAGCGCGTCGGGACCGAGGTTCATGATCTCGATCGCGAGCGCGTCCCGCCGCTCGCCCTCGGCCGCGACGAACCGCGCGACCAGGGCACTCACGCGGGGCGCGGGGGGGGGCGTCGGGGGAGGCGCGGACCCTTTGAAGAGGAGGGTGAGCGTCATGAGGATCGCCGCCGCCGCGGCCAACCCCGCCGCCGTCCGGCCCGGACGGGAGGCGGCGGGCCGCGCGGCGAGGCGCAGGTCCCGATCCACGAAGCGCGGAAGGATCGCGGGGAGTTCGAGGAGACGCCGGTCGACCGCCCGGAGCTCCTCCAGCACGGTGCTGCACCCGGCGCACGTCGCAAGGTGGGCCAGCGGCCAGCGTTCCGACACGCCGGTCAGCGTCTCAGCCAGGAGCGGCCGGGCTTCATGACACTCCATGGGATCCCTCCTTGAGCTTCGCGTGGACCTTCTCGAGGGCACGCGCGGCGTAGACCCGGATCGTCGCCGCCGGAGTCCCCAGGATCGACTCCATCTCGGCATAGCTGAAATCGTAGGCGTAGCGGAGGCAGAGGATCTCGCGATACGGAGAAGGCAGCGTCCCCACCAGTCGTTCCAATTCCTCCCCGGGTCCCGCGGGCGTGGCCTCCCGCTCCTTCTCCTCCCGCCTGGACGCTCCGCGCTCCTCCACCGCGATCCGGCGGAGCCGGTCCACGGCGGCGTTGTAGACCAGCCGGTAGAGCCAGGCGCGAAGGGCATCGGGCGAGGCCCCCTTCAGGAGGGCCGCGTGGGCCTTGAGAAAGGCGTCCTGGACGCAGTCGCGCGCCGCGTCCTCCCGCGCCATCATCCGGAAGGCGAACGAGACGAGCTCCCGCTCGTGCGCGCGGACCGCCGCCTCGAAACTCGTCGCGGGATCGCTCTCGGCCATCGTCGGGATCATCCGGAAGTGTGAACGGACAGCCCTCTCCGAGTGTAACAGCAGCTCCATGAAACAGACGGTGCGTTTTATGGCTGGATGGGATTGGCGGGGATCGCGTTGACAGGGAAGACAACCCCGAGGCAAGCCATGGACCCCGCTCCCGATCCCGTCCTCCTGGACGCTTATTCGAAGGCCGTGACCGCCGTGGCCGACCGGGTCGGCCCCTCCGTCGTCGCGATCGAGGTCGAGAACCTCCGCGGCCAGCGGGGCGGCGGCTCGGGATTCGTCTTCACGAACGACGGCTTCATCCTGACCAACAGCCACGTCGTTCACGGCGCGGCGGACATCGAGGTCACGCTCGCGGACGGGCGGAGGTTCCAGGCGGCGAAGATCGGCGACGATCCGCATTCCGACCTCGCGGTCCTGCGCATCCTCGCGCCCGACCTCGTCCCGGCGCCCCTGGGCGATTCGACGACGCTCAAGGTCGGGCAGCTCGCAGTCGCGATCGGCAACCCCTATGGATTCCAGTGGACGGTGACGGCGGGCGTCGTGAGCGCGCTCGGACGTTCGCTCCGGTCGCGATCCGGCCGCCTGATCGACAACATCATCCAGACCGACGCCGCGCTCAACCCGGGCAACTCGGGCGGGCCGCTGGTTGACTCGCGAGGCGGGGTGATCGGCGTCAACACTGCGATCATCCTCTCCGCGCAGGGCATCTGCTTCGCGATCCCCGCGAGCACCGTCCGCTTCGTCGCGGAACGGCTCATGCGCGATGGCGTCATCCGCCGGAGCGTCATCGGCGTGGCGGGGCAGAATGTCGAGCTCCCCCGCCGCATCGTCCTCCAGCACGGTCTGAAGGGCGGGCACGGCGTCCTCGTGGCGGGTCTCGAGCCCGGCGGGCCCGCCGAGAAGGCGGGGCTCCGCGAGGGCGACGTGGTCCTCGCGTTCGGAGGCGCGCCCATCGCGGGCATCGACGATCTCCACCGCGCCCTCACCGAGGAGGCCGCGGGGAAATCCGTGACGCTCGCGCTGCTCCGCGACGGGCGGATGGAGGCGATCGACCTCGTCCCGGAACTCAACCGGTAGGGCGTCGCGTCGCGCGCTCGACGGCGGCGCGGAGCTCGCCGAGGCCAAAGGGCTTGCGGAGGAGCTCCACGCGGTAGGTGAACGCGAACGGTTCCACGCGCCCGATCCCGGCGGCGGAGGCGGAGGTGAGGATGATCGGCACACCGTCCCCCGAATTTCTCAGCTGGGCGACGACCTCCAGCCCCGACCGGCGGGCCAGCTTGGAGTCGAGGATCAGGAGGTCGTAACATCCCGGGCGGTAGCGGGCGAGCGCGTCGCGGCCGTCCTCGCTGAGATCGACCGAAAAGCCCGAGAGCGTCAGGCTTTCCTTCACGAGGCGGCTCACGGCGGGCTCATCGTCGGCGACGAGGATGCGGAGGATGGACGATGCACCGGGCATGCTGCTTCCCCAAAGGTACACCCCGGCCGCACCCCTGATCGTACATCGGGCGCGCGATCCCGGCAAGGCCCGCCCCGGCGGGGTTGGAATCTCTTGTAACGCCCCGGCCCGCACCGGTACATAGCAGGCAGCCTTGGGGAGATTCCGGCCATGATCGCACTCGCTCTCGCGCTCTTCGCGAACGTCGCGGCCCAGGACGATCTCGATGCCGCCATCAAGGACCTGGCGACGAAGATCTCAAAGGACGGGGTCTCGGGCAGGCTCGCCGAGGCGGCCGCCCAGGAGTGGGGCCTGCAGGCGATCAAGGAGAAGATCGAGTTCCTGCTCGGCGCGAAGACGGGCCGCTACGAGCGCGATCCCCTCGGCTACTACGAGGACACCCTCTTTTCCGCGGACGGGAACGGCGACCTCCAGCTCCGGCCCGAGCGGAAGGACGAGATGCAGCGCCTCGCCGCGCGCATGTCCCGCGCGGCCGACTCGATGAAGGACTTCAACCACCGGTGCGACGAGATGGTGAAGCGGATCGACCCGGCGCGCGAGTTCGAAAAGCGGGCGAAGGAATCCTGGAGCGACCCCGCCTTCCGGCTCGCGTACTTCCACCGGCACCCGGCCGAGCTCCGCCAGCTCTCGCCCGACGAGCTGGCCGACGCGCTTTTCCTCCACGGTCTCGAGCGCGGCAAGGACGGCAAGCTCCGCGTGGGCGGCCCGTTCGCCGACGAGATGCGCCAGCGCATGGACGCCGCGTACGGCACCCTCGACATGCTCAAGACCTACGAGAAGGCCTACCTGCAGGAGGCCGCCAAGGTGAAAGACGCCGGGGCGCGGGCGATCGTCGCCTCCGACGAGGGCATCCTCTTCATCCTGGGCCGGCTCCTCCGCCAGGCAAGCGAGGGCGGCGCGGAGTCGATCGGCGGAATCACCGAGGGGGACGAGGACAACAACAAGCCGCCCGTCGTGTCGTTCAACCTCGGCCTCGAGGAGCTGGCGCCGCTGGTGAAGGAGGCGGAGACGGTCGCGGCGGGGCTCAAGTCGCTCTTCGAGAAGACGCTGCCGGAGATCGCCGGGGCCGCCGAGCCGGAGATCAACGTCCTGGAGTTCCTGAAGAACGGCCGCGCCCGGATGCTGCTCGCCGAACGGGCGATGGCGATGCGGAAGGAGCAGAAAGACAAGGCGGACGAGATCATGAACGCGGCGATCGAGGACGGATTCGAGGTGAAGGACGGCCGGCTCCGCGTGAAGAAGGGCCGCTTCGTGAACGATCAAAACGAGGAATCGATCGACGCGCTCAACGCCGAGCTCAACAACGTGATCGAGGAGTTCAACGGCTCGGTGCGCCAGGATTTCGACCGGATCGCCGAGCGCTGCCTGGAGGCGCCCGTCATCGCGATGTTCGAGGACCGGGCGGCGACGTTCCTCCTCATGGACCACCGCGACCTCGTCATCGCGTCGGCCGTGGACGCCGTGAAGCGACAGGGCCTGGACGTCTTCACGAAGACCTACCTCGCGAAGCAGGGCGAGACGTACGTCGTCCGGCCCGAGCGCGCCAGGCGTGTCGAGGCGATCCTCGAGCGCGCCGCGGCGATCAAGAAGGAGATGGAGAAGTAGCCGGGCTCACTTCCCGAAGACGCGCCCCAGCCACTCGTAGGCCTGCGTCCGGACGTCGGGCGGAAAGTCGTGCGCGCAGTCGGGGTGGACCACGACGAGCGCGTCGGGCGCACCGAGCAGCGCGTAGACCGGGCGCGCGGCCGCCACGCAGTCCTTCACGCCCGAGACCTCGAAGTTCGAATCCTTCAGAGGCGCGTTGATGAAGAACGGCCGCGGCGCCAGCGCGGCGACCAGCTCGGTGAAGTCAAATGGCATCCTCTTCGGGTCCGCGCCGTAGGCCTCGGCGATGCGGGGCATGTAGCCCTTGTGGCTCCAGCCTTTCAGGTTCCCGCCCATGTACTTCGGGAAGGCGTTGAAGCCGCAGCTCGAGACGACCGCCTTGATCCGCGGATCGAAGACCGCGACGAAGATCGAGTTGTGGCCGCCGAGCGAGTGGCCGATGACGCCGATCCTCGCGGGGTCCACCTCGGGCAGGGACTGAAGGAGGTCGACCGCCCTCATGTGATTCCAGATCCCCTTCATCGTCGCACTTGTCCAGCCGCGGGCGTAGACGTCGATTGGGTAGTCTCCAAAGTTCGGATAGTCGGGCGCGATCACGACGAAGCCGCGCTTCGCGAGCTCGATCGCGTACTCCCGGTTGGGCTTGCCCATCCCGGAAATCTCCTTCTTCCCGAGCGCACTCGTGGGGTGGAGGCAGAGCATCGCGGGCGCTCCCCTCGCTCCATCGGGGAGAAAGAGAAAAGCGGGAACGCGATCGCCCTCCTCGGAGGAGAACGTGAGCTTGTTGAGGGTCATCCCCTCGAGCCGCGACGATTCCGTCACACGGATCTCGAGCGGAACCCGATGGGCCAGCTCCGGGACCGTCCCGGCGACGAGCTTGAAGTTTGCGAGGATGTGGCGGCGCCGGCGCTCCCAGTCGGCGGCCGTGCGGACGGGATGGTCCGCGCCTTCCCGGTCCTTCAAGACCATGACGTCGGACTTATCGGCGTAAAACGGAGGCGGACCCGCGTCTTCGACCGTCGCGCAGGAGGCCAGCAGGAGAAGCGCCAGCGCGCGGCGCATCGTCACCTCCGCGTTCCGGCGACGTCGACCGGGACCTTGTAAAGCGTCCTCCCCGCCGTGACGTAGAGCGTCTTCAGGTCCCGGCCGCCGAAGCAACAGTTGGTCACCGAATCCTCGGGGATCGGGATGAAGCGGAGCTTCCGGCCGTCCGGGGCGAAGACGTGGACCCCGGCGGGCGTGTCGAGCGTCACCGTCGCCCCCTTGGGGACGCGGTTGAGGCCGCCCGCCCCGTAGACGTTCCCCTCCGAGTCGACGCTCAGGCCATCCATGCTGCGGCCGGCGTGGAAGTTCGCGAAGACGCGCATGTTGCGGACGGTCCCGTCCTCCTGGAGATCGTAGGCGCGGATCATCCGCGCGCCGCCCTCGCCCCAATTGCTTTCGACCAGGTAGAACGTCCGGTCGTCCGGCGAAATGATGACTCCGTTCGGCTTCTCGATGTCCGGGCCCGCGAGGATCCGCGAGACCTTGCCGTCGGGATCGATCCGGTAGACGCGTCCCTGGCCCGGCGGCCCGGGGTCGGTGAAATAGATCCGGCCGCGGCCGTCGAACGTCACGTCGTTGGGTCCCTCGAGGTTGATCCCCTGGTACTGCTCGACGAGCACCTCGATCGAGCCGGTCTTGAGGTCGGTGCGCGTCACGCGGCGGGCCTTCCCCTCGCAGGTCACGAGCCTGCCCTGGGCGTCGATGACGTTGCCGTTCGCCCCGCCCGACCGTTCGCGGAACGTCGAGAGCTTTCCGTCGGGGGAAAGCTTGAGGATGCGGTCGCCGCCGATGTCGCTGAAGTAGACGGTCCCGTCGGCATCGCAGGTCGGGCCCTCGAGGAACGTGACCTGGAAGGCGACCTCGAGGCCCGGATCGGGCTCCGCCCCCGCGCAGCCCGCCGACAGCACGACGGCAACCCACGCGATCCGCTTCATCAATTCTCTCCTCTCGATCGTTTCGAGGCCTCGTCAAGGATGCGCTTCTCGTCAGGCGTCAGGCTCCCGATGCCTTCGCGGCTGACCTTCTCGAGGACGGAGTCGACGCGCCCCCGGAGCTCCCCTTGCTTCTCGAGCTCGCGCGCGCGCTCCCGCTGGGCGCGCCGCTCGCGCCAGCGGGCGAACCACCCTTTTCGCTTCGGCTTGTCGGGCATGTAGTCGTACTCGCGGCCGGCCTGGCCGAAGGCGGGATGGGCCTCGAGTTCGCCGATCTTCGCGAGGCGGCGGAGCTGGAAGGCCTCGACGAGGATCCACACGGCGATCAGGAGGAGGTTGAAATCCTGCTGTGCCATGCCCCAGACGCCGATGGCGATGGCGATCGGGATGGCCATGGTCGCCGCGATTTCGGCCGCCCGCGTGGGGCCGTGTCGGATCGTGAGGAACGAGTAGAGCATCTGGCCGCCGTCGAGGGGATAGGCCGGGACGAGAAGGTTGAAGAGGGCGAGGATGAAGTTGAGCTTGACCGCGTGGAGGAGGAAGCCCTGCGGGTGGGTGAAGGCCCAGGGCCACCACTCGGCCCACGGGTTCAGGTAGGACCATTCCCAGCGCACGCCGGTGCCCATCAGGATCCCCAAGGCGATCCCGCCCAGGACGAAGCTCGAGAGCGGGCCGACCCCCGAGATCTTGATCTGGTCTCTCGGCGGTCCCGAGTGGCCGACGTAGGCCAGCCCGCCAAGCGGCCACAAGAGGATTTTCTCGGCGTGGCCCCCCAGCGAGATGCCGACCCAGCAGTGGGCCAGTTCGTGGAAGAGAATGCTGACCAGGAGGATGCCCATCGTGATGGACATCCACTCCAGCCCCCACGTGCCCGATTTGCTCCAGGACTCCAGGATCCGGCCGGCGACCAGGATTGCCAGCAGCCAGTGCACCCGGATCGGGATCCCGAAGAGCCTCCCCACCGGGAAGGTCCAGCTCATGAAACCGATGGCGCCACCTCCGGCCCGTCATCGTACAGGACCGGGGCGGCCCGATCCAGCGACGCTCAATCCCGCCGCCGGGCGGCGGCGACCAGCAGGCGGAAGGGGGCGAGCGCCGAGGCGTCGCCGATCGAATCGATCTCGGGATGCCACTGGACACCCACGCAGAAGCGGGGGCCCGGAAGCTCGACCGCCTCGATCACCCCGTCGTCCGCCCTCGCCGCGACGCGGAGCCGCGGGCCGGGATCGGCGATCGCCTGGAAGTGCGTGGAGCTGACCGTGCGGGGCCCCTCCCCCATCGCCGCGGCAAGACGGCTCGACGGCTCGATCCGGATCCCGTGGGCCGAGAGGCTGCTGAGCGAGACCCCATGACGTTTCACCACCTCGCCCTCGAGCGGCCGGAGCGTCCCGCCGTGCGCGACCGCGAGGAGCTGCGAGCCACGGCAGATCGCGAGGACCGGAAGGCCGCGCGCCTCGGCGCGGCGGAGGAGTTCCATCTCGAAGTCGTCGCGCGCGCGGTTGACGCCGCCGGCGCGCGAGGGATCGCCGCCGTAGAGCGCGGGATCGACATCCTCGTGGCTGCCGGCGAGCACGATGCCGTCGAGTCCGTCGAGCGCCGTGTCCAGGGTGTCCGATGGTTCGAGATTGCGGACGGAGCCGCCGGCCCGCGCGATCGCCGCCGCGTACGGCGCGGGGTTGACCTGTGCGGCGTCGTACCAGATGTCGGAAATCGAAAGCCCGATCCGCGGCACCGACCGGGGCCGCCCGTAGTGGGCCCAGAGGGTGACTCCCAGGATCGCCGCCGCGAGCGCGCCGAGGAGCCCGACGCACCCGACCAGGAATCTTCGCCGCCGCGTCACGTCTTCTTCGCGACCGCGCGGCCCTCGGAGACGAGGAGCTCCGTCGATATCCTGCCGTGCTTGATGAAGACCGCGAGGGGATAGAGGAACCCGAGGGCCGGGGCGGGGTCGCTCCACCTAAAGACGTCCGAGACCGTGTTCCGGTGGTCCCGGAGGAGCGACTTCGCCCGCTCCAGCCGACCCTTCAGATCGACGCCCTCCTTCACGCTCCCAAGAAACCGGTTGAGCGCCTTGCGCCGGTTTCCCTTCACGTACCCGCCTTTGAATTTCCGGTACGCGTACCTCATCTGCTCGAGGCGCGGCTCGTCGTGCACGATCTCCTGGAGCGTCGCGAGGAGCCCCATGAGCGGCGTCTCCGTCCGGACGTCCGTCGCGTGCGGCTCGACCGGGTCGACCCGGCCGTCCAGGGCGAGGCGGAAGAGGAGATGCGGGTAGTCCCAGCCCGCTTCGACCGCCTGCGGGAGGCCACCCCAGAAGCGAGGGTTGACCTCGATGAGCAGGGGCGCGCCGCCCTTCCCGTCCCAGCGAAAGTCGATCTCGGCGACGCCGTGCCAGCCGAGCTTGCCGAGGAGTTCCGCCCCGATCCGCTCGATCTCCGGCGCCGCGACCGTCTCGCGGAGCACCCCGGTCCCGCTCTTCGCTGGGTACGAGCGCAGGTTGTGGTAGGTCATCGCCGCGCGCAGCTCGCCGTGGTCGAAGAGGAACGTCGCGCAGTAGTCGTCGCCCGGGACGCCCTCCTGGAGGAGCGGCCAGCTCCCGTCGCCCAGGCCGAGATCGCGGACGAACCGGTCGAAGGCGCCGATGGCCTCGTCGGCATTCGCGACCTTCTTGACGCCGACCGCCGCGGCGGACTGTCTCACTTTCACGAACGCCGGGTAGGCGAACCACCGGGCCGCGCGGACGAATTCGTCGCGGGTTTCGGGGACGATCGTCGTGGGGATCGGGACGTCTTCCTTCTGACAATGAAGCGCGAGGGTCCCCTTGTCGTGGACCCGCTCGATCTGCCCGATCGTCGGCAGCGCGAACTTGACGAGCGGCTCGAAGCGCGCGCGATGGCGGGCGATGAGGTAGCCCTCCTTGTGGATCGGGATGAGGACGTCGGGCTGGTACCGCCGGAGGGCCGCTTCGAGCGCGTCGAGGAACGCCTCGGGCTCGCGGTCGGGGTTGGGGTACTTGAAGGTCGCGATCGCGTACTTCGAGAAGCTCGCGGGGGAGAAGTCGTACTCGTCGCCGGTGACGACCTCGATGCCCTTCCGGCCGAGGCTGCGGGTGGCGGCGAGTGCGTTCCACCCGCGGGCGTAGGTGATCATGGCCCTCATGCGCATCCCTCCGGTGTGCAGGCGCCTGCACAGGCACCTTTGATTTCGTCTGTCCTAAGCACTGGAGGGTGAAGGTGCAACCAGCGTGCCAAGGCCCGCGACTCAAGGGGCCAGCCGCTTCTCGACCCAGGCCGCATCCTCCTTGAGACCGAGGCGGCGGTAGAAGTCGAGGAGCTTGCGGTAGCGCTCGGCGCGGTCGAAGCCGCAATTCCATTCGAGCTTCCGCAGATCGATGGGGCAGAGGTACATCGGGTGGGAGTCGTCCTCCATGAGGGTGTTCGCCCCCTGCATGACGCACTTCCATTTGACGCAGTGGTGGATTGAGAGGATGTGGCCGACCTCGTGGGCCATGAGCTTGAGCGCGCGGCGGACGAACAGCGCCTTGTCGCTCGAATGATAGCGGTGGAGCGAGTAGACGCCCGTCCGCTGCTGGAGGCTTCCCTCGCCGAACACGAAGTTGAGCCCTTCCGCGAAGAGATCGTCCTCCGTGATCCCGATGTAGACGAGCGCGTCATCGGGGATCCGCTCGACGAGGCGCTGGATGATCTCGGTCGACTGGCACTGCCCGCGCTCCGCATCGTACGTCTCCTCGAACATCGGGATGGGGGCGAGGATCTTGGCCGGGACGTCGAAGTAGATCTCCGCGTACTCGCACATGAGGTCGACCGCCCTCTGGTGCTGCTCGTGGGCTCCCGGGGCCAGGTTTCGTCGCCCCGGCGGCGTGACGAGCGGCTGGATGTAAAACGTCGACCGGCCGGGGCCCTTCTGGTTGGCGCAGTTGGCGACGTAGTCCTCGAGGCTCTGGGGCCTCTCGTGAAACCGGGCCCGCCAGTCCAGCTGGCCCGGCGGCCCCAGCTTCTCGAAGCCGTCGTCGGCGACCGCCGGCGGAAGCTTCGAGGCGTCGACCTCCCGGAGCGGGGCGCCGACGCCGCCGTTCCGCGCGGGCACCACGACCGCGAAGACCGCGAGCACGCTGCCCGCGGAGACCCCCGCGAAGAAGAGGATCAGGCGCCTTTTGACCTTGGGGCTCATCTCTTTCATCGTAACACGCGAAGTGATCCATTGGACGCCGGGCGTACTTGGCGGCGTGCGGAGGATTCGGTGATCGCCGTTCCTTGAACCCCCGTCGGCCGCGCTCCTATACTGGAACCATGAGACTCCTCCTCGCCCTCCTCCTCGCGATCCCCGTTGCGGCGAACACCCGGGCCGAGGTCCGGCTCGCGAAGATGTTCGGCGATCACATGGTCCTCCAGCGCGACAGGCCCGTGCCCGTCTGGGGATGGGCCGGGCCGGGCGAGAAGGTCATCATCACGATGGCCGGACAGTCCGCGAACGCCGTCGCGGACAAGGACGGCCGGTGGTCCGCCAGCATCGGCCCCTTCCCCGCCGGAGGGCCCCACGCGCTCACCGCGGGCACCATCGAACTGAAGGACGTTCTCGTCGGCGACGTCTGGGTCTGCTCGGGCCAGTCCAACATGGAGTGGACCGTCGGCGGCGCGATGAACGCCCAGAAGGAGATCGCCGACGCGCGCAACCCCAAGCTCCGGCACTTTGCGGTCCAGAAGGCGACCTCCGCGGCGCCGCTCGCCGACGTGGCCGGCGGCGCCTGGCAGGAGTGCCGGCCCGAGACCGTCGGCGGCTGGACCGCGGTCGGATATTTCTTTGGCCGTCATCTCCAGGAGAAGCTCGGCGTCCCGATCGGACTCGTCCACACGTCGTGGGGCGGGACCGTCTGCGAGGCGTGGACGAGCGCCGGGGCGCTCAAGACGATGGCCGACTTCAAGCCGGACATCGAAAAGATGGAAGCGCTGCTTCCCAAGCGGGAGGAGCTGGAGCGCGAGTTCCGTGAAAAAGACGCGGCGTGGCAGAAGGCCTTCTCGGAGATGGACGAGGGGAGCAAGCCCGGAAAGAAGAATTGGGCCGACCCGGCCTTCGACGCCTCGGCCTGGAAATCGATGACGCTCCCGTGTAACTGGGAGAACGCGGGGCTTCCCAACCTCGACGGGATCGTCTGGTTCCGCAAGGAAGTCGTGATCCCCGCAACGTGGACCGGGAAGGAACTCACCCTCTCGCTCGGCCCGATCGACGACAACGACGTGACGTACTTCAACGGGACCAGGATCGGCGCGACCGACGGCTGGCAGGCCAACCGCGTCTACAAGGTCCAGGGTAGCCTCGTCAAGCCCGGGCAGAACCTGGTCGCGGTCCGGGTCACCGACACCGGAGGCGGCGGCGGAATCTTCGGCAAGCCCGAGCAGCTGAAGCTCGAGGGACCCGGCCCGGCGATTGCGCTGGCCGGCGCCTGGCCGTACGCCGTGGGGCTCGATTTCGCGAAGCTCCCGCCGAAGCCCCAACCGTCGCCCTTCTCGGGGAATCCGAACACGCCCACCGCGCTCTACAACGCGATGATCGCGCCGATCATCCCCTTCGGAATCAAAGGCGCAACCTGGTACCAGGGCGAGTCGAACGTCGGGCGCGCGAAGCAGTACCAGGCCCTGTTTCCCACGATGATCAAGGACTGGCGGGCGCGGTGGGGCTCGGGCGAGTTCCCGTTCCTCTTCGTGCAGCTCGCGAACTTCCTCCCCGCGAAGCCCGAGCCCGGAGAGAGCGCGTGGGCGGAGCTGCGCGAAGCGCAGGAACTGACGCTCGCGACGCCCAACACGGGCCAGGCGGTGATCATCGACATCGGCGACGCGGCCGACATCCACCCGCGCAACAAGCAGGACGTGGGCAAGCGGCTGGCCCTCTGGGCGCTCGGAACGACCTACGGCGGCAGGGAGGAGATCTCCGGGCCACTCTACCAGTCGATGACGGTCGAGGAGAACAAGGCGCGCGTCAAGTTCGCGCACCCGGGAAAAGGGCTCGTCGCGAAGGGCGGCGGGCCGCTCAAGACCTTCGCGGTCTGCGGCGCGGACAAGAAGTGGGCCTGGGCCGAGGCGAAGATCGACGGCGACTCGGTCGTCGCCTGGAGCGACAAGGTCGCGAAGCCCGTCGCGGTGCGCTACGCCTGGGCCGACAACCCCGACGGGTGCAACCTGTACAACCGGGAGGGCCTCCCGGCGTCGCCCTTCCGGACGGACCGATAGCCATGCCGAAGGTCCTCATCCCGATCGGCGACGCGAGCGAGGTGCTCGACACCTTCTACCCGATCTTCCGCCTCCCGGAGGACGGGTTCGAGGCGGTGGTGGCGGGCCCGGAGGCGCGCCTCTACCCGCTCGTGATGCACGAGAAGCCGGACGGCTGGGACATCACGGAGGAGCGCCCGGGCTACCATCTTCAGGCCACGATCGCCTTCCGCGACGTCGACCCGACCGAGTACGCGGGGCTCTTCCTGTCCGGCGGCCGCGCGCCGGAGTACCTCCGATACGACCAGGACCTGATCGAGATCACGCGCCACTTCTTCGAGGAGGGGAAGCCCGTGGCGTCCGTCTGCCACGGGATCGAGATCCTGTCGGCCGCCAAGGTGATCACCGGCCGGACGGTGACGACGGTCGCGAAGTGCAAGTTCGACGCCGAGCAGGGCGGCGCGCGCTACGTCGACGAACCGTTCCTCGTGGACGGCAACCTCGTCACGGCGCGCACGTGGCACGACAACACGCCGTTCATGAAGGCGTTCGTGGGGATGCTGAAGGCCGCGGCAAAGTAGGCTATTTCACCAGCACGGTGCAGGCCGGCAGCGCCTTCTTCAGCGCCTCGATCCCCTGCGGAGTGACCTTTGTCTTCTTGTTGAGCTGGATCTTCTCGAGCGACTTGCAGGCCGCCAGCGCCTCGAGTCCCCGGTCGGTCACCGCCGTCTCCATGAGATGGAGCTCTTTCAGGTTGGCAAAGGCCGCAAGCGCGGGCATCCCGTCGTCGGTCACCTTCGTCCCGCCCAGCCCGAGATACTCCAGCTTCGAAAGGGGTGAAAGGACCGGAAGCGCCTCGTTCCCGACGTCCTTGGTCCATCCCACCTGCAGGCGAGCCAGGCTCTTGAGACCCGAGAGGGATTTCAGCCCCGCGCTCGAGACCTGCGCGTCGCCCAGGTTGAGGTCCTTCAACGCCGCGAGCTTCCCCACGAACACGAGCGCCTCGTCCGTCAGCCCGTCGATCTCCACCAGGTTCACCTTCTCGAGCGCCGGGAGCGCGAGGAGGAAGCGGAACTCCGCCGCGGGGATGAAGACGTGCTTGTTGTCGGAGGCGCGGTGGCCGCCCAGCCGGATCTCCTTCATCGCCTGGAGATCGTCGACGGACAGGTTCGGGAACCGCGGCTGCTTCTGCGCCGATTCCGGGCGCGCATCGAGCGACTTGAGCCACGCCAGCGCCTCGTCGGCGGTGGGGACCTGCGCGGCGGCCGCCAGCAGTGCGGCGACCAGCGCGATCATTTTACCGGCTCCTCGAGGACGAGATCGAAGAAGCGACGGTCGTCGCCGAACTTCTCGGGCGGCACGGCCTTGACGTCGGTCGTCACCCAGGCGGCGTCGAGGATCACCGGGAAGGCGCCCCGTTCGTTCGGGCCGGCCATCGGCGAGCGGCTCAAGGCGGTGACCGCGAGCTCGAGGCGGTCGGAATTGACGAGGAGCGGTCCCACCCAGCGCCACGGCTTCGCCTCCGGGTCGATCTTCATCTCGCCGAGCGCCTGGCCGTTCAGGTGCAGCCCGATCGTGGTCGCCTTGGCCTCGTAGGTCCGGACGCGGAGCCAGACGGCGTGGCGCCCCTTGAAGGGGAGCGGCGCCTTGAGGGCGACAGTCCCACCTTCGGCCGTCTGCACCGCTGCGCGGCCGCCGCTGGCCTGGGCCTGCTCCATCACCTTGAAGCCCTGGAGCGCGCCGAACGACTCGCCCTCAAACCAGCCCGCGAACCTCTTCGCCGCGAGCTTGTCGGGGATCCAAGTGGCGAATCCCGGATCGAGCGGCCGGATCTCCGCCGACTTTCCGGTCTTCGCCAGCAACGCCGACGGGCTCTTCGAGACGACCGCCCCGATCGCGACGCTCCCGTCGGCGATCGAGACCTCGGTCGACCCCTTGGTGACCTGGACGTCGAAGAGCGAGGACTGCACCTCGACGTCGGCCGCGGGCGTCTTGAGCAGTCCGAGACGCCGCCCGCTGTCGACCTTCGCCATCATCTCGCCGTCGTGGAGGTTGATCTCGCCGGCGAGGCCCAACTCGACCTTCGAGTTCTCGCGGAAGTAGAGGCTGCCGTATCCGTCGAGCGCGACCTCGACGAACTCCTGGCGCCCCGTCGAGAGCGTGTCCCCGGCAAACAGCATCTTCCCCAGCGCGGTTCCACCCACGGTCCTCGTGACCTTCGCGATCGCTGTCCGTTCGACCAGCGTCGGCGCGGGCTTCTTCGGCTCGGGCTTCGGCTCGACCTTCGGCGCCGGAGGCTCGGGCTTCGGTTCCGGCTTGGGAGCGGGAGGCTCGGGCTTCGGCTCCACCTTGGGCTCGGGCTTCGGGGCCGGAGGCTCGGGGAGGGGAGGCGGGACCTCGGGCTTCTTAGGCTCCTCGATCCGCTTCTCCGGCTCCTTCGCCACCGGCGGCTTCGGTGCCGGAATCTCGCGCCTGACGATCGGGCCCTCCGTCGGGGTCGACGGGCGGAGCGCGTAGACGAGGATCGCGACGAACACGACGGCGGCGGCCGCGGCCCAGGGGATCCACGGCGTGGAGCGGCGCTTGGGCATCCGCAGCCGGTCGGTGGCCGGGCGGCTGACGCGGCCCTTGAGCTCGTGGAGCGTCTCGCGCGCCAGCAGGAGCTGCATCGCGCAGCCGGGGCAGTCGCGGACGTGGGACTCCACCGGCCGCGCGTCGCCGCGACCGCGAAGGTAGGTCGCCACCTGTTCGGGGCTCAAGCACTCCATCTGTTCACTCCGTGGATTCGATCCGGGGGAAAAGTACGGTCATTCTAGATATTTCTTCAGCTTCTCCTTGGCGCGGATGAGCGTGGGCGACACCGAGTTGAGCGGCATCCCAAGCGCCGCCGCGATCTCCTTGTAGGACCTCTCCTCGAAATAGACGAGCTGGAGGAGGCGGCGCTCCTCGGGCACCATCTTCCGGAACGCGGCGTCGAGGCGGTCGAGGAACTCGGAGCGCTCGGCCCCTTCGCCAGGGGCGGTCGTCGCGGCGGGCGGGAGGAGCTCCGGAAGCGACGCCTCGGGCCCCCGCTTGCGCATCAGGTGGAGCGCCGACCGCATCGCGATGATCGAGACCCAGCCCTCGAGGTCGCTCGTCCCGCGGAACGTGCGGAGGGTCTTCCCGTTCTCGCGGAGGAGCTCGACGTAGACCTGCTGGAGGACGTTGTCGAGCGCGTCGGCGTCGACCGCGCGGAACTTCCGGAGCGCGACCGACGCGCCGCGGTGGATCGCCGACTTCGTGCGGAGGACGAACTGCTCCCACGCGGCCTTGTCGCCCGCGGCGCACCGACGGACCAGCTCTAGATCGTCCTGGCTCCCCACGGGGAGAGATTATTCACCACGGAGACGCGGTGAGCCCAGAGAAATCCGGTGCGCGTCCTACTTGCCCGCGGCCGGCTTCTCGAATGCGGCGGTCTTCTGGGCGAGCCACTGCTGCCACTTGCCGACCGCGTCCTTGCGCGCCTGGCCGGAGAGCTCGGGCCTCCAGCCGAACGCGTCCTTCGACGCCTTCATGATCGCCAGGAACGCCGCGTTCCGGAGCTTGACGTCGTCGTCGTCGAGGAGCGCGACCAGCGTCTCCCAGACCTTCTTGTCCTCGAAGTTTCCGAACATCGCGAGGCGGACGGTCTTCGCCAGGCCGTCGACGGCGATGAGACGGTCGCCCAGGGTCGGGCCGGTCTTCGGATCGCTCTTCGAGGAGGCGACGACGCAGAGCCCCTCGAGCGCCTCGGGGTAGTGCCAGACGGAGTACGCGCCCAGCGCGCGGATCGCGTTCTGCCGCGCGTGGTCGTTTTCGTCCGAGGCGCACTTGACGAGCCCTTCGCACGCGGACTTGCCGAACGACGCCGTCTCGCACGCCTCGGCCGCGGCGGCGCGCGTGCCGGCGTTCTTCGACTCGAGCCCCAGCGCGATAAGGGCCCCCGCCTGGAGGCCGCCGATCTTCTGGAGCATCAGGTACGTCGCCTTGCTCGACAGGTAGCTCTCGGCCGACGACTTGTTCTCGAACTTGGCGAGGAACTCCTTCTCCTTCTTGTCGGGGTCGACCTCCTTGTGGCGGAGCGCGTGGAGCCAGCGGAGGTAGTCGTCGCGGCAGTCGTTGACGAGCGTCATGTCCGGGTGGCCCTGGCCGTCCCAGATGTCCGTGTGGCCGTAGCCGTCGAGCTGGCGGAAGACGTAGCGGTAGCCCATGGCGGCGAGCTGCTTGCAGCCGTTGAAGGAGTTCTGGGGGTTGTCGTTCCCGCCGTGGACGAAGTACCATTCGGTCTTGCCGTCGCCGGGCTTCCCGTCGACCTTCGGGAAGTTGTAGCCGCCGCAGTAGCCGACCGCCGCCGCGACGACCTCCTGGTGCGCCCAGCCGAAGCGGCCGATGAAGCCGGCGCCGTTCGAGCTGCCCCAGATGTAGACCTGCCGCGGGTCGATCGGGTAGGTCGCCTTCGCCCACTCGATCACGCGGAGCTCGATCGGGCCGTCGACGTCCAGCTCCCAGCCCGGACCCTTTGACTTTCCCGAAATGACGACGAACTCGTCGTCGAGTTTGAGGCGCTTGAGCGCCTCCATGGTCCCCGCGAAGTAGTTGTTCTCGCTGCCGTTCATCCCGTGGTGGACGAGGAGGAGGGCCAGGCTGTGCGGCGCCCCGCCGGCCTTGGGCGCGTTCATGATGCAGCGCATCAGCGGGCCCTGCTTGTCCTTAAGCTCGCCGGTGAACTGTCCGGGGCCGCCCTGCTGGCCGCCGCCCTTGGCTCCCTGCTGCGCGGGGACCGGCGTGACAAGGGCGAGGATGAAACCGAGGATGGTAAGCCGCATAGATCCCTTCCCGCTCAACGCTGAAAAAGACTCCAATGACTATTAATAACTAAACGTGGGCCGGCCGGAATTCTACTTTTTTTCCTTCAAGAAGTACTCGAAGAAGTCGGCCGTGCGCTCGCTCGCCTCGGGCGTGATCTTGTGCTCCGGCCGGTTGTGCATCCCGACCCGGTTCTCGACGCCCAGCAGCTTGTTGACGGCCACCGTGTGGTTGAGCGCCGCCCAGCGCTCGACGTGGTCCTCGGAACCGCCCGTGACGAAGAACGGCCGCGGTGCGATGAGCGCGTGGAGCTCGTGGAGGTCGATCCCCTTCGCCATCATCGTCTTGTAGGGGCCGGTCCGGCCCTCCTCCTTCGTGAGGACCCCGCGTTTCCGAAACTGGTTCCCCGGCTCGTAGCCCAGGTACCACGGCTCCCAGTAGTTGACGTTCGGCTTCGCCTCGTCGAAGACGATGCCGGGGTCGGAGATGCAGACCGCGGCGAACTTCTCGTAGAGCGCGCCCGCGAAGAGCGACCACTTCCCCCCGTAGGAGTGGCCCACGACGCCGATGCGCTTCGGATCCACGTCGCCCCGCTGCGAAAGATACGTGTGCGCATTCGCGGCGACGTACGCGAGGTAGGAGAGCGGCTGGAGCTGCGCCT
>JBGPCZ010000043.1:0-37765 GCA_041482015.1 Planctomycetota bacterium | reverse complement strand
CCAGGAGCGGGGCGGTGACCGCGACGTCGGCGGGCGCGGCGGCGGTCCGTTCCCCGAGCGCCTCGACCAGCGGCGCGAGGAGGGGCGCCGGGCTCGCGGGGGGCTCGGTCGATGCAGGATCGACGAGGCGCGCGAGCGCGGCCACCATTTCCGCGGTGGGCTCGAGGCCGTGGGCGGCGAGGAAGGCGGCGGCCTGGCGCGCCGGCCCGTCGGCCGCGGCCTGGAGCGCGCGCCCGATGAGCGCGGGATCGAGCGGCGCGCGCATGCGCACGAATTCGCGGACCAGCTCGCGGGCCTCGGGCGGGAAGCGCGGAGGATCGCGCGGCTCCTCGCCCGCGCCCTGCGGCGGGCGGACGAGCTCGAAGACGACCTCCTTCGGGGTCTGGCGCGCCACGCGGAGCGGGACCTTGTCGCCCACGGAGAGGAACAACTGGGCCTCGAGCTCGAGGAGGAGGCCCTGCACCTGGATCGCGTAGCGGTTGGGGGAGAGGATGGACTGGACGGTCCCGGTGACGACGGGAGGGAGCGTTCCCGAGGCCCCCGGAGGAACGGCGACGGGCGGGAGTTCCATCAGCGCTGCATCTTGCGGAGGCCGAGGATGAGATCCACCTCACCCTTCTCGAGCCCCGTCGCGGTGCAGATGTCGAAGACGTTTTTCCCCGAGTCGACGAGCGCGTAGACCTGGTCGTGGAGCGGGTTGGCGGGGCGCGGCGGGGGCGGCGGCTCCAGCTTCGAAAGGCCCGCGCTCACCGTGCGGCCCAGGAGCGTCTCGAGCTCCTTCTTCTTCTGATCGCACTCGATGAGGAGCTGGTTCAGGAGCCGGATTTTCGTGTCGAGCCTCGCGATGTGCTCCCGGGAGAGGTCCTGGATTTCGGCCAGGAGCTGCTCGAGCTGGTCGCGCGCGGTGGCCGTGGGATCACCGAAGGTGCCGGGACGCTCGGGCGGCGCGTTCTGACGGCGGCGGCGGAGGCGCGGGGCGACGACGGCGAAGAAGAGGGCGGCGACCAGGATGATGATCCAGAGGACGTTGCTCACCGGGGCGGGAGCGGAAACCGGGGTCGGCGCCGCGGCGGGCTTCTCCTCCTGGATTCGAACGACGGCGTGCATCGCGACCTTCACTCCCGGGATTATACCGGGTGGCATGTCCTTTGCAATGCAGGGGGTCGTGACCGGACTTGCCAAGCTCGTCCTCCTGACCGTGATCGTGATGACGCTCGGCTCCGCGGCGGCGGTCTATCTCACCCCGCCGACGCCGCAGGGAGCCCGGATACGCCGGCAGGCCGAGGCGCAGAAGGTGATCGACCAGGTGACGCATGCGTCGTGGAATTATTTTCACGAGCGGGGCGAGTTCCCCCCGGGGGACGGCCGGGGCACGGCGTCGCTCGTCCGCGCGCTAGGGGCGCCCTCGGCGTCGGGCGTGCCCTTCATGACTTTTGGCCCGGACATGATCACCGACACGGGGGACCTCCGGGATCCCCTCGCGCCCCGCGAATCGGTTCTCCATTACCGGAACAACCGCGCGGCGGGAGAGGGAGGCCACAACGTACGGAGCTTCGACCTGTGGGGCCGGGGCCTGGACGGGAGCCCGGACGGGGTGAACAACTGGGATGGACTGATCGTTTCGCCCCCGTAACGCTGTTACCCAAGGGTAACGAAACGGGGGGGTGGGGGAGGGCGGATTGAGGTGCGGTGGAAAGGGGGCTTGGGGTGGCCTATAGGGGCTCCAAATGGGGGTCTTGGCGGGGAGGGGTGGTACAGGCTTTGCGTTGCATGGAGTGTCTCGGGGAGCGGGGTTCTTCCAAGAGTCTTGGATTTGCGGGGTTTCTTCCGCCTATAATGGCTGCAGCCACGCGTTGCACGTTGAGTTGAAAAGGGGGGCTGGTATGGGTATGAGGCCGCGTAAGGAGTCGGGCTTTACGCTGATCGAACTCCTTGTCGTCATCGTCATCATCTGCCTGATCGCCGCGCTCCTGTTGCCGGCCATCCTCAAGGCTCTCTGTAGCGCCCGGGCCGGTACCGCCGCGCACCTGATCAGCCAGCTCGACCAGGCCGCCGAGGCGTACCAGATCGACTACGCCGTCTATCCTCCGGGCGCGGGTGACGGGACAAAGGACTTGGTCTCGGCGCTCTCCAAGAGCGGGCCGAAGAAACAGAAATACTTCGAGTTCCCGGCCGACCTTCTCAACGGCGGAAACGTCGTCAATCCCGTCTGGGCGGACGGCGACCCGACGATTGCCATCATTTACTACAAGTTGAATCAAAAGACGGGCGGGGCCGGCGGCGGTGGTGGTGGCGGCGGTGGCGGTGGCGGTGGCGGCAACCAGCCTCCCACGATGCGTCCGAGCAAGTTCGACATGTGGTGCGCGGGATGCGACTACACGTCGGGCGTGGCCGCCACGCAGTGGAGCCTCAACAACTGGTAGGGTGGATGCCCCGGGCTTGGGTAAGAGGGGTCTGGGGGGTGGAAGGTATGGAACGTGTCACGAATCGTTTCCGTGCGGGGGAACGCATGAGGGATCGCAGCGATCGCGGGCCTGTCCGTCGTAGACCTTGCGGAGGCGGATTCACGCTGGTCGAACTGATCGTGGTGATCGCGATCATCACGATTCTCATGTCGCTCCTGGCCGTCTTCATCGTCGGGGTCATGGAGCGGGCTCAGAACGCCAAGGCCAAGGCGATCGTGGATGGGCTGGACAAGGCGTGCCAGACCTACCGGATGGAGTACAACGTCTATCCCCCCAACGACAAGGGCGACTCCCGCAACCTGCACTACTACTTGGGGCGCGACCGGAAGGTTTCGAAGGCCAAGCGGGAGGACGGGACCAGCATCATGGTCAACGCGCCTCCCATCATCATGTTCCCCCAGGACTGGCTCAAGCTCAGCAAGGGCCAGACGGCCGATGCCACGCAGCCCGTCCCCATTGTCGATCCGTGGGACAGCCCGGTCCGGTACCTGCTGCCCGGAAAGTACAACCAGAAGGGCGTGGACATCTGGTCGCCCGGCAAGAACGGGAAGGACGATCTCGTGGACGCGGGCGGCGAGACCGACGATATCTGCAACTGGATCAAGGAGTACTAACCAGATGCATCGCGGTGGCGAAGGTGGTTTCACCCTGATCGAGATGCTGGTGGTGATCACCATCCTCCTCGTCCTCACGGGGATCAGCCTCGGAATGTACTCTTACTTGGACACGGCCGCGCGCCTCCGCACGACCGACGGCCGCGTCCATCTTCTCGGCACCAAGGTGGTCGAGGCCCTGAAGCTCAAGGGATCCTGTCCCGCGAGCTTGGCGGACCTCGTGCCCGCCCTCGGCCATTCCTCGTGGCTCGAGGGAGGGCGGTTTCTGGACGGCTGGGACCGGCCGATCCAGTACTCCGTGAACGGGACTTCCTTCAAGATCTGGTCGCCCGGACCCGACGGTGTTTTGGGAACGGCCGACGACATCGAGTTCGCTCGATAACGGGGTGATGAGGGTGATGAGATGAAGCGAACGGTTGGCTCGCGCCGCGGCGCCGGCTTCACGCTGATCGAGTTGCTCGTCGTGATCATCATCATCGTGATCCTTGCCAGCGTGTCGATCGCGCTCCTCGGGTCCTTCTTTCGCGGCCAGGGCGTGCGCCAGGGCGCCCAAATCGTGTCGATGACGATTGCCGAGGCCAAGCAGGCCGCCGCGAAGACCCACCATGTGCACTTCGTGGTCTTCTCGAAGACCAAGACCGAGGGCTGGATGGAGATCCACACGGACAACATCCAGAATCCGGATGGCATCTACCAGGGCGACCAGGATTCGACCACGAACGACAACGACCCGGCGCTCCCCGGCGGGAGGATCGACCTGCCCAAGCACGTCCAGTTCGACTACGCACCCATGTGGATCGCGCTCACGCCGTCGGGGTACTGCTACTTCAGCGGCGGGTTCAAGGAGATCCAGGCGTCGACGTTCGACAACGTCATGAACGGCGCCTCGCCCAGCGCCATCGGGGACATCATCCTGAAGGTCGACAACCAGCCGTACTACATGTGCATGGACCTGGATCGCGCGAGCGGGAAGATCCGGCGGTCGTTCTTCCTCAACCAGGAGTAGTAGACCCAAGGACAGGAGGGTTCCGCATGACCAAGCCGACGGGCCGCGGAGGCATGACGCTGATCGAGATCCTTCTCGCTCTCATCGTCATGGTGCTCGGCGTGCTGGGCATCCTGGCGCTTTTCCCGCCGGCAATGGAGTCGGCCAAGGAGTCGATGGAGGAGACCAACGCCGCGATTGTAGGCGAGTCCGTCGCGCAGGGGTTGACCAACGCGATGCGGCTGTCCATCTACGACACGGCGAAGTCCCAGATCGTCGCGACGCTGACCCACGATCTCCAGGCGGGCACCGTGAAGATGAAGTACCGCTTCTCCCTGCCCAAGATCCAAAGCGCGAGCGACCCGGTCTGGATGCACTTCCCGTCGACCACGAGCCCGCCCGACCCGGACAACGGGGCCACGCTGGCCGCAAACTACGACCCCGAGGGCGACAACCGGCTGTTCCTCCTCGCGGGCGACGGCTGGGTGAAGGAGACCACGGACAACGTCAAGAAGATCAACGACCCCACGGACTGTTACAACCAGTTCGCGTTCTCGTTCGACATCCGCAAGGTCTACACGATGGAGTACCTCATCAAGCCGACGCCGCAGCCGAACCCGGAGAAGCCAGGCTCGAATTACACCGAGAAGGACTTGGACCCCCTGATGAAGCTCTACGAATTCAGGATCTACATCTTCCGGACCGCGCAGCAGATGGGCGCGATGGGCGGCGGCGGGACGACCACGGCGGGGCCGGGCACGGACCTGCGCCACCTGGTGGGCATCGTGAGCAAGCGGATCGCCGCGCAATAGGAGGACCCTATGAACCGCAGGACGCGCCGGACCGACCGGGGCCCCGCCCGCCGCAGGCCCGGCGAAGGCGGGTTCACGCTGATCGAACTCCTCATCTCGATCGCCCTCATGGTCATGCTGCTGGCCGCGGTGACCATGATCTTCGCGGGCACCACCGACACGGTCGCCATCCAGGAAGCGCGGATGACCGTCTACACCAACGCGCGGTACGCGCTGGACATCATGGAGGACGACTTCCTCGGCTGCCTCTCCTTCGATCCGATCGAGGGCCAGAAGCCCCAGGCCTCGACCGCGCCGCCGCCCGTCCAGCCGCCGTTCGGCGCGCAGGTCGGGCTCCAGCGCTTCTGGATGGAGAACGGGTTCGCGGGCACGCCGGGCCAGCTGCCCACGAAGATGGGTGGCCACCACACCGACCAGGCGGGCGATACCATCTGCTTCCGCAGCACCACGGCCGTGGGCGACTCCATGCAGACGTGCGAGGTGACGTACTCGCTCATCCCGGGCGACCAGGCGATCGGGCCGAACAACCAGCTCGTGCCGGGCGACTCGACCCACGCCAAGACGGTGCGCACGGACCGCGCGCTCTTCACGCTCGTCCGCAAGACCCGGGTGGCCGAGGATCCGGCGGGCGCGGGCGGGGGCGGCGCGGGCGGGGTCCCGCTCGATCCCAAGATCCCCTGGAAATACACGCCGAAGGTGAAGGACAAGGTCAGCGGCGCGATGGTGGACGTGATCGACCAGGAACTCTGCCATTACGTGATCAGCTTCAACCTGGAGTACTACTCGGTCAACCAGCAGTTCTCGCAGCTCGACCCGAGCCCGTTCCCCGAGTCCAACCCGGCCGGCCAGGAGCCGACGGGCGCGACCTCCTTCTACCGCGTCCCCGCGATCCGGGTGACGCTGGTGATCGTGGAGGACGTGGGCGAGCGCCAGGAGCGGACGATCCAGAAGGAGATCTGGATCCCGCAGGGGTAGTCCGAAGGAGATGCGTCCGAGCGACAAACAGGGCTCCGGGGAACACCCGGAGCCTTTTTTCATTTCCGATGCGCCGGGGATGGGGGGATGAAGATCCCTTGGGCGCGTCGCAAATCAAACGGCACGCCGGTTGCTCGGCCTACCTCATGGATCCAGGAGTTCGCCCCCGGAAGAAGCTGAAGATCCTCGAGCCTGCGATCGTGTCGATCGTGATCTGGGGCGCGTACAGCCTGTTCATGCCTGGTTTCAAACACGATAACTGCGCCGCCAGAGCGGGCACGGCCGCCCATTTGATCAGCCAGTTGGACCAGGCGGCGGAGGCATACCAGATCGACTACGGGGTGTATCCGCCCGGCGACGGGACGGGAACGCGCACGCTCGTGGAAGCGCTGTCGCGAACGGGCCCGAAGAAGCAGAAGTACTTCGAGTTCCCGGCGGACCTTCTGAACGCTGGGAACGTGGTCAATCCTGTCTGGGCCGATGGCGATCCGACCGTCGCGATCATCTACTACCGCCTGAACCAGAAGTCGGGCGCGGGCGCCGGGGGCGGCGGCGGTGGTGGCGGGAGCGGCCCTCCCACGATGCGTCCGAGCAAGTTCGACATCTGGTGCGCAGGCTGCGACCACACGGCGGCCGACTCGAAGACCCAGTGGAGCATCAACAACTGGTGACAGCGTGAAGTCGATCGACGATATCTACCGCGATTTCCCGGACGGGGAGCGCGACAGGCAGGTTGCCCCCGAATCCATGGGATGTGTCCGCAGGAGGTCTCCGATTTTCAGTTTTGTCGCCGGCGCGCTCCTTCTGGCCGTGATCGCGGGCATCCTCCCTCCCATAGGCCTGCGTGCCTTGCCGTCCGCCCTGCAGTCCACCACGGAACACCTGATCGCGCAGCTCGGCGAAGCGGCCGAGGCGTACCAGGTCGACTTTGGGATGTATCCCCCCGGCGATGGGACCGGAACGCGCCCGCTCGTCGAAGCACTCTCACGAAGCGGGCCTAAGAAGCAGAAGGATTTCGAATTCCCGCCGGACTTGCTCAAGGACGGGAGCGTGGTGAACGCGGTCCGGTGCGAGACGACCATCATCCACTATCTCTATCCCGGCCTTCACCGCCCAGGGAAGTTCGATCTCTGGGCCGAGGACTGCCATGGGAACCCGGCCGGGATCAACAACTGGTAGGCTGCCCGCGGGGCCGATATACTCCTCCGATGGCGCGCACCCTCTTCGTGAGCGACGTGCACCTTCGCGCGAACGACCCGGCGGCCAACCGTTCGTTTTTCCGCTTTCTCGAGCAGGAGTGCGAGGCTCTGTATGTCGTCGGCGACCTGTTCGACTACTGGATCGGCCCCAAGCACCTCTCGATGACCGACTACCGCGAGGAACTTCGCGCGCTCAAGCGGGTGTCGGAGCGGATGAAGATCTTTTTCATCAAGGGGAACCGCGACTACCTGGTCGAGGAGAAGTTCGAGCGCGTGACGGGGGCGAAGGTGCTGGGCGATCGCGCGCGGATCGAGCTCGCGGGCCGGACGATCCTGCTGGCGCACGGGGATTTCCTCTACAACACCAACCCGAAGTACGCGGCGTACCGGACGATGATGCGGTCGAAGCCGATCGAGGACCTGTGGCTCCAGCTGCCGGCGTTCGTGGGCCGGACGGTGGTGCGCGGCTTCCGGAAGGTCTCGCCGATGACGACGCCTCGGTACTCGTGGTCGCCCGAACGCCTTCTCGAGCGCGCCCGGCCGTTCTTCGAGCAGGGCGCGGACATGCTGGTCACCGGCCACATCCACCAGCCGCAGCACCTGTCGGCGGAGGTGAAGGGACGGCGCTGCGACCTCTACGTCATGGGGGACTGGTGCGGCGGGACCCAGGACTACGTCGAGCACGACGGCCGCGACTTCCGCTTCCGGCCCTGGGCGTAACGCAAATGCAGACCGTCCGTTTTTGCACATTGGCAAAATGAGACGGTACGTTTTTGCCTTCCGACAAAAGCGGACGGTCTGTTTTTGCTACTTGAGGAGGGAGGCCAGGATCTCGCGGGCCTGGGAGCCGTCGAGCCTGACGTCGACCTGCCGGACGTGGCGGGGAAGGTCGGTGTCGATCGAGGTGACGTCGCCGCCCAGGAGGATGCCCGAGACGAGCGCCTCGACGCGACGCGGGGAGGCGCCGAAGTAATTCTGGAACTCGTCCGACTCGCCGGCGAGCGCCATGGTCTCCATCGTCAGGTCGGCGAGACGGCAGCTGATGGAGAGGCCCTCGGCCGCCAGCCGGACGGGCAGCGACCCGATCTGCTCCCTCCGCTTCCGGTCCAGCTTCGCGAAGGCCGCCAGGAGCCGCCGGGCCGAGAGCGGAGCGGGGATGACCGCCGCGACCTGGCCCGCCGCCGGGACCGCCACCTCGACTCCCGCCAGGATCACCGGCAGGTTCGGGTATTCCTGCTCCAGGAACTCCGCCAGTTCGATCGGCGCGCCCGCCGGACCGATCACCATCGCGTCGAAGAGGGTGGTCGAGAGTTTCTCGACGGACTCCACGGGTTCAGATGAAATTGAAACCCGGTGGCCCTGCGAGCGCAGGAGCGAGCGGACGAGGCGGGAGATCGAGACGGGGGAGTCGTACACGAGGACGTTCATCCGGGCCTCTCTGCTCTTGGGTCCAGCGATGCGAATCCGGCAGTGAGTTTTATCGTCCGGATCGGCCGCAATCCTGAAGCTCATCCGATGCGCGACCGATGCGTGTCCGATGCATGAAATGCACGTTTTTCGGGCCTGGGAGGCCTCCTTCTGGAATATTAAGAAAACACCATATGTTGTGGCCCGGGCCGCGCCGGACACAAGCGTATGTAGGTTCCGTGATATGCTTTGTTGGTGGGTGAAAGTGGAGGAAAACAGGCCTCTCATTTCGCTTGACTCCCGAAGTCCGTGTGCTAGATTTATCTCCGTCGGCTGAGGAGAAAAGGCCTCCTCGGCCGACTTTCTCTCGGGACCTCTCGGGGCCGTGGGGGAGAAAATGGATCGTAAAGGAAGGGTTTCCCGGTAGCCATGTTTGTCGGCGAATTCCGGCACACGATCGACTCGAAGAACCGGATGGTCATTCCGGCGAAGTTCCGCGCGTTCATCACGGACGCCGAGGACAAGAAGGGGTTCTTCCTGATGGCCAGCCCCGTCACCACCGAGCATTGCCTGCGGATGTACACGATGGCCGGATGGCTGAAGATGGTGGAGACCCTGCGCGCCAAGGCCGACGAGGCCAAGGACCCCGCCCGCTACCTGCGCTTCTTCGCCTCCCGCGGCGAGTTCGCGGCGATCGACGCGCAGAGCCGTCTCGTGATCCCGCAGAAGCTGATGGACTATGCCGGCCTCCAGAAGGAAGTGCTGATGGTCGGCAACTTCGACTGGGTGGAAGTCTGGAACATGGAGGATTACCGCGCGGCGACGGAGAGCCTGGACGAGGAAATCCAGGACCGGAGCCGGGCGATATGGCCGAAGCCCAAGTAGCGGTTTCGGCGCGCAACGGAGGAGAGGGGGCATCGATGGAGAGGGAGGAAGGGAAGGACTCGTTCGAGGTCGTGAAGGAATTCCTCACGGCCCTGGGCGACCGCCCGGCGCGGCGCGATGAAGTGCAGGCGATCGCACCCGCGCTGAAGGAGATCTTCGAGCGCCTGATGCGGGTGCGCAAGGTCGCGCCCACGGTCGACTTGAGCGACCGGATGTGGGAGTTGATGTCGGTGGCGGGGATCCGGCGGCCCGGCCTGTCCGGCGGGTTCCGGAGCGCCGCGAGTTTCCTGTAGTCGCGGTAGGCGCTGTAGTCGGGGCATGCGAGCGGCCCGGTGAGGTAGGGGCGAATGGGTGGAGGGGTTCGGGAGGTTTTGGGTAGAGAGAGGGGGGCGTCCCTTCTGACGTGGACCACTACCTCTCCAGGACGCTCGCGTGCACCAACCTGTTCTTTTGAATGAAGTGATCGAGCTCCTCCGGCCGCGGCCGGGAGGCCTCTACGTCGACGGGACGCTGGGCCTCGGCGGCCACGCGGAGGAGATCGCCAAAACAGGGGCGCGTGTCATCGGCGTCGAGTGGGATGACGATTCGGCGGCGCGCGCGGCGGAGCGGCTTGGCCCCTCCGTCGAGGTCGTTCGCGACAGTTACGCGAACCTCCCTGCGATCCTTGAAAGTCGGAACGTCACCGTCGTGGACGGCATCCTCCTGGACCTGGGGGTTTCATCACCACAATTCGACACTGCTTCGAGGGGGTTTAGTTTCCTGCGCGAAGGTCCCCTGGATATGCGCATGTCGCCGCGGATCCGGGGGACGGCGGCGGATCTGCTCCGGACGGCCGGAGAGAGGGAGCTGGAGCGGATCTTCCGGGAGTACGGCGAAGAGCCGCGCGCCCGGCGAATCGCCGCCGCGGTCGTGGAGGCGAGGGGGAACCGGGGGAGCGACATCCTGGGATCGACCCGGGTCCTGGCTGAGTTCGTGGAACGCCTCGTAGGGAGGCACACAAGGATTCATCCAGCGACCCGGGTCTTCCAGGCCTTGCGGATCGCCGTGAACGACGAGCTGGGAAACCTCAAGAAGTTCCTTGAGGGGTTCGATAAGTATTTGAGGGGCGGCGCGAGGTGCTGCGTCATCTCGTTCCATTCCCTGGAGGACCGCCTGGTCAAGTGGTCCTTCCGGGGGAAGTCCAAAGAGGTGATGCGGATCGTGACGAAGAAGCTGATCCGGCCCTCGCGCGACGAGGTGCTCCAGAACCCGCGCGCGCGGAGCGCGAAGCTCCGCTGCATCGAAAAATTGGCGTAGCCCTGGCCCTGGAGAGCCGGGTGAGGTGCCCTTCCGGGGGAAGGGCCAAGGGGGAATTCGTGAAGGCGTTTCGCGCGTCCGTCGTTGTCGTCATTCTCTTCAACCTCGCGCTCCTCGCGGTGGCCGCGCCGCTCCACTCGATGCTGACGCGCTACCGGATCGCCCGGCAGCAGCAGGAGCTCCGCACCCTCCAGCTGCAGCATCGGACCCTCTACCACCAGGCCGCGCTCGCCCGCCGCCCCGACGTGGTGATGGCCCGCGCCGCCGCCCTCGGAATCGACGTCCACCTGGTCGACAGCGAAGCCGTCGTCTCCGGTCCCCGCCCGATCCCGGGTTCTCCGCGTCGATGACAATGCCTATGGACCCCATCGGCCGCCGCCGCGCCCTCGCCATGAGCGTCGGCTTCTTCGGCCTCTTCACGGGGCTCCTCGGCCGCCTCTACACGATCCAGGTCAAGGGACACGAGGATTCGACCGCCCGCCGCGACAAGCAGGGGAGCGCCCACGCGACCGTGCAGACGCCGCGCGAGCCGATCTTCGACAGCCACGGCCACATCCTCGCCGTTTCCTTGCCCGTCGAGTCCGCCTGGGCGAACCCCTCCGCGATCCCCGACTGGCCCGTCGCCGCCCGGCTCCTGGCGAAGACCCTCGGGCTGAAGGAGGACTTCGTCGGCGAGCAGCTCCTCCGGGACAACCGCGAATGGGTCTGGCTCAAGCGGAAGGTGACGGCCGAGGAGGCCGCCGCGGTCCGCACGCTCCTGCAGCAGCCGCCCTTCAAGGTCGATCGCCGTTCGCCCTTGCCGAAGATCGGCCTCGTCACGGAGTACGTGCGCCGGTACCCCTTTGGCTCGCTCGCGAGCCACGTCCTGGGATACAAGAGCGACGACCCCAAGATGAGCGAGGGGCTGGAGCGGGCCCTCGACCGCTACATCCACGAGCAGGTGAAGACCGTTCCGGTCATGGTGGACGGCCGCCGCGAGCCGCTGGGTGTCCCGCCCGTCGACCTGACCTCCGCCGAGGCGTTCCTCACGATCGACATCCTCCTGCAGAAGGTGGTCGAGGAGGAGCTCGACGCGGCCTGCGAGGAGCACAAGCCCAAGTGGGCCGCGGTCGTCGTGATGGACCCGAAGACCGGGGCGATCCTCGCCCTCGCCAACCGCCCGTCCTTCGACCCCAACAAGCCCGGCGACTCGCCCGCCTCGTCGAGGCTCGACCGCGCGGTGGCGGCCCCTTATGAGCCCGGCTCGACGCTCAAGCCGTTCGTCTGCGCCGTCGCGCTCGACTCGGGGCTCGCCCGGCCCGAGACGAAGTTCGACTGCGAGAACGGGATCTGGAAGCACGGGCCGCGCACGCTGCACGACCACCACCCCTATGGGATCATCCCGCTCACCGACGTGATCGCGTTCTCGTCCAACATCGGCGCCGCGAAGCTGGGCGCGCTGACGCTCGGCCCGGCGCGGCTCTACGAGTGTATGAGCCGCTGGGGCTTCGGCACGTCGACGGGGTCGGATCTTCCCGCCGAGGACCGCGGCAAGCTCATCCCGCTCAACAAGTGGACCGTCTACTCCGAGACCTCCGTGCCGATGGGTCACGAGATTTCCGTCACGCCCCTCCAACTGGCGACGGCGATGTCGGCGATCGCCAACGGCGGCACGCTCCAGCGGCCGTTCGTCGTCCGCCGCGTGGTGGCGACCGACGGGGCGGTGCTGGCCGAGAACGGCGCCCAGCAGGTCCGGAGGGTGATCACGGAGAAGACGTCGAAGGAGATGATCGAAATCCTCAAGAAGGTCGTCAGCGACGGCACGGGCAAGAAGGCGGCGGTCCCGGGCGTCGCCGTGGCGGGCAAGACCGGCACGTCGCAGAAGATCGACCCGCTCACGAAGCTGTACACGCACGAGAAATACCTCGCGTCCTTCGTCGGGTTCGCGCCCGCGGATGACGCGAAGCTCTGCATCGCGGTCGTCATGGACGAGCCGCAGGGCGCGTACTACGGCGGCGCCGTCGCCGCCCCGCTGGTCGGCCGGATCATTCAGAGGGGGCTGGTTTACGTCCGGTAGCTGAAAGCTGTAAGCTGAAAGTCGCCGGCGGAACGCCGCCGGCCTGCATGGAGAGGAGAGGGGGCATGTCGCAGGAGGGTCGTCGTTCGATTCCCGCGTGGCTGCGGCACATCTATCTGCACACGTCGCGGATCCAGTATCCGCGCCGTAAGGAGGGGGGAAAGATGGGCATTCGTCTGAGCGAACTTCTGGAATCCGTCCCGGGGAAGCGGGAGAACTTTCGCGACGCCGAGGTCCGCGGCGTGACGTGCGATTCCCGCCAGGTCCTCCCCGGGTCTCTCTTCGAGGCGGTCCCGGGCTGCAAGCTTGACGGGGCCGCGTTTGTCGACGAGGCGATCCGCCGCGGGGCGGGGGCCATCGTCGCCGAAAAGCCGATGGCGGGCTGCCCCGTCCCGGTCGTCGTCGTCCCCGATGCCCGCGCGGCCGTGGCCGACCTCTCCGCGCGCTTTTACGGCGATCCCACGCGGAAGATGAACGTCATCGGCATCACCGGCACGAACGGCAAGACGACCACCACGTACCTGCTCCGCTCGATCCTCGAGGCGGCGGGCGAGAAGGTGGGGCTCCTGGGGACCATCCAGTACTCCGTCGGCCCCAAGCTCCTCCCGAGCGAGAACACGACGCCCGGCGCCGACACGCTCCAGCGGTACTTCGCCGAGATGCACGCCGCGGGCTGCAAGTCGGCCGCGATGGAGGTCTCGTCCCACGCGCTCGACCAGGGCCGTGTCCGCGGCGTCAACTTCGCGGCCGCGATCTTCTCGAACCTGACGCGCGACCACATGGATTACCACCCGACGTTCGAGCATTACCGCGACGCCAAGGGCCGGCTCTTCGAGATGCTCTCGCCCAAGTCGGTCGCCGCCCTGAACGCCGACGACGAGGTGTCCGACGTCTACGCCGACCGCACGCACGCCCACGTCGTCACGTACGGCCTCCACCGGAAGAGTGAGATCATGGGGAAGGTGGAGCTCGGCACGTTCAACGGGACGCGCCTGCGCCTGAAGCTGGGCACCGAGGAGATGGTCGTCCACTCGCGCCTGATCGGGACGCACAACGTCTACAACATCCTCAGCGCCGCCGCCTGCACCTGGGCGATGGGCTACGACCTCGACCACATCAAGGCGGGGATCGAGAACCTGGCGGCGGTGCCGGGGCGCCTGGAGCCCGTCGACGGGGGGCAGGAATTCCCGGTCCTCGTGGATTACGCCCACACGGATGACGCGCTCCGGAACGTCCTCACCTGCCTCCGTCCGCTCGTCCGGGGGAGGCTCTTCGTGGTCTTCGGCTGCGGCGGCGATCGCGATCGCGGCAAGCGCCCCAAGATGGGCCGCGTGGCCTCCGAGATGGCCGACAAGGTGATCCTGACGAGCGACAACCCGCGGAGCGAGGGCCCCATGGCGATCCTGGGCGACATCGCCGCGGGAATCGAGGACAAGGGCAAGTACCTGATCGAGCCCGACCGGCGCAGCGCGATCAAGCTCGCCTTCTCGATGGCCCAGAAGGACGACGTGGTTCTCATCGCCGGCAAGGGCCACGAGAACTACCAGATCGTGAAGGATAAGAAAGAGGCGTTCGACGACCGGCAGGTCGCGCGCGAAGTGCTGAGCGAACTGGCGAAAAAGGCATAGGACCTGGGAAGTCAGAAGTAAGAAGTCGGAAGCAGTAGGCCGGAGGCGGAGGCCTCCGGCCCGGTAGAGGGGGGAAGAAAGATGGGCGGCTCGGATTTTCACATCTACGGCGGGTTCAACCTGTCGCCGTACCTCGCCATGAGGATGTTCGAGGTCGTCGACGAAATCGCGGCCCGCAACGTCGATCTCACGCTGTCGCACGTCGACGACGACCAATGCGAAGTCTGCCGCAAGGCCGCGGCGCAGCCCGAACAACCCAAGGAGGACGGCCGTGATGCTGCTGAGCCAGATCGCGCGAGCCGTGAGTGGACGGCCTAGCCGTCCGCTTCACGACGACGAGCGGGTCACGGGCGTCTCGACCGACTCGCGCACGGTGAAGGAGGGCGACCTCTTTTTCGCGCTGCGCGGGGCGACGTTCGACGCCCACGACTTCCTGGAGGACGTGTTCCGCAGGGGCGCGGCGGCGGCGATCGTCTGCCGCGAGGTTCCCGCGCCCGGCCTCACGATCTCCGTGGGGGACACGATGAGGGCGCTCGGCGCGCTCGCGGCGGCCTACCGCATGGCGCTCGGCGCGCGGGTCATCGGCGTCGCGGGCTCCAACGGCAAGACGACGACCAAGGAGATGATCGCCCACATCCTCGGGAGGGACCGGCGGGTCGTGAAGGCGCAGGGAAGCTTCAACAACAGCGTGGGCGTGCCCCACACGATCTTCCAGGCCGACGAGCGGACGGAGGTCGCGGTCCTCGAGATCGGGACCAACCACCCCGGCGAGATCGCGGCCCTGGGCGAGATCGCGCGGCCGGACGTCGGAGTCCTCGTCAGCGTGGGGGCGGAGCATCTCGAGGGGCTGGGCTCGCTCGAGGGCGTGGCCGACGAGGAGACGTCGTTGTTCGACCATCTCCGCGGCGGCGGATACGCCGTGCTGCACGATGATCCGCGGATCACGTCGCGCGTCCACCTTCCCCCCGAGAAGGTGATCACGTTCGGGATGACGGAGCACGCGGACCTGCACCCGACGGACGTGTCCGGGATGTCCTTTCGCGTGCGCGGGGTGGAGTTCCGGCTGAATCTCCTCGGCGAATGGAACATCCAGAACGCGCTCGCGGCGACGGCGGTCGCGATGCTTCACGGCGTGAAGCTCTCGGAGTGCGCCTCGCGGCTCGCCGACTTCAAGGCGCCCAAGATGCGGATGGAGCGGCTCGAGCTCGCAGGCGTCACGATCATCAACGACGCGTACAACTCCAACCCCGAGTCGGCGACGCGCGCGGTCCGGGAATTCTCCCGGTTCGAGACGCGCGGCCGGCGGATCGCGGTGATCGGCGACATGCTGGAGCTCGGCGCGATGACCGCCCGGTACCACCGCGAGCTGGGCGAGATCCTCGGCCGGAGCGCCGTCGACGTGGTGGTCGCGGTGGGCGGCCAGTCGGGGACGGTCCTGGGCGCCATGGAGGGCGCGAAGGAGAAGCACGGGTTCGGGTCGGTGGACGAGATGCGCGGCGGCCTCAAGGACCTGGTCCGCGAGGGCGACGCGATGCTGCTGAAGGGCTCGCGGGGCGTGGGCCTGGAGCGGCTGGTGAAATGGATGGGTGAGAGGGTCGCCTGATGCTCCTTTGGCTGGTCGACACGATGGACAAGCAGTTCACGCTGCGCGCGGCTCTGGCGGGCATCGTGGCCTTCGCGGCGTCGATCCTCCTGGGCCCGCGCGTCATCGCGTGGCTCCGCGGCCGGAAGGTCGGCGAGCGGATCGAGAAGGCGGATTCGAAGCAGCTCGACGACATCATGAAGGGGAAGAAGGGCACCCCGACGATGGGCGGCGTCTTCATCGTCGGGGCGATCCTGGTCAGCCTCTTCTTCTTCGGAAACTTTGCGCACCCGGTGATGTGGGTGATGCTCTTCACGGTGCTCGCGCTGGGCGCCGTCGGGTGCGTCGACGACTGGCTCAAGCTCTCGGGCCGCTGCAAGACGGGGATGCGGACGCGGACGAAGCTCTTCTTCCAGCTGGCGGTCGGCCTCGTTGCCGGCTTTGGCCTGACCTTCGCGCTCCGGGCCGTCGAGCCCGACCCCGCGGTCGCGACGCGCTTCTCCGTCCCGTTCGACGGCTCGTGGGACCTCGGCTGGTTCTACCCCGTCTTCGTGATGATCGTGATCACGGCGACGACGAACGCGGTGAACATCACCGACGGCCTCGACGGACTGGCGGGGGGCTGCCTGGGGATCTCGACGTTCGCCTACGCGATCATCGCCTACATCGTGGGCCGGATCGACTTCGCCGACTACCTCCACATCCAGTGCATCCGGTCCAGCGCGGAGGTGACGGTGTTCGCCACGGCGATGCTGGGGGCGACGCTCGGGTTCCTATGGTTCAACTCGCACCCGGCGCAGGTCTTCATGGGCGACTCGGGCTCGCTGCCGCTGGGCGGGGCGCTCGGTCTCATGGCGTGCGCCACGAAACAGGAGCTGATGCTCTTCCTGGTCGGCGGCGTCTTCGTGATCGAGGCGGGGTCGTCGCTCCTGCAGATCCTGAGCTTTAAGGCGACGGGCCGCCGGGTCTTCCTGATCGCGCCGCTCCACCACCATTTCCAGTTCCGCGGGATGCCGGAGTCGAAAATCACGATGCGCTTCTGGATCGTCGCGGCCGTGATGGCGGTTTCGTCGTTGGCACTCCTGAAGCTGAGGTAGGCCGGATGAAGACGTGGCACGTGGTGGTGGCGGCGGTCGTGATCGGGACCTGCGAGTACCTGGGTAGCCGCCTCCGTCGCCTGGCCCGCCGGCTGCACATCCTGCTATAGCCCGGTCCGTGCATTTGCTTGACTGGCTCCGCGTGCCCCCTAGAATCAGGCCCGGACAAGGAGCCTGAAGCATGAAGAAGCCGATTCGCGTCGCCATCACCGGGGCCGGGGGCCAGATCGGGTACGCGCTGCTGTTCCGGATCGCGGCGGGCGACGTGTTCGGGCCCGACCAGCCGGTCTCGCTCGGGCTTCTCGAGATCACGCCGGCGCTCCCCGTGCTGGGCGGCACGCTCATGGAGCTCGAGGACTGCGCGTTTCCGCTCCTGGGCGACGTGAAGGCGACCGACAAGGCGGAAGAGGCATTCGCGGGCGCCGACTGGGTCGTCCTCGTCGGCGGCCTCCCGCGCAAGGACGGCATGACCCGCGCCGACCTCATCCGCGCCAACGGGCCGATCTTCACCGGCCAGGGCAAGGCGATCAACGAGGCGGCGGGGAAGGACGTCCGGATCCTGGCGGTCGCCAACCCGTGCAACACGAACTGCCTGATCGCTCGGTCGCACGCGCCGAAGGTGCCGGCCGACCGGTGGTACGCGATGACGCGCCTCGACCAGAATCGCGCCGCGGCGCAGCTCGCGAAGAAGGCGGGCGTGCCGGTCGGACAGGTCACCCGCATGACCATCTGGGGCAACCACAGCGATACGCAGTACCCCGACTACAAGAACGCCCTGATCGGCGGGAAGCCCGCGCCGCAGGTGATCGCGGATGCTGCCTGGCTGAACGACACGTTCATCCCGACGGTGGCGAAGCGCGGCGCTGCCGTCATCAAGGCGCGGGGCGCCTCGTCCGCCGCTTCCGCGGCCAACGCGGCGATCGACAGCCTCCGCTCGGCCTCGACCCCCACGGCGAAGGGCGACTGCTTCAGCGCCGGCGTGGTCTCGGACGGCAAGTCCTACGGGATCCCCGCCGGGATCATCTACAGCTTCCCCTTGACGACGTCGGACGGGATGGGGTGGAGGATCGTGGACGGGCTGCCGATCGACGACGACGCCCGCAAGCGCCTGGACGCCTCGGCGGCCGAGCTCAAAGGGGAGCGCGAGGCGGTCAAGGACCTGCTCGGCCCGGGCGCCTAGTGTTAACGAAATCGCGCCGCGATTTCGTTAACAGTTAGAAGACCGCGCGGACGAGCAGGAGCAGGCCGACCGCAACGATGGGCAGCGCGACGTAGAGCGGGACGTGGAGCGGGCTGATGAGCAACAGGCCGCCGCCCATCATGAGGAAGCCGGTGATCCCGATCGTCACCCGGCCGGTGATCTTCGCGATCGCCCCGGCGACCTTGAGCGGGAAGAAGACCGCGTCCCTCCAGTCTCCCATCGGCTATCCTTTCAACTCCCCGGCCCCGACGGTCTCCCGCGCCTTCTTCTCGATCGTGTCGAAGACCTTCATCAGCTCGATCGACTCAGGCGACTCGGGGAAATTCTTCATGATGGCCACCGCCTTCTGGCGCGCCAGTTCCCACATCTCCAGGTCCATGTAGGTCTTCACGTGCTGGTACATCTGCGCGAGCCCCTTCTCGCGGAGCTGCTTCTCCTGGTCCGCGCTCAGCGGCTCCTCCTGCGACACGTACTTGGGCTCCGCCTTCCAGCGCAGCTCGTTGATGTTCTTGGCCACGAGCTCCGCCTCGCGCGTGCCCGGGTACTCCTTCAGGATCAGGTTCGCCTTCTCGACCGCGAGCTCCCACATTTCGAGATCGACGTAGGTCCGCATCTCGTGGCACCGGGCCTCGAGCGCCGAGCGCGGCTTGGCCGTCTCGGCCGGCGCCGGGGCCGCCGCGGGCCCGGGGGCGGGTTCCTCCGGCTCGCGCCGTGCCAGCGCGTCGATGAGCGACGCGGCGACGACGAATAGCGTCATGAACAGGAAGCCGAAGACGACGTGGCGGTAGCCGACCTCGATCTGCGGGAGGAGGCGGAGCTCGGGCGCCGCCACGTGCAGCACGCCGATCGACGCGCCGCCCAGAACCGCGATCGTGGCGCCGAAGCCAAGGAGGATCCGGAACACACCGCCCGATTTCATGTCCGTTAGAGTAACCCTCGCGCCATCGATATTCAAGACGGGATTTCCGTTGACTCCCCTCACGCCCCTCCTAAGATCGACGCCCATATGAAACGCGGACGCGCGACGATCGCGGCCCACCCGCCCGAGGAGGCCCCGTCGCCGTCCCGCCCGATCTCGCCGCCGATCAACCTCGCCTCCGTCCACCGCTTTCACGACCTCGACACGCTCCTTGCGGCGTCGCGCGGCGAGAAGGCGGCGTGGTCCTTCTACCGCCGGTACGGCCACCCGAACGGCCGGATGCTGGAGGAGACCGTCGCCGCGCTCGAGGGGTCGGAGGACGCGCTCGCGTGCGCCTCGGGAATGTCGGCCGTCGCGGCGATCTACCAGGCGCTCTGCTCGAGGGGCGACCGCGTGGTCGCCTCGCGCGAGCTCTACGGCGGCACGTACGCCTATTTCCAGAAGGAGCTTCCGAAGATCGGCGTCGAGGTCGAGTTTGTCGCGCCCGGCGACCTGCCGGCCGCGATCCGCCCCGGGACCCGGGCGGTCGCGATCGAGACGATCTCCAACCCGCTGGTCGGCGTGGCCGACTTCGCGGCGGTGGCGAAGGCGGCGAAGAAGGCGGGAGCGACACTGATCGTCGACAACACGTTCGCGACCCCGGTCCTCTGCCGCCCCCTCGAGTGGGGCGCGGACGTCTCGTTCCACAGCGGGACGAAATTCCTGAACGGGCACGGCGACGCCACGAGCGGAATCATCTGCGGTCCGGCGGCCCTCATCAAGTCAATGAGGAAGTACACGGTCCTGGCGGGCGGCGTGATCACGCCGCTCGACGCGTGGCTGACGCTCCGGGGCGTGAAGACCCTCGGGATCCGCGTCCAGCGGGCGTCGGAAAACGCGGCGGCGATCGCGCGATTCCTGTCGCGCCACCGGAAGGTATCGGTCGTGAACTATCCCGGCCCATCGAAGTATCTCAAGCCGCTCCGCGGCCCCATGCTTTCGTTCGAAGTCAAAGGGGGCCTCCGCGCCGCCGACCGCTTCGTCCGCGCGTGCCGGCTGATCGAGCTGGCGCCGAGCCTGGGCGACGTGACGACGACGTCGTCCCATCCCGCGCGGAGTTCGCACGCGTACCTCAGCCCCGCGGACCGCGCGAAGGTCGGCGTGACCGACGGCCTCATCCGGATCTCAACGGGAATCGAGGACCTTACGGACATCCTCGAGGACCTTTCGCAGGCCCTTTCGAAAGTCTAGGAGAACGCCATGGTCGGACCCACGCAGCCGCCTCCCGCTTCCGTGCCCCCGCCCGCGCCTCCGCCTCCGCCGGCCGCCCCGGCTCCCATCTCGTACGAGGACTTCATGAAAGTCCAGCTCAAGGTGGGGAAGGTCATCGAGTGCGTCGATCACACGAACGCCAACAAGCTGCTCGTGCTGAAGGTCGACATCGGCGGCGGCGAGGTGCGCCAGATCGTCTCGGGCATCAAGCAGTGGTACACGCCGGCGCAGCTGGTGGGGAAGAACGTGATCGTCGTGACGAACCTCGCGCCCAAGCCGATGCGCGGCGTGGACAGCCAGGGGATGATCCTCGCCGCCTCGTCGGGCGCCGACGTGATCGTCTGCATGCCGGAGAAGGAAGCGGTGCCGGGTTCGCAGGTGAAGTGAGCCGGGGCTACTTCCGGATCTGCGGGGTCTTGATGACCGCGCTGGAGTGCTGGAAGACGCCGGAGACGGTCCGCAGCATCGAATCGCGCGTGAAGGGTTTCACCACGTAAGCGCGCGCGCCCTTCTGGACCGCCGCGAGCGCGGCCTCCTTCGACGCGTCGCCGGAAAGCACCACGACCGGCGAGTTCGAGTTTTCGCAGAGCCACGCCACGAACTGGTACTCGTCCGAGGTGGCCAGTCCCACGTCGAGGATCAGGCAGTCGACTTTCCGGTTCTCCGTGAGGAGCGCCATCGCCTGGGCCGACTGCTCCTCGAGCACCTGGTAGCCCGCCTCGCGGAGGAGCGCGGCGAGCGCCTGGCGGTACTTGAGCATGTCGCCCAGGAGGAGGATCGACCGGCGGACGCCGGCGGGAACCGCGTAGGGGGAGCGGGTGGCCACGGGGGCGATCCCGCCCGGCTTGACCGCGGGAAGCCGCGTGCCGCTGTCCGACTTCAGGTGGATCATGGTCGCGCCCTCGCGGTCCATGATCTTCACGTAGCCCTTGGTCGCGAGCACGTACATCGCCCGGAGCGCCTCGAAGCGCGGGTAGAGCGAGAGGCGGATCACTTCCGAAATGCCGACCCGCCCGTTGAGCTGCCCGTAGACGGCGTTGAGGAGGTCGGGGTTGAGCCCCAGCTTTTCGGGCTCGAAGGGCTTGGTCGTCCGGATCGGGATCATCGACTCGTCGCGGATCGCCTTCTTGATGACCATGAGCTCGTCGGCGCGCCGCGCGGCCTCGAGCATGACGGAGGTCGGCGAGGCGTCCACGATCACGTCGGCGAGGGGGAAGTCCTTGGGCTTCTCGGGCTCGGGCCCTTCCTTGAATTCGAACTTGGCCTCCGTCCACGAGAAGAGGTCGTAGATCTCCTCCTGGGCCTGCTCGCGGAGCGCCGTCTCGATGTCCGTCTTGGTCACGATGCCCTGGCGGCTGACGAGCTCGCCCAGCCGCTTTCCCGTCTGCTTCTGCTCGACGAGGAGCTGGTCGAGCTGGGCGCGGCTGATCTTCCGGGTGCGGATGAGGATCTCGCCCAGCGAACTCGTCTTCCGGCTGCTGGCCGTCACCAGCCGCATGCCGTCGGGGCTCACGTAGATGGCCTTCTGCATCGGCCCCTGGACGATGGTGAGCATGCCCGCGCTCTGCTGGCTGGAGAGATGCTGCAGGAGGTCCGCGAAGCTCAGGATCGAGACGTCTCCCCGCAGTTCACCCATTGGACTCATTCTGACCGATGGAGTTCACCCCTTCAAGACGTTTGAGAGCCGTTCGACGAGAAGATCCTCGCGGAACGGCTTGACGAGCACGTACTTGGCCCCCGAGTGCATCGCGTTGGCGATCGCCTGCTTGCTGGCGTTCCCGGAGAGGACGATGAACGGCAGCTTGAGCTTCTCGCGGACGATGGCGCAGAGGGCCATCCCGTCCTCGGTCTCGAGCGGCACGTCGAGCACGATTACGTCCGCGGGAACGCGCAGGACGTTCGCCGTCTCGTCCGACGGCCGGCTCTCGATGACGTCGTAGCCCGACGCGCGGAGCACCATCGCGAGGGCCTGCCGGAACGTCGGGAGCTCGCTGAGGATCAGGATCGTCCGCCCCCGCGTGGGGGGGCGGTCCTCCATCGGCGTCGAGGCGCGGCGGACCAGCGTGATCGGCGAGGAGATGCCGTCGCCCCGGTCGCGGATCTTGATCACGCCGCGCTGCGCGAGGCCGTAGAGCGTCCGCATCACGGTGAACTTCGGGAAGAGCGATTCCTCGATGATGTGGCCCACGCTGCGCTCGCCGTCGACGAGCGGGAGGATGTCCTCGATCGCGTTCCGGTCGAGGCTGGCGTCGTCGAGCGACGCGGGCAGCTCGAGACGCTCGGCGACGAGGCGGACGTCGGGGATGAGCGACTGGATTCGCGCGAGTTCGTCGACGCGCCGCGCGGCCTCGATCATGAGGGACATCATGTTGATGTCGAGCACCACGTTCGCGAGCGGGCCGTGATCTGCGGGCGCCGGACCGTTGCGCGCCTCGTTGAATGTGAAGGTCGCGCCCGACCACGTGAAGAGGTCGTAGATCTCCTCGGCGACCTGCTCGCGAAGCGCGCTCGAGATGACGGACTTCTCCAGGACGCCGCGGGTCGAGACGAGCTCGCCGAGGGGCGTCCCGGTGCGCCGCTGCTCGGCCAGGAGCTCGTCCAGCTGGTCGCGCGTGAGCCGGCCCGTGCGGATCAGGATCTCGCCCAGGGGGTTGGTGCGGCGCGCGCCGCTCACCAGCCGGATACCCTCGCCCAGGAAGTGGATGACCTTCTTCTGGCCCTCCTGGAGGATGGTGAGGTACCCCTCGCACCCGTTCAGCGAGAGCATCTGGAGCAGGTTGGAGATGCCCAGGACCTCGACGTCTCCGCGGATTTCGCCCATCTAGCTGAGTCTCAAGAGTTCCATAAGGATGATCTCTCCATGCCTCTGTGTCACGGGGGTTTTTGTGTTCATCCCCGCACCCGCTCCGGGGGCCGGACTGTGAGGATCGCCTGGCCCTTCCGGTCGTGCGCCTTGATGTATCCCAGCGTGAACAGCCGGTAGACGGCGCGCATCGTGGCGAACCGGGGATAGACCGACGCGTCCACGATCTCGCCGAGCGTCCGGCGGCCGTTCATCAGCGGCAGGATCGACTCGACGGCCTCGAGGTCCGACCCCAGCTCGTCCGCCTCGACGTCAAAGGGGAACTTTTCGATCGTCATCTCGTCGTTGTCGAGGAGCCGGCGGATCACGAGGAGTTCATCGGCGCGTCGCGCGGCCTCGAGGACGAGGGAGGTGACGCCGGAGCCGAACGTGAGGGTGGCGAGCGGGTTGTCCGGCTCCTCGCGAGGCGCCTTGCCCTCCGCAAATTCGAACGTCGCGTTGCTCCACATGAACAGGTCGAAGATCTCCTCCTCGACCTGCTCGCGCAGCGCGTCCTCGATGTCGTCCTTCTTGACGAGGCCGCTGGTGAGCGCGATCTGGCCGAGCTTCCAGCCGAGCAACTTCTGCTCCTTGAGGAGAGCGTCGAGGTCGTCCTTCGTGATCGAGTGCCGGCGGAGGAGGATCTTGCCCAGCTTGTTGATCCGCCGCATGGAGGAGGATAGGAGGCGGATCCCCTGGGGGCCGAAGTGGATCGTCTTCTTCTCGGAGCCCTGGACGATCGTCAGGATCCCCTCGGTCTTGTTGAACGAGAGCAGCTGCAGGATGTTGCCCAGGCCCAGGATGTCGACGTCGCCCTTGAGGGAGCGCATCAGGAGAGCACCGCCCCCTCGGCCACTTTGCGGATGGCCTCCGGATAGGCTTCGCACTCGGCCTGGAAGACCCGCTCGGCCAGCGTCTCGGGCGTGTCGGCCGCGAGCACCGGGACCTTCTTCTGGAGGATGATCGCGCCGTGGTCGTACTGGTGGTCGGCGAAGTGAACGGTGCAGCCGGACTCTTTCGCGCCCGCCTTGAGGACCTCCTCGTGCACCTTGTGTCCGTAGAAGCCCTTGCCCCCGAACGCGGGCAGGAGCGCGGGATGGATGTTGAGCACGCGGCAGGCCCACTTCTGCGGGAAGAGGTAGAGGTGGATGTAGCCCGCCAGGATGACGAGGTCGACGGGGTGACGCTCCAGCGCCTCCGTGACCGCGGCGCTGTGGGCCGCCGCGTCGCGGAAGGGTTTGCGGGCGACGATCGCGGCCGGGATCCCCGCCTTGCGGGCGCGTTCCAGCCCGAACGCCGCGGGGTCGCTCGAGACGACGATCTCGATCCGCGCGTCCAGCGAGCCGTCGGCGATCCGGTCGATGAGGTTCTGGAGCGACCGGCCGCCGCCGGAAAGAAGGACTCCCAGGTGGACGGGTGCGTTCATGCCGCGTTGTTTTCCCCAGCCGTTCAGGACTGACTGTCGTTAAGATAACAATAACACAGGATCTGGGGGGATGACCATGAAGTTCTCGGTCTCGCTGGCCCTCATCGCGCTCGCCGGCTGCGCCGTGGCGGAACGCCCGGTTCCCGCCGCCGCGGGCCCCACCGACGAAAGCCGTGCGTTTGTCGACCGGCTGCGGGTGGACACGTCGTGGCACCCTCCGTCCTCGGGCGGGCAGGTGCTGTCCTGTTCCTATGAATTGCCGGAGGGCGCGTACACCGCGCAGGGCTGGCCGTGCTACTACTACTCGCGCTCCTGCGAATGGGAGCGGCCCGTGCGCTGGACCAGAAGCTGCCGCCCAACTGTTAACGAAAGTGCGCCGCGATTTCGTTAACAGTTAGACCCTTAACCTAGGACGGCGACGCAGCGGCCGCACAGGGTTGGGTGCGAGGGGCTCCGGCCCACGTCGGCCCGCAGGTTCCAGCAGCGGGCGCACTTCGGATAGGTCGACTTCTCCGCGCGGATCGAAAGCCCTTTGACGTCGGCGCACTCCGCCCCGAGCGGGGCGTCGGCCACGGTCGCCTCGCTGGCGATGAAAAGGGACGTGAGATCGGTCGACCGGAGCGCCTCCTGGGTCTCGACGTCCGACGAGTGGACCGCGACCCTGGCCTCAAGCGATTTCCCGATCCCGCCGGCCACGCGCAGCTTCTCCAGTTCGCGAAGAACCTCCGCCCGCACCCGGAGGAGACGGTCCCACTTGGGATCGGCGGCCGCGCCGGTGGCGGTCGGCCAGAGCGCGAGGTGGACGCTCTCCGCATCGCGGGACGGCAGGTAGCCCCACACCTCCTCCGCCGTGTGGCAGAGGATGGGGGCGAACATCTTGACGAGTGCCACCAGGATGTCGTGGAGGACGGTCTGCCCCGACCGCCGCTCGCGGGACGTCCGACCGGACGTGTAGAGCCGGTCCTTCAGGACGTCGAAGTAGATCGAGCTCAACTCAACCACGCAGAACTGGTAGAGCTCCTGGTACGCGCGGAAGAACGCGTAGTCCTCGTAGTGCTTCGTCACGCGGACGACGAGCGCGTCAAGCTGGGCAATCGCCCAGCGGTCGATCTCCAGAAGGTCGGCCACGCGGTCCTTCGTCGGATCGAAGTCGGGGATCGATCCGAGCATGTACCGGAACGTGTTGCGGATCTTTTTATAGGGGTCGGCGCGCTCCTTGAGGATCTCCCACGAGATCGGGAGGTCGTCCGTGAAGTCGATGCCCGCGATCCACAGGCGGAGGATCTCGGCGCCGAGCTTGGCGACGATCTCGTCGGCGGGGATCAGGAATCCGGACTTCGAAATTTTGTCCCCCGTGCGCGCGTCGACGAGAAACCCGTGGGTCACGACCTCCTTGAAGGGGGCCTGGCCGGTCGACAGGAGGCTCGCGAGGAGCGAGACCTGGAACCAGCCGCGATGCTGGTCGGTCCCCTCGAGGTACATCTCGGTGGGGAAGTGGAGCTCGGGCCGCTTCATGAGGACCGAGCGGTGGCTCGCGCCCGATTCGAACCAGACGTCGAAGATGTCCTGCTCCTTCTCGAACTCGGTGGAGCCGCACTCGCACTTCGTCCCGGCGGGGAGGATGTTCTTCGCGTCCGTCGTGAACCACGCGTCGGCGCCGCCCTTCGCGAAGAGCGCCTTGATCGCGTCGAAACTCACCTGGTTGAAGAAGAGCTTGCGGCAGGCCGCGCAGTAGAAGGCGGGGATCGGGACACCCCAGGTCCGCTGGCGGGAGACGCACCAGTCGGGGCGGCCTTCCAGCATGCTTGACATGCGGGTCTCCCCCCACGCGGGGACCCAGCGCGTTTTCTTGACGACCTCGAGCGCCCTCTGGCGGGCGTTGTCGTGGTCGACCAGGATGAACCACTGCTCGGTGGCGCGGAAGATGACGGGGTGCTTGCAGCGCCAGCAGCAGGGGTACGGGTGGGTGAACTGCTCGTGGTGGACGAGGACGTTCGACTTCCGGAGGTCCTCGATGATGATGGGATTGGCGTCGAAGACCTGCTTGCCGGTATAGCCGGGCGCCTCGTCGGTGAAGAGGCCGCCCTCGTCGACGGGCGAGAGGATCGGCAGCTTGTACTTGAGCCCCGTCTCGTAGTCCTCGGCGCCGTGGCCGGGCGCCGTGTGGACGAGGCCCGTGCCGTCGGTGACGGTGACGTAGTCCGCAAGGACGACGGGACACTCGTGGCCGTAGAGCGGGTGCTTGTACTTCGCCCCTTCGAGTTCCTTGCCCTTGATCGATCCGACCTGCTCGCCGATCGGGAACTTCTTGCGGCACTCGGCGAGCCGCTGGGGGGCGATGATCGCCTCGCGGTCGCGGAACTTGACGATCGCGTACTCGAGGGCGGGATTGACGGCGACCGCGACGTCCGCCGGGAGCGTCCACGGGGTCGTCGTCCAGACGAGGAGATCGGTCTTCGGCCGCGACGTCATCTCGAACGCAAGATAGATTGAGGGCGACGGCAGGTCCTTGTATTCGAGCTCCGCCTCGGCGAGCGCGGTGCGGTCGCTGATGCACCAGTGGATCGACTTCTTCCGCTTGGCCACGTGGCCGCGCTTCCAGAGGAGCTCGAAGACCTCGATGATGCCGAGTTCGTACTGCGGGTCGATCGTGAGGTAGGGCTTGTCCCAGTCGCCGAGGACGCCAAGCGACTTGAACTGCTTGCGCTGGATGTCGATGTACTTGCGCGCGAAGTCGAGGCAGAGCGCGCGGATCTCGGACTTCGGCATCGTGCGCGCCCTGGGGCCGAGCTCCTTGGCGACCTTGTGCTCGATGGGGAGGCCGTGGCAGTCCCAGCCGGGGATGTAGGGCGAGCAGTAGCCCTGCATCGTGCGGAACTTGACGACGATGTCCTTCAGGACCTTGTTCTGCCCGGTGCCGACGTGGACGTCGCCGTTCGCGTACGGCGGGCCGTCGTGGAGGATCCACTTGGGACGGCCCGCGCGCGCGGTCTGGATCTTCGCGTACAAGTTCTCCTTCTCCCATCGTTCCCGGATGCGCGGCTCCATCTGGGTGAGGTTGGCGACCATGGGGAAGTCGGTCTTGGGGAGATTGAGCGTGTCTTTGTAGGATTTCTCAGCCATAAGGGGTGGTCATCATATGAGATGGGCCCCCGATCGTCAATTTTGGTAGGATCGCCTTCATGGCCGACGCGCCCTACAAAACATACAACCTGACCGACGGCGTCACCTACGGGCCGGTCCAGTCGCGCCGGCTGGGGTCGTCGCTCGGGGTCAACATCCTGCCGTTCAACGTCAAGGTCTGCTCGTTCAACTGCAACTACTGCCAGTGCGGGTGGACGACCGACACGGTCGACGACGCCGCGCTCGCGAAGTACGAGTGGCCGACGGCCCGGCAGGTGGGGGAGGGGCTGCGGAAGACGCTCCTGGAGCTCCAGTCCAAAGGGCAGAAGCTCGACTGCATCACGCTGGCCGGGAACGGGGAGCCCACGCTCCATCCGGACTTTCTCCGCGTGATCCGGGCCCTCCTGGCCGTCCGGGACGAGGTCATGCCGGGCGTGCGGTGCGACATCCTCTCGAACGCCGCGCACCTCGATCGGCCGCCCGTGGTCGAAGGCCTGAACTTGCTCGACGAGCGGTACATGAAGCTCGACGCCGGGAACGAGGGGCAGTTCCTCAACATGAACTCCCCCGTGATGGAGGTCGGGATCTGGGAGATCATGAAGAACCTGGCGAAGCTCAAGGACTTCATCGTGCAGGCGATGTTCACCCATGGGCGGCGCGACAACACCGACGAGAAATCGGTGATCGACTGGATCCAGGCGGTGAAGCGCGTCAAGCCGAAGTCCGTGCAGATCTACAGCGTCGACCGGTTCCCGGCGGACTCGAAGATCCACCGGGTGGAGCGAAGGTTGCTGGAGGAGATCGCGCAGGCGCTGACGGCGCAGACGGAGATCCCGGCCGAAGTGTTCTGACGGAGGGCGAACCCATGCCCGAAGACAAGCTGATCGATCCGGCGTGGCTGGTCAAGGCGCGCAAGGACCGGAAGAAGTTCGCGGTGAGGGTCCTGCTGGTGTTCGGGATCCTCTCGGTCCTGGCCTGGTGGGCCCTGCCCCGGCTGTCCGAGGAGCACGACAAGGTCATCAAAATGGCGTCCAAGAAGAATCCCCCCAAGGTCCCCGGGGTGATCTCCCTCCTGGCGACCGGCTCGGGGCTCTTCAAGGCCTTCTGGGTCGCGATCGCGATCGGCTGCGCCGCCGCCGTGGTCCTGGCTTTCACGGGGAAGATCGACACCCTGGTGCCCGTTCTCAATATAGCCGTGCTCCTGGTGGGCGCGGGGGCGATCGCCCTGACGTTCTATGTCTTCTATGCCCCGACCCTGATGATGATCGAGGGATTGAAGTGAGGTTGGGCGAGGTGCTTGAATGTGGGGTCTCTTGACGATATAGTTCTATCTAACGGGGTGGGGAGGTGTATGACCTCAAGCCCCGCCAGAACCCATGATTGTCCGACATTGATTGGGCGCCCCGCGAGCGGGGCTTTTTTTTTAATGGAGCGGCCATGACGCCCCCCACTGCCGCCGACGTGGCGGCCCCGAAGAAGCGCGAGACGGTCGATACCGTCACCATCCGGTTCGCCGGCGACTCCGGCGACGGGATGCAGCTGATCGGCGGCCATTTCACCAACACGAGCGCCGTCTTCGGCAACGATCTTTCCACGTTTCCGGACTTCCCGGCCGAAATCCGCGCCCCGGCCGGCTCGCTCCCGGGGGTCTCGGGCTTCCAGATCCAGTTCTCATCGAAGGATATTCATACGCCGGGCGACAAGCCGGGCGTGCTGGTCGCCTTCAACCCGGCGGCCCTGAAGGTCAACCTGGCCGACATGCCGCCCAACTCGGTCATCATCGTCAACACGGACAACTTCGACGAGGTGGACCTCAAGAAGGCCGGCTGCAAGACCAACCCGCTCGACGACGGCACGCTCGACAAATTCCAGGCCATCAAGGTGCCGATCGGGGACCTGACGATGAAGGCCCTGGAGTCGATCAAATTCGCGGAGAAGGACAAGCCGAAGAAGGAGCGGAACAAGAATCTCTTCGCCCTCGGGATCCTCTACTGGCTCTACAACCGGCCGCTCGAGACGACCATGAAGGCCCTCGAGATGCTGAACAAGAAGGGGAAGGAAGACGGCCCGCTCCTGGCCCAGGCCGCCCAGATGGCGCTCAAGGCCGGCTTCGCCTACGCCGAGGCAACGGAACTCTTCCGCTCCCAGTACACCGTGCCTCCGGCCAAGTACGAGCCCGGGACGTACCGGAACATCTCGGGCAACCAGGCGGCCGCCATCGGCCTGGTGGCGGCCTCGAAGCTGGCGGGCATCCCGCTCTTCTACGGCAGCTACCCGATCACCCCCGCGAGCGACATCCTGCACGAACTGTCGAAGCACAAGAATTTCGGCGTGAAGACGTTCCAGGCCGAGGACGAAATCGCGGCCGTGACCGCTGCGATCGGGGCCTCCTACGCGGGATCGCTCGCGGTCACGGGCACGAGCGGGCCAGGCGTGGCGCTCAAGAGCGAGGCGATCAACCTGGCCGTCATGGTGGAGCTGCCCCTCGTGATCGTCGACATCCAGCGCGGCGGCCCGTCGACGGGCCTGCCCACGAAGACCGAGCAGGCCGACCTGCTCCAGGCGATGTTCGGCCGGAACAGCGAGTCGCCCGTCGCGATCGTCGCCCCGGCCACGCCGGCCGAATGCTTCACGATGGCGATCGAGGCCTGCCGGATCGCGATCAAGTACATGTGCCCCGTCTTCTTCCTGTCGGACGGCTACCTGGCCAACGGGGCCGAGCCGTGGAAGATCCCCGACCCGGCGACGCTCCCGAAAATCCCGGTGAAGTTCCGGACCGACGCGGAGGGCTGGGCGCCCTACCTCCGGAACGAGGTGACGCTGGCGCGCGACTGGGCGATCCCGGGCACGCCCGGCCTCGAGCACCGCATCGGCGGCATCGAGAAGAGTCACATCCAGGGCAACGTCAACTATGACCCCGAGAACCACGATTTCATGTGTCGCATCCGCGCGGCGAAGATCCAGCGGATCGCGCAGGATATCCCCGAGATGAAGGTCCACGGCCCGGAGGACGCGACGACGCTCGTCATCGGCTGGGGATCGACGTACGGCCCGATCCGCGCGGCGGTGGAGTCGTGCCAGGCGAAGGGCCTGAAGGTCGCCCGCGCCCACATCCGCCACCTCAACCCGTTCCCGCCGAACCTGGGCAAGGTGCTCTCCCGGTACAAGAAGATCCTCGTCCCCGAGATGAACCTCGGGCAGCTCCTCTTCCTCCTGCGGGCGAAGTTCCTGGTCGACGCGAAGGGCGTCAACAAGGTGCAGGGGAAGCCGTTCCAGATTTCCGAACTGATCGAAGTCATCCAGAAGGAGACCAAGTAACATGGTCGCGCCCACGCAACAGCCCCAGACCCCGGCGGCGGCGAAGAAGTACACCAAGACCGACTTCCAGACCGACCAGGAAGTCCGCTGGTGCCCCGGCTGCGGCGACTACGCGATCCTGAACGTCGCGCAGCAGGTCTTCGCCCAGCTCGGGTTCCCGAAGCACAAGATGGTGATGATCTCGGGGATCGGCTGCTCGAGCCGGTTTCCGTACTACGTCAACACGTACGGCTTCCACACCATCCACGGCCGCGCGCCGGCGGTCGCGACCGGGCTCAAGCTCGCCAACCCCGAGCTCCAGGTCTGGGTGGCCACGGGGGATGGCGATGCGCTTTCGATCGGCGGCAACCACCTGATGCACGCCCTTCGCCGGAGCGTCGACATCAAGATCCTGCTCTTCAACAACCGCATCTACGGCCTGACGAAGGGCCAGTACTCGCCCACCACCGAGTTGGGGAAGCTCAACGACAAGTCTGCCCCCTTCGGGACGGTCGACCAGCCGATCAACCCGATTTCGCTGGCGCTGGCGTCGGAGGCGACGTTCGTCGCGCGGTCGGTCGACGTCTACAGCAAGCACTTGATGGAGATCCTGAAAAAGACGGCCGAGCACAAGGGCTCGGCCTTCGTCGAGATCTACCAGAACTGCAACATCTTCAACGACCACGCGTTCGACGATTTCACCGAGCGGGAAAAGCGCGACGAGTGGAATATCAACCTGGAGCACGGCAAACCGCTGATCTTCGGGGCGAAGAAGGAGAAAGGCGTGCGCTTGAACGGTCTCAAGCCGGAAGTCGTCACGCTGGGGCAGAACGGAATCACCGAGAAGGACCTGATCGTCTACGACGAGCACAATACGTCCCTGGCCTACCTCATTTCCCGCCTGAATTATCCGCAGTTCCCGGAGCCGATCGGCGTGTTCCGCAGTGACACGCTGCCCTCGTTGCATGAGCGCGTGGACGCCCAGATCGCCGACCAGAAGAAAAAGAAGGGCGAGGGCGACCTCCGCAAGCTCCTCTTCGCGGGAGACATGTGGGAGGTGAAGTAACCCGGGCGAAACCGGAACGGAATCCAGGAGCCCCCGTGATGAGCGGGGGCTTTTTTCATGCCCGGGAGGGTCAGGGGAAGGTGTGCCCGAACCCGCTGCCCACAAGGTGGCCGTTGAAGGGCTTGTTCTCGTCGTCGTAGAGCTTCTCGAGCTCCGCCTTTGCGGAGAGCGTTCCGGGGCCCCTCTGCTTGAAGATCACCGTGAAGAGGTGCCACTGGCCGCTCTTCGGCCGCGATCCGAACACGTCGAGCGAGGTGATCCGCGTCTGTCCCGTGGCAAAGCTCGCCGGGTCGTACTCGGGCGTCCCCTTGAAATACCGCGGGCTGCAGGGGACGATCTCGGCGATCGAGGCCACGTCGGCGTTCCAGCGGATCGAGATCGTGTAGGCGCCGATGCCGTGATCCTTCGTGTCGATGTGGATCCGCCACTCCGCGCGGGTCGGGTCGGCGGGAGGGAGGGGCGGTTCCGCTTCATGCGACGCCGCCGCGCACCCCGAGGCCATGAGGAGGAGCGGGAGGAGCGCTCTCATCGGGATGCCAGTTCGGTGCGGAGGATCTCGCGGACGTCGGCGATGTCGACCACCCCGTCGCCGTTCAGGTCGGCATGGGCCGGCAACGGGAGGCCCTGCGTGATCATCTGCTGGAGGATGCGCGCGTCGGCGATGTCGACGACCCCGTCCCCGTTGAGGTCGCCCGGCTTCGGGAGTGGGTGAGGCGCGGGGACGGGCGGCGGCACTTTTACGATCACGGGCGCGGGAGCGGGCGTCGAATTGGGGGCAGGCTCGGGTATCTTCTCCGGAGGGACGGGCTTGGGGGTCGGCTTCTTCAGCGGAGTCTCAAGGGCCGGTTCAGCCTTGGGCTGGATCGGTTCCGCTTTCGGGATGGCGGTGGGAGTCTCGCGGACGAAGACCTTCGGCTCCGGCCGGGGGGCGGTCCGCTGCCCTGCAAAGAAGGCGGCGAGGCCCACGACGAGCACCGCGGCGATGCCGACGAAGGCCAGGGGCCGGCGGCGGCGCGGGGCGGGTGGGGCGACGGCCGGGAGCGCGCCCAGCACCGCGCGGTCGAGCTGCGCCATGAGGGCCGCGGGGGGCGAGTCGGTCGCGTGGCGGAGCGCTCCGGTCATCCCCTCGAGTTCGTTCCGGCGGACCTGGCAGGGCTCGCAGACGTCAAGGTGCCGCGCCACGCGGTTGCGCTCGTGCGGCGCGAGCTGCCAGTCCGCGTAGTCCACCAGGAGGTCGTTCGTCAGTTCCTTGCAGTTCATCATGTCACGAAAACGCGCGGCGATTTCGCAATCTTCGTGACCACGAAATCGCCGCGCGTTTTCGTGGTCACGGGCATTATAGGGAGCGCGCCATCGCCCCGAAAGTTCTACTCCACGATCTTATTCCGTTTGAGGATCTGTCGGAGCAGCCCCAGCCCCGAGTGGAGGCGCGACTTCACCGTCCCCACGGGGCACTCCAGGACCTCCGCGATCTCCTCGTAGGCCATGTCCTCGATGACCCGGAGGTGGACGACCTCGCGGTACGGCTCGGGAAGCTCCTCCATCGCCTTTTTGACCTTCTCCTCGAGCTCCCCCTGTTCCATGGGGAGCACCGCGGCCGGCGGGTCGTCCGCCACGTCGATCTGCGTGTCGAGCTGCTGGAGATTCCACCGCTTGCGGCGGCGCAACACGTCGATGCACATGTTCCGCGCGATGTGGAAGAGGTACGTCGCGAATTTCGCGCTGGGCTGGTAGGTCGCGGCGTGCGCGTGCAGGTAGCGGAAGGCGTCCTGGAAGACGTCCCCCGCGTCCTCCCAGTTCCGCAGCATCCGGTAGCAGAAGTTGAGGAGACCCTCCTTGTGCCGGTGGTAGAGCTGCGCGAAGGCGTCTGCATCGCCCTTTGCGACCCGGAGCATCAGGTCTTCGTCGGAGGCCTCGCGCGACATCGTCAAAGAGGATACGTCGCCCGCGGGGTCGTGCCCATCGAATTTCTTCTCTCGACGTCTCCGGCTCACCGGCTCTCCTTTCATCTCCCCCCGAAACGGGACCGGTTTGGTCCTCTTCTGCCTTGACTTGAAGAGGGTCCGACATATAATCAGGGGCCCATGGCCGAGAAAGCCACGCTCGACCGCGTCGAGCTCCGCGACCACGTCACCGAGATCCTGAAGATCCTGGGGGAGAATCCCTCCCGCGAGGGACTCGCCAAGACGCCCCTGCGCGTCGAGAAGGCTCTCAGGTACCTCACGAAGGGGTACGCCCAGGACCCCGCCGAGATCCTCCGGAGCGCCGTCTTCGAGGAGAGCGACTACGACGAGATGGTGATCGTCAAGGACATCGACATCTTCTCGATGTGCGAGCACCACCTGCTGCCGTTTTTCGGCAAGTGCCACGTGGCGTACCTGCCCGACCGGAAGATCGTGGGCCTTTCCAAGCTCCCGCGCGTCGTCGAGGCGTTCGCCCGCCGGCTGCAGGTCCAGGAGCGGCTCACCACGCAGATCGCAAAGACCATCGAGGAGACGCTCAAGCCCAAGGGCGTGGGCGTCGTCGTCGAGGCCTTCCACCTCTGCGTCATGATGCGGGGCGTCGAGAAGCAGAACGCCCACATGATCACGAGTTCGATGCGCGGGCGGTTCCGCTCGGATTCCCGGACCCGCGAGGAGTTCCTGGACCTGATCCACCGTCCCAAACCGCTCTGACCGGGAAGGCCGGCCGGTTCGGGCGCGTTGAAGGTTGAAGGTTGAAGGCTGTAAAGAGAGAACGGACGAAACGAGAATAAGAACAAACAGGAGGATCGGATGGCTACGCTCGTCGGGAAGCCTGCCCCCAAATTCAAGACGCAGGCCGTCGTCAAGGGCGAGATCAAGGAAGTCTCCCTCGACGACTACAAGGGCAAGTGGGTCGTGCTGTTCTTCTACCCGCTCGACTTCACGTTCGTCTGCCCCACGGAGATCACGGGGTTCGCGGACCGGCTGGCCGACTTCCAGTCGCGCGGCGCGGAGGTCCTGGGGGTCTCGATCGACAGCCAGTACTCCCACCTCGCGTGGTACAACACCCCGCGCAACAAGGGCGGGATCGCCGGCACGACCTTCCCCGTGCTCGCCGACGTGACCAAGACCCTCTCGCGCGACTACGGCGTGCTCGACGAGGCGAAGGGCATCGCCCTACGCGGCCTGTTCCTCATCAATCCCGAGGGGAACGTCATGAGCGAGACGGTGAACTTCTTCGGCGTGGGACGCAACGTCGAGGAGACGCTCCGGCTGGTCGACGCGTTCCAGCACAACGCGAAGACGGGCGAAGTCTGCCCCGCCAACTGGACCAAGGGCAAGGACACGATCAACACCAAGGAGTCCTCGAAGTACTTCGAGAAGGTCAAGTAGTAGTTGCCCGAGTGAATCCTCCGGATCCCCGGTCCCGCGAGGGGCCGGGGATTCGTTTTATGGCCCCATGATCGCCGACCTGCACAGCCACACGACCTGCTCCGACGGCTACACGCCGCCGCGCGAGCTCGTCCGTCTCGCGAAGGCGTCGGGCGTGCACGTGCTCGCCGTCACCGACCACGACACGGTCGAGGCGGTGCCCGAGTGCCTGGACGAGGCCCGGTCCGCCGGCGTCCGCGTCCTTCCCGGCATCGAGATGTCGGCGCTCTTCGAGGGGGCCGACGTCCACGTGCTGGGCTACGGGATCGATCACACGGCGGCCGACCTTCTGAAAGCGCTCGGCGCGCTCCACGAGAAACGCCAGGCGCGCGTCCACGCGATCTGCGGGAAGCTCGCCGGGCTGGGCGTGACGGTCGATCCGAAGGACGTTCTCGAGGAGGCGGCGGGGAAGTCGGTCGGCCGGCGCCACGTGGCGCGCGTCATGGTCAAGAAGGGGATCGTGCCGTCGCTCCAGGAGGCGTTCAACCGCTACCTGGGCAATGACTCCCCGGCGAATGTCCCGGCCGGCGAGATGTCGCCCGCGGAAGCGGCGTCGCTCATCACGCGGCACGGGGGCCTCGCGGTGATGGCCCACCCGGGGTTTCTCGACGACGACGCGAAAGTCGAGCGCGTGCTCGACTCGGCGCCGGGGATCCGCGGGGTGGAGGTGTACCACCGCTACCGGTCCCCCGCGCGCCACCTGCGGTACCTCGCGATCGCCCGGAGGCGCGACCTGCTCGTCACGGGCGGGTCGGATTTCCACGGTGATCGCAACCCCCGCAACGCGGCGCTGGGGAGTATGATATACCCAGCCGCCCACTGGAAAGATTTTGAAAAGCGGTTGCGTGCTCATTAGACTGGGCTCCCCTTCATGAACGGCGAACCCGCGGACGACCCCCTCATCGGGACGAAGATCGGCCCCTGCCGGGTGGAGCTCCGCCTGGCCGCCGGCGGGATGGGCGTCGTCTACCGGGCCCGACACCTCCAGCTCGACCAGGACGTCGCCATCAAGATCCTGGCCCCCTCGCTCGCGCAGGACCAGGAGTACGTGACGCGGTTCTTCCGCGAGGCGGGCGCCGCGGGACAGATCGACCACCCGAACGTGGTCCGCGTCGTCGACGTCGGCCGCCACGAGGACAAGTACTACCTCGTGATGGAGTACGTCCAGGGCGAGACGCTCGACCACATCCTGGACACGGAGCGCCGCCTGTCCCTCGATCGGGCCACGAAGTTCATGCGGGAGGTCGCCGCGGGGCTCGCGGCCGCGCACCGGGCGGGCATCATCCACCGCGACGTGAAGCCCGGCAACATCATCGTCTCGCCCGACGGCCGGCCGCACCTCACCGATTTCGGCCTCGCGCGCCACGCGGAAACTCGGAAGGGGCTCACGATCGAGGGGACGTTCCTCGGGACCCCGGAGTACGCCTCGCCCGAGCAGGTGGAAGGGCGGAGGCTCGACCACCGCACCGACCTCTACTCGCTGGGCGTGACCTACTACCAGCTGCTCTCGGGGACGCTCCCGTTCCTCGGCGAGTCGCCGATGGAGATCGCGATCAAGCGGACGAAGGAGGAGCCGCGGCCGCTCGAGAATGCCCTGCCCGGCGCCGACCCGCGTGCGTGCGCGATCACCAAGAAGCTCCTCCAGATGGAGCCGGGGCAGCGACCCCAGAGCGCGACGGACCTGATTCGGGACCTGGACGCGATCCTGCAGGGGGACAAGCCGGGCGCGGGGGTGCGGAAATCCGAGACGACGAAGGCGACGCGCGGGCCCTTCGCGGGGCTCACGGTGAAGCGGCGGATCCAGGCGCTCATCCACTGGGACCTGGTGATCAACGGCCTGGCGCTCGCGTTCCTCTCGGGCGGCCTCGCCGCGCGCGGCGGCGTGTTCCTCGAGTCGTGGGGCGCGAAGGATTCCTACTTCGCGCTCCGGATCGCGCTGGCCGTCGCCGGCCTCCTCTTCGCCGCGGGGGCCATCTTGCTCCACGTCCGGGAGAAATTCGCCGCCGGGACATGGGTGGCGATGGGCGCCCTCTTGGGCACGATGCTGGTCGCCGCGCTGGCCGCGGGGGCCATGATCGAGCGCGACTCGGGATCGACCGCGACGGCCACGATGGGGAACACCTTCCGCGCGCTCGTCGACGCGCTCACCCATCCGGTGAACCTCCTGGCAGCCGCCGGCGTGCTCCTCCTGGCGGCCTCCACGATCGCGTACGAGCACGAGCCGGGCTCGTACCGCGTGGCCAT
>JBGPCZ010000042.1:0-38171 GCA_041482015.1 Planctomycetota bacterium | reverse complement strand
GCACCGAGCGTGGCGAGGAGGATGAGAGCCGCGGCCGCGGACGCCAGGAACGCCGGCTTCACGCGCGGTCCCCCGCGATGATGTAGATCATCCCGGTGTGGCAGTAGGTCACGCGGAGGTTCGCGAGGTGCGGGCGGAGCGCGCGGATCGTGTCGCGCCGCAGGTCGGGCCAGCCGCGGCGCCAGAGGTTCGAGAGCATGAAGCCCGGCCCGACGAACCACCCGGGCGGAAGCGCGTCGTCGACGATGACGATGCGGCCGCCGGGCCGCACGGCCTCGACAAGCGGCTCGAGCACCTCCTCCTCGAGAAGCGTGCTGATCACGTACGTCGAGAGCGCGGCGTCGAAGGAGCGGGGCCGGAAGACGCGCTGCGACGCGCGGGCCTTGACGCGGCGGGCGCGGCCGTCGCGCGCCTCCCCGAGCATCGAGCGCGACAGGTCCGTCCCCACGACCAATCCGGAAGGTCCCACCGCGTCGGCCAGGAGCCGGAAGTTCAGCCCGGTGCCGCACCCCACGTCGAGCACGCGCTGGCCCGGGCGGAGGCGGAGCGCGGCGACCGCGCGGCGCCGGTAGTCCGCGTCGCCGCCGAAGGAGAGCAGGCGCACGATCGCGTCGTACCAGCGGGCGCGGCGGTCGTAGGTGGTCCGGACGAGGTCGGTCGCCATGTCCCCCCAGCATACCTCGCGGGCTCCGGGCGGGAATTACTTACATGGTTCATGCATTTTCCCTACCCCCGCGTTCGAATTTCAGGTAAGGGTGATCAGGACGGATTGAACGAGGAGGTTGAGATGGAGACGAAGACGATTCGCAGCCGCAGGGAATTCCTGGTGAACGTAAGCCGCGGCGCGCTCGTGGCCGCGGTCGGAATCGGCACGGCGGGCCGGATGGGCCTGGCCGCCCCCCGGATCGACGACGGCCCCGAGGCGCTGACGTTCGGGAAGCTCGAGCCCCTGGTCTGCCTGATGCAGGAGACGCCGATCGACAAGTTCCTGCCGGCTCTCGTCGAGCAGCTGAAGGGCGGGACCGACCTGCGCACGCTGGTCGCCGCGGGCGCGCTCGCCAACGCCCGCACGTTCGGCGGCGAGGACTACATCGGCTTCCACACGATGATGGCGCTCTCCCCCGCCGCGCGGATGGCGGCGGAATTGCCCGCGGAGCTCGCGCCGCTCCCGGTCTTCAAGGTGCTCTACCGGAACACGAACCGCATCCACGAGTTCGGCGGCCGCAAGCGCGAGGTGCTCCACCCGGTGAAGCCGGACGCCGCCACGGAGGGCCGGCCGACGGGCGAAACGCTGCGCGAGGCCGTGCGCCGGAAGGACGGCGAGGGCGCGGAGCGGATGTTCGCCGCGATCGCGAAGACGTCCGCGTCCGACGCGTTCAACGCGGTCCTCTACGAAGTCCAGGACAACGCGGAGATCCACCGGACGGCGCTGCCCTACCGCGCGTGGGACCTGCTCGACATCGTCGGCAAGGAGCACGCCCACACGATGCTCCGGCAGTCGCTCCGCTACTGCCTCAAGGCCGAGGGCTACGGGCGGAACGCCCGCTTCGACGAGCCGCGCACGCTCCTTCCCCGCCTGTTCGACCAGCACAAGCTCGACGGCCGCGAGCTCGGCGCCCGCGCGGGCGACGACGCCTGGGTCGAGCGGATGAGCAAGACGATCTTCACGAGCACGGCCCAGCAGGCGGCCGACGCGGTCGCCGCCGCGCTCGCCGAGGGGATGTCCCCCGACGCGGTGGGCGAAGCGATCTCGATCGCGGCCAACCAGCTCATCCTCCGGGACATCGGGCGGACGGCCCACATGGAAGTCGCCGGGAAGCCGATGGGAAGCGTCCACGGGGACTCGATCGGCGTCCACGCGTGCGACTCGGCGAACGCCTGGCGCAACATGGCCAAGGCGGCCAACGCGCGGAACACGTTCGCATGCCTGATCCTCGGCGCGTACCAGGCGGCGTTCGACCGGACCGACCGCGGGGGCGACTTCCAGAAGTGGGAGCCGCTGCCGCTCGCGTCGAACCTCGAGCGCATCGGCGCGAAGGAGCCCGAGGCGCTGCTCCGCGAGCTCGAGGAGTCCGTGAAGGGGAGCCTGCAGGCGCGGGCGTGCGCGGCGGTCCACAAGTACCTCGAGCTGGGCCACCCGCCGCGCGGGGCCTTCGACGTGCTGATCAAGTACGCGGTGAGCGAGGACGGCGCGCTCCACGCGGAGAAGTTCTACCGGACGGCGAGCGAGGAGTACGCCGCGACGCGCCCCGCGTTCCGGAACCGCCAGCTCGTGGCGCTCGCACGCGTCACGGCCAGCGAGTACGGACGCCCGGCGGCCGGAGTGGCCGAGGCGAAACGCCTCTTGAAGCTGTAGCCCGCGGCTCGCGCCCGCTAAGATGGAGCGCGATGGCACCTGAGAACGAACTGAGGCTCGGCCTTTCCGGCCGGGCCTTGGTTTTTCCCGGGGGCACCGCGTGGTGCCTCGTCTGCGGGCGCAGTCCGTTCGGCCTGCGGTCGGTCGCGTTCAAGGACCCCGACTACGCGGCGCGCCGGACCGAGACGGCCAACCTGCTCCTCCAGCGCGTCCACCCGCTCCTCGCCTGGGCGAACCGGGCGCGCCTGGTCACGTTCAAGGTCGACGCGCCCGTCTGCCTCCGCCACTACTGGCGGGGCCGCGGGGCCGAGATCGCCGGGCTGCTGATCTTCCTGGCGATCCTCGTGGCCTTCGTCTGGCTCGGCCTGAAAGGGATGCTGCCGGAAAGTCCGGATGGGAAGGGGTCCCTGATGAAGGGCTTCCTCGTCGTGGTGGTCGCCGTGCCGGGCTTCATCCTCTGGAAATGGGGGCGGAAGGCGCGCCTTCTCGACTGCGAGGCCCGCCGCGAGGCCCCCGACCAGGTGGTCCTGGTGTACGAGGGCGCCCCGCCCCGCCCCCGCTAGCCAAGTCCAAAATCTGCCTCGCAGTTTTTGGCACCCGGCTCCGGGCATGAAAAAACCCTCCGGGTCGCCCCGGAGGGTTTTCGGGTGAACGCGGGAACGATCAGTACGCGAACAGCATCTCGCGGTACTTCGGAAGCGGCCAGAGCGCGTCGTCCACGATCAGCTCCAGCGCGTCCGCCGCCTCGCGAACCGCCAGCATCGCCGGCACCACCTTGTCGCGGTAGTACTTCGCGTGCTTGGCGTGGTCGCCGCCGTGCTCATCGGCATCGGCGCGGGTCTTGTCGAGGTCCTGGATCGCCCCGGCCAGCTTCGCGGTGAGGTCGCCCACCTCCTTGAGCTCTCCCTCGGCAGCCGCCGTGGAGGCCTTCTTGGACGCCTGCTGCGTGCGGACGACCGTGGTCGCAAGCTCGCCCTGGTACTGGAGGGCCGCGGGGAGGAGCGACTGGCGCGCCAGGTTCGAGGTCATCAGCGCCTCGATGTTGATCGTCTTGATGTAGTTCTCGAGCATGATGACGTGCCGGCTGGCGACCTCCTCCTTCGAGAGGACGCCGTACTTCGAGAGCATCTGGATGACGTCCTTGTCATCGAGGACGTGGACGGCGTCGACGGTGTTCCGGAGGTTGGGCAGGCCGCGCTTTTCCGCCTCGGCATGCCACTCCTTCGTGTAGTTGTCGCCGTTCCAGATGACCTGCAGGTTGGCCGCGAGGACCTCCTTCACCACCAGGTTGATGGCGTCGTGGAGCGTCTTCTTCGCCTTGAGCGTCTTCTCGAGCTCGGTCGCGACGTAGTCGAGCGACTCGGCCACGGCCGCGTTGAGGTACGTGTTCGGCCGGGCGATGGCCTGGGAGGAGCCGACCGCGCGGAACTCGAACTTGTTGCCGGTGAAGGCGAAGGGCGAGGTGCGGTTGCGGTCGGAAGCGTCGCGTGGGAGCGTGGGGAGGGTCGACGCGCCGATGTCGAGCGTGCCGCCGCTGCGGCTCTTGCCCTTGCCGCCCTTGACGATGCCGTCGACGACATCCTGGAGCTTCTCGCCGAGGTAGACGCTGATGATGGCCGGGGGTGCCTCGTTCGCGCCCAGGCGGTGGTCGTTGCCCGAGTGGGCGATTCCGACGCGGAGCAGTTTGCCCCACACGTTGACGGCGCGGATGATGACGGCGAGGAAGACGAGGAACTGGGCGTTCTCCTCGGGGGTGTGGCCGGGCTCGAGGAGGTTCTCGCCCTTGTCGGTGGCCATCGACCAGTTGTTGTGCTTGCCGGAGCCGTTCACGCCGGCGAAGGGCTTCTCGTGGAAGAGGGCCTGGAGGCCGTGCTTGTTGGCCACCTGCCGGAAGGTCTCCATGACGATCATGTTGTGGTCGCAGGCGACGCCGGAGGCCTCGAAGATCGGCGCGACCTCGAACTGGGCGGGCGCGACCTCGTTGTGGCGCGTCTTGAGGGGGATGCCCAGCTTGTAGGCCTCGTACTCGACCTCGTTCATGAACGCGAGGATGCGGGCGCGGATGGAGCCGAAGTAGTGGTCCTCCATCTCCTGGCCCTTCGGCGGCTTGGCGCCGAAGAGGGTGCGGCCGGCGGCGATCAGGTCGGGCCGCTGGAGGTAGAAGCCGCGGTCGATCAGGAAGTACTCCTGCTCGGGCCCGACGGTCGAGTGGACTCGGGTCACCTCCTTGCCGAGGATCTTGAGGAGGCGGACGGCCTGCGTGGAGAGCGCGTCGATCGAGCGCAGGAGCGGGGTCTTTTCGTCCAAGGCCTCGCCGTTCCATCCGCAGAAGGCGGTCGGGATGACGAGGGTCTTCCCGTTGACGTTTTCCAGGATGAAGGCGGGACTGTTGGGATCCCACGCGGTGTAGCCGCGCGCCTCGAAGGTCGAGCGGAGGCCGCCCGAGGGGAAACTCGAGGCGTCGGGCTCGCCCTGGATGAGGAGCTTGCCGGAGAGCTCGGTGATGGCGGTCCCGTCCGACGTGTAGTTGACGAACGAATCGTGCTTCTCGGCGGTCGAGCCGGTCATGGGCTGGAACTGGTGACAGTAGTGGGAGGCGCCCTTGGCGACGGCCCACTCCTTCATGGCGCTCGCGACGGCGTCGGCGTTGGCCGAGTCGAGCTTCTCGCCCTTCTCGATGGTGCGGACCAGCGAGGCGAAGACCGCCTTGGGCAGCACCTTGCGCATGAGCGCCATGTTGAAGACGTTCGAGCCGTAGACGGCGCCGAGCGGCGTCTTGGCGTAATCGATGTCCGACTTCACGGGCTGCGATGCCGCGATCGCGCGGATCGCCTCCTGCCGTGCGTTTGCCATCGTCGAAGCTCCTCTTCTATCTCAAGCTCAAGTCAATCCCAAGTCACATAAAGTCAAAAATTCGAGCGCGCATGATAGGCCGCGTGGGGGGATCGGTAAAGCAAAAGAGACCCCACCGCCCGGGCGAACAACGACCCGGCGGCTCCTTGATTGCAAGTGGTGTGCCAGCCTGTGACCGGCCTCCGGCCGGGATTATCCGCTTGGCGGAAAAGGATTTGGAGGGCTCCGTGGGGGGACGATCCATCGAGCGCCGACCTACCCCCCGGTAGCTTTTTCCCCGAAAAGATACTGCGCTGTATCAGGACCGGTCAGAACAACTCCTGGACCGGGGCACCCCCGTCGACCAGCTTGAGGGGTCGGCCGGCCGCCCGATACTCCTTCGCCGGGTTGATGCCGAAGGCCCGGTAGAGCGTCGCGAAGAAATCGGGGACCGTGACGGGCCGCTCCTGGATCTCGTGGCCGTCCGTCCGGCCCACCACGCGGCCCCCCGCGATCCCGCCGCCCCCGAGCGCCGCCGACCAGCACTTCGTGAAATGATCCCGCCCCCCCGCGCTGTTGACCGCGGGCGTCCGGCCGAACTCGCCCATGCAGATCACCACCGTCTCGTCGAGCAGCCGGCGGTCGGCCAGGTCGGCCACGAGCGCCGCGTAGGGCCCGTCCAGCGCCTCCATCAGCGTCCGGTGGCGCGCGACGTTGTCCGAGTGCGTGTCCCAGTCGCCCATCGCGACCTCGACGAACCGCACGCCCGCCTCGACCAGCCTCCGCGCCATGAGGCACGCCTTTCCAAAGGGCGACGTCCCGTACCGCCCCGGCTCCTCCTTCGAGAGGTCGAACGCCTTCACCTTCTCCGACGTCAGCACCTTCTGCGCCCGCTCGTACGCGCCCCGCCGCTCGTCGACCATCCGGAGCTCGTGCTCCTTCGAGAACCGGTCGTCGAGCGCCGAGAGCATCTCCCACCGCTTTTTGAACCGCTCCTTCGGAACGGCGAGCTTGACGTCCTCCGCGGGGTTGTCGAGCTTGTCGAAGATGACCGGCCCCTTGTCGCCGGGGAGATACCCCGCACCGCAGTGGGGGTCGCCGCCGATCACGACACAGCCGGGCAGGTCGCTCCGCTCCCCCAGCTCCGCCGCGATCACGCTCCCGCAGTGGGGATGCTCGAGTCCCGGCGTCTTCCGGTACGCCGTGTGGAGAAGGTAGGTCGCCGTCGCGTGGTTCGGGTCGTTCGAGTGGAGCGTGCGGATGAGCGAGACGCGCTTCATCTCGCGCGCGAGCCGCGGGAAGCCCTCGCTGATCCGGGCGTCGGCCGCCGTCTCGATCTCCTTGAACGCGCCGAGCCCCGGCTTCACGTCGAACGTGTCGAGCTGGCTTGGCCCGCCCGTCAGCCAGAGGAGGATGCACGCCTTCGCCGTCCCGCCGCGCGCGACGGTGTCCTGGGCGTGGAGGCCGAACTTCGACGCCAGCATCCCGATGCCGGAGCCGATCGTCACCCGGACGAAATCCCGTCGCGAACAGTTATGAGACAAAAAGGAACTCCGCTGAATTCACAAGGGCCCAGAAGACGTCCTCGAACGCGTTGTCGTCCTTGGGCGCGAAGAGCTCGCGCTCGGCCTTCGAGGGCGGGCGGCCCAGGACGGCGAGGAACAGTTCCTCCACCCGGTCGGCCGCCCGGACCTTCTTCGCGAGCACGTGCTTGAGCGTCCCCCACGCGACCGAGTAGTAGGCCGCGACCTTCGCGTTGTTCATCAGCTTGAGCGAAAGGCGCACGGTGCCGTGGGCCTGGCTGTCCTCGGGATTCTGCCCCTTCGGGAGCAGCATCTCCTTCGCCCACTTGTGGAAGAAGAGCCGGAGCACCTGCTCCTCCTTGAAAACCTCCATCACCTTCTCGCTCTTCACCGCCTTCTCGTGCATCATCCGGTGCGCCTCGCGGAGGTCGAAGGTGTCGGCGAACGCGTTCATGAACTGGACCGAGTTCATGAGCTTGAACGGCCCCTTCCTCGCCCGGTACTCCCGCGTCGAGACGATCGCGCGGAGGAGCGCCCGGGGGGTCTCCGCCGATTCGATCGACGTCGGGTGGCCCTTCCTCCCCATCAGGAGCCGCCAGTAGCGCTCCGCAAGGGCGGGCCGCCACTCGAGGAATCCCGCCAGCGACTCGAGCGGGCGCCCGCCCCCGTCGCGGCCGTCGAAGTACCGCGGCTTCGCGCGGATCTCGCCCAGGTGGTCCTTGATCCCGCCGGACCCGCGGCCGAAGAACGCGACGAACCCCCAGAAGTCCTCCTGGGTGAGGTTCTCCGCCGGGTGGTCGTGGCACTGCGCGCACCGGATGTCCCGCCCGAGAAAGAGGCGCGCGGTGAGGAGCGCGAGCTTGACGGGCGGCTCGGACGAGTCGAGGTGCTTGAGCGCGAAGTTCTCCGCCGGCCCCTCGCGGAGGACGAGGGCGCGGACCGTCTCCGCGAACGGCCGGTCGAACCCGCCCTTGAGCCACGCGTGGAGTTCCCCCGCCTTGAAGCGGTAGAAGTCGCGGTTCTCGAAGTCGTGGTCGATCAGCCACTGCATCCAGAGGTCGGCGTGGTAGAGCGCGGCGTCGGGCGACGCGAGGAGCTCCTCGACTTTTTTCTCGCGGTCCTTTGACTTGACGAACGCGCGGATCTCGTCGGGCATCGGGAGGCGGCCGGCGAGGTCGAGCGTCGCCCGGCGGCAGAAGGTGTAGTCGTCCGCCGGCGCGTCCTCCTGGGAGAATAGCGGGGACGCGAGAACCAGAATGACGAAGGCCCGCCCGATCACTATGATAGAGACGTGGGGTTCGGTCACATTTACGTCAACGCCGATCCGGCCGCCGTCGCGGCGGCGATCGAGCGCCATCTCGTCCAGAAGGGGTTCGCCCGGTTCGCGATGACCCCGGAGCGCCACCCGGCCCGCATGAAGGAGATCCGCGAGGACCGCCTGCGGCTCTTCTGGCTGTCGCCGCGGGAGGGCCGCTGGACGGGGCTCTTCGAGTTCCGCTACTACAACAACGAGGCGCGCGAGCGGTGGGGCTACGCGGACGAGCACCTGGCGCTCGCGCTCTCGAAGGAGCTGGGCGAGGCCTGGCGCATGGAGGTTCTCGACGGCGCCGGCTTCTGGATGTACGTGCACTACGTGGGGGGCGAGGAGACCGAGGGCAAGGCCTACGAGGACACCCCCGGCAACCGGACGACCGACCGCGCCCACCCGCGCTACGAGCTCAACCGGATCATCGAGCGCGAGGGTTTCGCCGACATCGGGCTGGCCTACGAGCACATTCCCGGCCCGCAGGTCTCGCCGATCGAGCACGTGGCGCAGGACGAGTCGCTCGCCGCGCGGGCGGCCGCATTCCTGCACCTCGCGTTCGAGCGGGCGTCTAATGAGGAACCGGAGGCGGATCGATGAGCGGTGTCCCCCATTTCCAGCCGAAGTCGAAGAAACAGTACTTCCTCATGATGGGCGTGCTTGCCGTGCTGGCCATCGGCTGCCTCGTGGGCTCGCTCCTCTGGAACACCTCGGGCCCGGACCGGATCCGCCGGAACGCGGCGATCCGGAAGGCGACGGACTACCACAAGGCGGAGAAGGACGCCGAGGCCATCGAGGTCCTCAAGGCCGCGCTGGCCGAGGAGGACCAGAAGGGGCACGGCAACGACCCGTCGCTCGTCCACTACCTCGACTTCCTGGGTGGGCTCCTGGCCAGCGAGAAGCGGGACGCCGAGGCCGAGGCGGCGTGGCGGCGCGCGCTCGCCCTGCGTCTGAAGGGAATCGGCCCCGACCATCCAGAAGTGCTCGACACGTCGGACAAGCTGGCGGCGGCGCTCAAGGCGCAGAAGAAGTTCGCGGAGGCCGAGACCCTTCTGAAGAAGTCGCTCGCACTGCGGGAGGTATGGCGCGGGAAGAACGACCCGACCCTGCTCGGCTCGATCAACCGCCTGGCCGGCGTTTACATCGCGTGGGAGCGCTGGCCGGAGGCGGAGGAGCAGTCGCGGCGCGCGGTCGCGATCGGCCGGGCGACGATGGGCCTGGTGCCGGCGTCGATGGCCGACTCGCTCCGCGACCTCGGCGCGATCTGCGTGGCGCAGGCGAAGGACGCGGAGGCCGAACCGCTCCTCCGGCGCTCGCTCGCGATGCGGGAGCAGGCGAAGGACGCGAAGCCCGAGGCGATCGCGTCGGCCCAGAAGTCGCTCGCGACGACGCTCCGCAAGCTGGGCAAGGAGGCGGAGGCGAAGACGCTCGAGGAGAAGGCCGCCGAGCTCCTAAAGAAGGACTGAGGACCTCGTGCTGGACGGAGCGATTCCGCCGGAACCCGCGCCCCCGACTCGGAAGGACGGCTGTCTCGACATGGCCGGCTGCATCGGCACCGGAGTCGCGATCCTCGGGATCCTGGGAGCGATCCTCCTCCTTCTCTTCTCACGGCGATCCGACCTCGCCTGGCTCGCCTGGATTCCGGAATCCGCAATCCTGCCCGTGGCGGCCCTCGGCACGGCCGTGACGATTGGTCTTACCGTCTGTCTTTTCCGCCTCTGGCGACGTCACGCTCGTCGAAGGAGAAGCGAATGACGCGGCCCCTCCCGGCGGTCCTGCACTCCAGCGACGAGGTGGAGCTCCGTCGACGGGACCGCACCGGCGGATAACAAAAAAGGCCGCGTCGCGCGCGGCCCTTGATTCTCGATTCTTAATTCTTGATTCGTGATTCTTCTTCAGACTTCCATCACTTCCTTCGTCTTCTTGTCCACGGTCTCCTGCGTCTTCCCCTCGTGCTCCTTCGTCAGCCGGTCGATCTCCTCCTTCGTCCGCTTCGCCTCGTCCTCGGAGATCGTCTTCCCCTTCTCCTCGCCGTCGGCCGCCCCGTTCGCCTCGCGGCGGATGTTCCGAATCGAGACCTTCGCCTTCTCGCCGAACTCCTTCACCATCTTCGACATCTGCTTGCGCCGCTCCTCGGAGAGCGGCGGCACGGCGAGGCGGATGATCTTCCCGTCCGACTGCGGGGTCAGCCCCACCTCGGACTTCTGGATCGCCTTGACGATGTCGTTCACCACCCCGGGGTCGAACGGCTTCACCATGATCATGCGGGGCTCGGGGACCGTGACCGACGCGAGCGCCTTGAGCGGGCTCGTCGTCCCGTAGGCCTCGACCTTGAGCTGGTCGACCAGGCCCGCCGAGGCGCGGCCGGTGCGGACGCCGCGGAGCTCCTCCGCCAGCACGCTGAGCGCCTTCTCCATCTTGTCCTCGGCCTCGAGGACGATGTCGTCATAAGGCATCGCTACTTCCTCCCCTTCCTCGGCCCCGGATCCTCGTCGATGATCGTCCCGATCGGCTCGCCGCTCACGCCCTTGAGGATGTTTCCGTCCTGCCGGAGGTTGAAGACGATGATCGGCAGCTTGTGTTCCATGCACATCGAGATCGCCGTGACGTCCATCACCCCGAGCCGCTTGTTCAGCACGTCGAGGTACGAGAGCCGCTCGATCTTCTTCGCCTTCGGGTTCTTGTGCGGGTCGTCGGTGTAGACGCCGTCGACCTTCGAGGCCTTGAGCAGCACCTCGCAGCCGAGCTCGGTGGCGCGGAGGGCCGCGGCCGTGTCCGTCGTGAAGTGCGGGTTCCCCGTCCCGGCCGCCAGGATCACCACGCGCTTCTTCTCGAGGTGGCGCACCGCGCGCCGGCGTATGTAGGGCTCGGCCACCGAGTGGACCGAGAGCGCCGTCATGACGCGCGTCGCAAGCCCCACGTTCTCGAGGATGTCCTGGAGCGCGAGGGCGTTGATGACGGTGGCAAGCATCCCCATCGAATCGCCGGTGGCCTGCGTGACGCCGTGCTTGGAGATCTCACCGCCGCGGATGATGTTCCCGCCGCCGACGACGATCGCGACCTCGGTGCCGATCGACGCGGCCTCCTTGATCTGGCGGGCGATGGACTGGACCTCGTCGATGTCGATCCCGTGCTGCCCTTCCTTACAGAACGCCTCGCCGCTGATCTTCAGCAGCACGCGCTTGTACTTGGGGGCCATACGGTGATTATTTGCCGACTTCCATCCGCTGGAAGCGGCGGAGGACCAGGTTCTCCTTGAGGGCGGCGACCTTCGACTTGAGGAAATCCCCGTAGGTGCCCTTGAACTTCTCCTCCTTGGGGAACGGCATGTGGAGGAGGCACCTCTGGGCGTAGAGGTTCTTCTCCATCTTGCCCTCGATGATCTTCGCGGCGATCTCCGGCGGCTTGCCCTTGATGTCGTTCTCGTACTTCTTCCGCTCCTCCTCGACGAGCTCCTTGGGGAGGTCGTCCTTGGAGACCGCGGTGGGGCTGAACGCGCAGACTGCGACCGCGAGCTCCTTGAGGAGGTCCTGGAATTCCTCGTTCTTCGCGACGAAGTCGGTCTCGCAGGTGAGCTCGATCATCGCGGCGACCTTGCCGGTGGTGTGGACGTAGACGCCGATGCGCCCCTCTTTCGGTGGGCCCTTTTCGGCGCCCTTCTGGGCGATGTTGTCGGCCTTCTCAAGACCCCTCTTCTTGAGGATCTCCTTGGCCTTGTTCTTGTCGCCGTTGGATTCCACCAGCGCCTTCTTGCAATCCATCATCCCGGCCCCGGTCTCCATGCGGAGATCGTTGACGAGCTTGGCGTCGATGTCGGCCATGGCTGGTTAGGCTCCTGCGGGAGCGGCGGGGGCCGCCGGGGGCGGGGCCGGAGGCTGCGGGGCCGGCTGCTGCGGACGGGGCCCGCCGCCCATGCCTCCTCCGCCCATGCCGCCGCGGAACCCGCCGCGGTCGCCGGGCATCGAGGCGCGCCGCGGACGGCCGCCCTTGCCCACGTTGATCGCGCCCTGCTTCTCGGGCACGGAGATGGAGACCGCGCCGGCCTTCGAGATGTCCTCGGCCTTCGGGAGGCCCGTCGGGTGGGACTTGCCCTCGATGATCGCGTCGGCCAGCTTGTTGACGATGATGTTGACGACCTTCATGGAGTCGTCGTTGCCCGGGATGGCGATGTCGATCTCGTCGGGGTCGCCGTCGGAGTCGATGAGCGCGACCGTCGCGGCGCCGATCTTGTGGGCCTCCTTGACCGCGATCGACTCGTGCTGCGGGTCGACGAGGACGAGGCAGCTGGGGAGGCGGTCCATGGTGCGCAGGCCGTCCAGGTTGCGGAGGAGCTTGCGCTTCTCACGCATGATGGAGGACTGCTCCTTCTTGGAATAGCGCTTGATGGTCGCGTCCAGCTCCCACTGCTCGATCTCCTTGAGCCGGTTGAGCCGGTTGCGGATGGTGTCGTAGTTGGTGAGCGTGCCGCCCAGCCAGCGCTCGCTGACGTAGGGCATGCCGGCCCGCGAGGCCTCGGTCTTGATGACCGCGCCCGCCTGCCGCTTGGTGCCGACGAAAAGGATGAGCTCGCCGCGGGCGGCCAGCTTCTCCAGGAAGTGCCAGCCCTTGACCAGGCCCTTGATCGTTTCGCGGACGTCGATGATATGGATCAGGTTTTTCTTGGCGTGGATGTACGGGCGCATCTTCGGGTTCCACTTGCTGACCCGGTGGCCGTAATGCACGCCCGAGGCCAGAAGTTCCCGTGCCGAAATTGACAACGCAGGCATCGACATCCTCCAAATCACCGGACCCGGGCCAAACGCGGAGTGAAAGGCTAACCCAACCGCAAAGGAGTGTCAATAACTATGTAGGACAGCCAGCCCCGTAACAAGAAAGACCGTCTATTTTGTTACGACTTCTTGTCGACGTCTGATCGACTTTTGTAACTTACAAATTCCATTTCGACTTGACTCACCCTTTACAGGGGGACATAATTCATACGGACGCAGCGGGAGAGGGAAACGTGAGGCGAAGTGGTATTACTCTCGCTTGCGGTCCTGGCCGGCCTGGCGCTCCCCGCGCCGGGCGAGTCGTACCGCCGCTGGATCGACGATCTGGCGGATGAGAGCCCTGTTGTCCGCGATGCCGCCGCCTCCCGCCTCCGCGGCTCCGGCCGCGCCGCCTGGCCCGACCTCGAAAGCGCCGCCCGCGCCCACCCCGACCCCGAGTGCCGCGCTCGCGCCGCCGACCTCCTTCGCGACTCCCGGAGGCGCCGCACGATCTCGCACGTCGTCCTCGAAGACCACCCCGACGCCCTCCGAACCCTCGAGAACGGCGCCACCGCCGAGAAAATCCGGCTGATCCGAACCCTCGGCCGGTCGTTCGACACCTGCTCGGAGATCCTGGTCGACCTCGTCCGCGATCCCGACCCCGAGGTCGTCATCGCCGCCGCCGAGGCGCTCCAGGAAAATCGGAGCTTCGAGTGGACGCCCCGGCTCCTCGAAATCTTCGCCACCGAGGAGATGCCCCGGCAGCCCCGCGTCTTCGAGCTCCTCGCCTCGGCCTACGCGCGGCTCCAGCCGGCCGACCTCCAGGGCGCCTTCGACCACGCCGGGCCGCGCGCCCGGACGCGCTTCCTCCAGCTCTCGCTCCACGCGAACCTCCCGCTCGCGGTCCTGCCGGCGGAGCTCCGGTCGATGCTCCGGCACGGCGACCCCGCGGCGCGGCGGGCCGCGCTCGCGTGGCTCCGCGACCGGGGCTCCGCCGGGACCGACCCCGAGGTCGAGCCGCTCCTCTCGGCCGCCGAGCCGGCCGTCGTCGCCGACGCGCTCTCCACGCTCCGCCAGCTCCGGCGCCGGCCCCACCCCGCGGCGCTCGCCGCGCTCCTCGCCCACGACGAGGCGTGCGTGCGCGACGAGGCGGCGCAGGCCGCCGGGGCGTTCGAGGATCGCGGCTCCCTCCCGGGCCTCCGTTCGCTCCTCGGCGACGCGTCGACCGCGGTCCGCCAGTCGGCCCTCTCGGCGATCTGGAAGATCGAGGGGCCCGCGGCGCTCGAGACCGTGCTCGACCTCTTCCTCCGCGATTCCGGCGACGCGCGCGAGCAGGCGGCGTCGCTCCTCGCCGGCGCCCGGGAGTGGTCGCTCCCCCGCGCCCGCGCGCTCCTCAAGGATCCCGATCCCGACCGGCGGCTCCGCGCGCACCAGCTCGTGGCGCTCGTCGAGGGGCCGGCCGCGCTCTTCCCTCTCGCGTCCGACCCCGAGGAGCCCGTGCGCCGCTGGGCGCTCGGCCAGATCCTCCGGCGCATCGAGACGCCCCGCGCGCTCGAGACCGTCGAGACCTTCACCCGCGACGCGAGCGACCCGGTGCGTTTCGAGGCGCTCCGCACGCTCGTCCGGCTCGGCCGGCACGAGCACGCGGGCGACCTCGCCGCGTTCCTGGAGAGCCGCGAGTACACGCTCCGCTACGACGCCGCCGAGACGCTCCTCGAGCACGGGGGCGACCGCGCGGGCCCCGTGGCGCGGGCGCTCCTCGGCGAGACCGACGGGCCGCTCCGGCGGCTCGCGCTCAACTCGATGGCCGACCGCGGCGACCGGGACGGCATCGAGCGGGCGCTCGCGGACCTGGACGACCCGGACTCCCGCCTCCGCCGCGCCGCCTCGTCGTACCTGGGCAAGATCCTCTCCGCGAGGCGCGACCCCGCGCTCGTCGCGCGGATCGCGGCGGGGCTCGACGCGCGGGACGGCGAGGCGCTCGCGCTCGCGTTCCGGCTCGTCGTCGAGAACGGCGACGCCGCCTCCGCGCCGGCCGTGCGGAAGCTGCTCGCCTCCGGCCGCGTCCCGAGCGCCGACCGCGCCGTCCGCGCGATCTCCGAGTGGAGCGGCGAGAAGGCGGCGGTCGAGCTCGCGTCTCTCCTCGGGGAGGACGCGCTCCTGGACGAGGTCGTCCTGGTCCGCATGCGCGAGGCACGGACCCGCCATCCCGGCTCGGGCGCCCGCGAATTCGAGGACGCGCTCCGCCGCCTCCTCGGCGCCCGCGACCGGCGCGTGCGCCGCATGGCCTCCGGCGCCGCCGAGGAGCACCGGCTCGCCCTCGACGCGCTGCCCGCGCTCGTGGATGACCCCGCCGCCTCGGTGCGCCACGCCGCGATCGGCGCCTGCTCGCGCCTGGGGCTCGCGGCCGCGTCGGCCGCCATCGAGGCGCGCTTCGACGACGAGGACCCCGACGTGCGCGTCGCCGCGGTCTCGGCCTTCGCGAAGCTCCTGCCCTTCGACGTGAAGACCATCGACCGCGCCGTCTCCTCGGAGGACTGCGCGTGGGCGCGGAAGCGGATGGAGCTCGCGTTGAAGCGATGACGCTCAGGATCAGGCGGATCATCCTCTTTGCCCGGGACGTCCCGGCGCTCCTGCTCTTCTACCGCGACGTCCTCGGCCTCGAGGTCCTGGCGGAGGAGGAGGGCTGGGCCGAGCTCGACGGTGGAGGCTGCCGCCTGGCGCTCCATCGCGGCCGGCCTGCAAAGGCCGCCAAGATCGTCTTCTCGAGCCGGTCCGTCTCGCGTGATCGGGACGTACTCGTCAAGCGGGGCGCGCGTATGGGGCCGGCGAGGACTCTCGGACGGCTTCACCTCTGCGACGGGAAGGATCCCGAGGGGAACGTCTTCCAGCTCTCGAACCGGCGCTGACCCGGTCAGGCTTTGACCGGCTTGTACTTCCGCAGCAGCTCCAGCGCCAGCTCCATGTCCTTCGCCACCGGCGCGGAGTACTCCACCGTCTCGCCCGTCGCGGGGTGGACGAACTGGATCCAGAAGGCGTGGAGCGCCTGGCGCATCAGGATCGGCTCCTTCGGGTCGGGGATGAGCGGATCGCTTTCGGCGCCCAGGTCGCGGAGGAAGAGCGCGTCGCGTTTCCCGTACTCGGAATCAGCCACGCACGGGTGGCCGATCGAACCCATATGGACGCGGATCTGGTGGGTGCGGCCGGTCTTGGGCCAGACCTCGACGTACGTGAAGCCGCTGAAGCGCTCGATCACGCGGTAGAAGCTGACGGCCGTTTTCCCCTCGCCCTTCTTCACGACCGCCATCTTCTCGAAGTCCCTCTTGTGGCGGCCGATCTCCTTGTCGATCACGTCCTCCTCGAACGCCACCTCGCCCTCGACAATCGCGCGGTAGGCCTTCTTCACCGTGCGCTCCTGGAACTGCTTGGTGATCTCGCCGTGGGCGCGGAGCGTCTTGGCCGCGATGATCACGCCGCTCGTGTCCTTGTCGATCCGGTGGACGATGCCGGGCTTGTAGATCTCGTCGGTCTCGGGGAGGACGCCGCAGTGGAAAAGGAGCGCGTTGACGAGCGTGTCGTCCCAGTGGCCAGCCGCGGGATGGACGACGAACTGGGGCGGCTTGTTGATCGCGATCAGGTGATCGTCCTCGTGGACGATCTCGAGCGGGATGTCGGTCGCGACCACGTGGGGCTCGATCAGCTTCGGAATCTCGCAGACGATGAGGTCGCCCATGTTGATCCCATAGGCGGGCTTCGACGGCCTGCCGTTCACGGTGACCATGCCGTCCTTGATCAGCTTCTGGACGAGGGTGCGCGAGTAGGTGGGCAGGCGCTTGTGGACGTAGATGTCGAGCCGCTGCAGCACGGACTCCTTGTAGATCTCAAACTCGTGCCGCTCGAGGCGCTCGTAATCGACCTTGACGGGCTTCACCACGACGCCAGAGTAGCAAATTCCGCGACCCAACTTCCCCTTGATCGACAAACCTCGGCACCTATAATAGCCCTCCATCCAAAAGGGACCCCGATGATGCTCACCTGTGCGAAGTGCGGGCGCAAGCACCCGCTCAGCGACGACGACGTCGTGAACTTCTACCCGCGCTTCTTCTGCCTGTCGTGCGGGGAGAAGCTTCCGTTCGACGTGAAGGACTCGGAGCTCAAGGACTTGCGCGACTCGAACGACCGCGACCGCCGGCTGACCGACGTGGCGGGCCTGCCCGCGGAGGAGACGATCCGCCGGGTCCACAAGGGGGCGTCGGGCGGCGACAGCGGGGGCTAGCGCCCCGCGAGCTGGACCGAACCATGACCGCCTCGCCCGTCGAGTTCTCGCCGCCCCGTGCCGACCAGCCCTGCCCCTGCGGCACCGGGCGGACGTTGGCCCTGTGCTGCGGTCCGCTCCTGGCCCAGCAGCGGCCGGCCGCGAACGCGGAGGAGTTGATGCGTTCGCGGTTCACCGCCCACGTGGCGCACGACTTCGCCCACGTGCACCGCACGTACCTCGAGACGTCCAAGGAGCCCTACGTCCCGGATCCGGAAGCGGGCAAGACGACCTGGACGCGGCTGGTGATCCACGCGCACGAAGCCGGGGCCAAGCCCGACACGGCCTTCGTCGATTTCACGGCCTACTTTCGCGAGGGCGAAGCGGAGCGGCCGCTCGACGAGCGGGCGGCGTTTCAGAAGGTCGACGGAGTGTGGTTCTACACCGGCCCGGTTCGCCAGGGGCCGGCCCCGATCCGGTCGACACAGGCCAAGGTCGGCCGCAACGATCCGTGCCCGTGCGGCAGCGGGAAGAAGTACAAGCAGTGCTGCCTGCGAAAGGCCTGATCAGTCGGCGACCGTGACGGTCACCGTGTTGGAGACGAGGCGGATCGGCGGAAGGAGCACGCCCTCGGCCGAGGGCTGGACAAGGTTCCGGTAGTCGCTCTCCTCTGTCGCGTCGTACGCGAAGCGGATCTTGTAGGTTCCGGGCTTCGACACCGCCTGGACGAGCGCGAGGCCGCCCTGGAAGAGCATCACGGTTTCGCGCGGACCCACGGCCACGATCTCCTGAAAGTCGCCCGTCTTGAGGTGGATGACCTCCGCCGTCGCCTCGGTCTTCCGGCCCTCCCCGTCCTCGATCTCGAAGAGCGCCATCGTCGGGTGGTCAAGCGTCGGGCCGTGGGCGAGGAGCACCGGCGCGGGACCGCTGTTGCGGAACTGGACCCAGAGGGCGCCGAGGTCGGCCGCTTTCGCCGGGCCCCCGCGAGACTCCAGCGCAAACTCCATGATCTCCGTCTTCTCGGGGATCGCCGCCTCAAGCGGTGCCGGCGCGGGCTTGAGCCCGGCCAGCACCTTCTGCGCGCGCTCCGCCAGCAGCGGATTCGCGGACCGGGAAGCCTCCTCGAGCGCGGGGATCGCCTTCGACCCCATCGTGCGAAGAGCCGTCGCGGCCTCCGAGCTCACGTCGGGATCGCGGTCGGCGAGACTGCGGAGGAGCTTCTGGGAGACGACGGCATCCGGGGCGCCCACGGGCCGGCGGAGGACGAAGTACCCCGTTCCGGCGATGACCCCCAGCGTCAGCACCACCATCGCCACCGCGTTGAGCTTCGGCATATACATAACTTAGACGTACACCGAGCCCCGACGTTCAGCCGACCGCGGAAAAATACTAGTCGAGGAAATCCCTGTCCTTCAGTTTTTTCGGAAGGTAGTGGGTGGTCAGGTAGCGGAAGTCCTTGTTCGCCAGCGCGTCCAGCTCGTACTTGAGGCCGCTGGCGAGCATGTTCTTGATCTCCTTCTGCCACTCCTTCTTCTGGAACCACGGGTACGCCATGAGCTCCTTGGCGCGCGAGATATCCTTGTCGTTGAGCTTGATCCCCACGTTGCGCGGCAGCTTGTGCTTCTCGGGATCGTAGCTCGACAGGCCGATGAACTTCGCGTCGGGGATCGCCATCCGCTGGCTCTCGAACGCCAGGTTGATCGAGCCCTGCTTGACGACCGAGTAGATGTAGTAGCCCCACGGGTCGTTGTCGACCAGCACGTGGACCGGCAGCTTGTATTCGTCGTGCAGCCGCCGGGCGAACCGGCGCACCCCGCGGGGCGGCTGGCCGTTCCCCGTGAGAAGCACGCAGTTGTGCTTCTTCCAGAACTTGTCCTCGGACATCCGGTTCCACTGCGTGCCCTTCTCGACGAGCAGGATGAAGTCGGCCGTGCACTTCTTGATCCGGATCTGCTCGGGCTCGACGATCGACGGGACCGCGTAGCCGCCCTTCCCGAGCTTCGCGCAGTCGACCGTGTCGCCGTCGTCCACGATGACCAGGTTGCCCACGACGGTCCCGCGGCCCTCCGCCGCGACGTGGAGCTCCTCCCGGAGCGCCTCGAGCGTGACCTCGAGGTCCTCGATGATGGGGTCGCTTTCGTCCTGCGCGTCGAACGTGTTCTCGCTGGAGTCGCGGAGCGTGTGCTTGGTGCGGTAGTAGATCTCCCGGAGGGAGGTCGACAGCTCCTGCCGCTGGAGCTCCGCCAGCGCGTCGGCCACGAGCATCGTCTGCATGAACTTCTTGGCCATGCCCAGGTTGAAGAAGGTGCGCTCGGTCGTCGCGTCCTTCATCTCGATGATGCGCTTCTTTACGTTGAACTCGACGTTCGAGAGCGCGCGGACCGGGATGTCGAACGAGGGGTCCTTCCTCTTCTTCGCCGATTCGACGACCCGGTCGGCCAGGCCGACCAGCCGCTCCTCAACGCTTGCCTTTGCCATGGCGATTCTCCTTTTTCGCGGGCTTGGCCGCCTTCGCGGGCTTCTTCTCCTCGACCTTCGGAGCCTCGGCGACGGGCGCTGGAACCTCCGGCACCGCGCCCAGCACGCCCTCCGGCGTGATGATGATTGTCGACTCCTGGGCGGGCGCCTCCTCCTCCGGCTTCTTCTTCCCGTTGGCGATCTCGTCGGTCTTGTCGCCGCCGGTGATCTCCTTGGCGATCTTCTGGAGACGCTTCTTGAGGTCCTCCGCGTCGAGCTTGCCCTTCTTCAGCCGCTTGCAGGCGTCGGCGACCTCCTCGATGTAGGCCTCGAAGACGTCGCGCCGCTTGAGCTCCAGGGCCGCCCGCTCGCGCTTGCGGACGAACGAGGAGAGCCGCCGCCCGGCCTCGTTGAGCGCGAGCCGGATCTCCTTGCGGATCTCGTCGTAGTCGGCGACCGCCTCCTTCGACTCGCTCGTGAACGGCACCCAGACGGAGGCCATGTGGACGAAGATGACGAGCGGGCCCTGCGGGAGCGCGCCGCGCGATTGCGACAGGCCGTAGTTCCGCCACGACGTCTCGACCACCGCCTTCGTGACCGCGCACGCGCCGGGCTGGTAGAGAAGCGGCACGCGGTTGGCGAACCGCATGATCCGCGCCATCTGGGTTTCGCCCGCCTTCTCGTCCGCCTCGCCTTCCGCCAGCGGACCCGCCTCCTCCTGCTCGACGGCGCTCTGGACCATCCCCGCCTGGCCGGTGCCGAAGGCGAGGCCGACCTCGATCGCAAACGGGTTGCCGCGGTAGACCGCGGGCGAGCGCGAGACCGCCGTGTAGAAGTCCCCCTTGATCTGCTTGTAGAGGCCCGCCAGGATCGCCTTCTCGCCGATCGGCGAGAGGCAGTCGGTCGGCGGGTTCATGATCTTCGTCTGCTGGATCGCGCGATAGAGCCTCTCGGCCACGTCCCCATGGACCTTCCGGACGAGCATCTTGGGGTCGATCCCCGCCTTCTGGCAGATCTCCGCCGCAGTCTTCGACGACACCCGGGAGAAGTCGCTCGAGAGGAACCCGCCCACCCAGTGGCTCTTGGTGTCCTGCATCATCTTGAGGAGGACGCCGAGTTCGATCCCATATGGGTGCGGCTTGATCTCGCGCGGCGCGGCGGGCAGCTCGCCCACCATCCGCTCGAAGACGACCTTCTGGCCCTCGGGGTTGACGTAGACGATTTTCGCGTGCGGGTTGGCGACCGACGTCTGCTCGAGGAACTCGTCGACCGAGGTGCGCCCCTTCTGGTAGCGGCCCTCGAGCTCGATCGAGACCATCGTCCCGTGCGGCCGGTCCCACTCGACTTCCTTGTTCGCGAGGGTGCGGGGCTCGTTCTTCGCGGTGTCGATCACGATCTCGACGTACCGCGCGCTCTTCTTCTCGCTCGTGCGGGAGATGACCTTGACGGGCTTGCCGGTCGTCAGCTGGCCGTAGAGCCCGGCGGCCGAGATGCCGATGCCCTGCTGGCCCCGGCTCATGCGAAGCCGGTGGAACTTGGATCCATAGAGGAGCTTGGCGAAGATCCGCGCGATCTGCTCGGGCACGATGCCCGGGCCGTTGTCGGTCACGGTGACGATGAAGCGCTCGGCCTGGGCGACCGAAGGCGTCTTCGGGGCGGCGGTATCGGCCGCCGGCGGACCCGCCGAAGCCTTGGCGGAGGCGGGCTTCTCCTCGACTTTGGAGAGCTCCGGGATCTTGTGGATCCCGTTCCCGTTGGCGACCTTGATCTCGACCTCGATCTCGGGGAGGATCCGGGCCTCTTCGCACGCGTCGAGGGAGTTGTCGACGGCCTCCTTGACGGCGGTCAGGAGCGCCTTTCGGGGCGAGTCGAAGCCGAGCAGGTGCCGGTTCTTGGCGAAGAACTCGGAGACCGAGATCTCGCGCTGCTTCTTGGCCATGTCCTCCGCGGTGACGCGGTGGACGATGGCGTCCTTGACCTCTTTGAGGTCGGGCTGGGATGACTTCCTGGCTGGAGACGTGCCGCCCATCTGTTCCCCCTCCTCCCTCGGAGATAGACTCGCAGAGACTCGCTTCTTCTTCATGGAGGGACGGCCCGTTTCGGCGTGTCCCCTCTCTCTAAGCCGGATTATAGCACGGAGCCAAGAGTTGGCAAGGGGGAGGTGTTAACGAACATGCGCTGCGTGTTCGTCAACACGTAACCGGGGGCGACAAGGGGCCGCGCTCCTTGGTATAATTCCCGTGATGGACAAGAAACAGTATTCGCTTCCCGAGGCGGCAAAGCTTGCCAGCGTCTCCGAGGACGAGCTCCGCTGCGCGATCAAGGACGGGCTCCTCCAGGGCCAGCTCCTCCAGAACACCGGCCACTGGCACATCACGGAGGAGGAGCTCTCCCTCTACCTTCGCCGCTCCCGCAACACGGTGCTTCCCACCGGGCCCAGGAAACGGAGGATCCTGATCATCGACGATGAGATCAACTTCGCGAACATCATGAAGCTCGAGCTGGAGCGCGACCCGCGCCTCGAGGCCAAGTTCGCCACCTGGGGCAAGGACGGGGTCAAGATGGCCGAGTCTTACTCGCCCGACCTCTGCCTCGTCGACTTCATGCTGCCCGACATCACGGGCGACGAGGTGCTGGCCGCGCTCCACCAGCAGCGCGACCTCAAGAACACCAAGATGGTCGTCTACTCCGCCCACACGCGGGAGGCGATCAAGGCGAACCCGAACCTCGAGGCCCGTCTCCAGTCGCTGGGCGCCGGCGAGTTCCTCTCGAAGTCCGCGGGGATGCGCGCGCTGATCGCAAAGGTCTACGAACTCCTCGGCCTCGAGTCGGCGCAGACCAAGGTGATGCGCAAGCCCCTCTGAGCGCGGCTACTTCGGCCTCTCGCCCTTCGAGCGCCGGAAGAGGATGGACTCGTGCGCCTCTCCATACACAAGGTATGGCTCCCATCCGTCGGCGGCCATCCGGTTGAGCGTCTCGTCCGTCCCCGGCTGCACCAGCTTGTTGATGTAGCTGAGGACCTTGTACTCGTACGCGGCCGCGGCCGGCGCCTCTCGGGCCGGGGCCTTCGCCGCGAGGCCGGTCCCGAGGACCGCGATCGCGGCGGCCATGGCCGCAAACATCCACGATTCCTTTCTCATCTCTGCCTCCTTTGAGTTCCGTCAGCGCTCTGACTGGAGCGGGACCAGGGCGATCTCGAGCGGGATCTCAACCGTCTCGACCTCGACGGGACGGACCAGCGTGAGCCGCACGGGCTTGCCCCGGAACGGCCACTCCCTATTCCCGAACCCGCTCTCCACGCGCCCCACGTATCTCAGGCAGCCCTCGTCCCGCGCATTTCCCTTTCCGTCGTCGAGAAATCTCCAGAAGTGGGAAAGGAACGGCTTGTCGGCGGGAGGCTCCCACCGGTCGGGGCCCTCCGTGTCGAAGGTGCCGCTCGCCCCACGGGCGTCCACCTTGAAATCCTTGAGGACGATCGTGCAGTCCCCGACCCGGCGCTCGACGGGGCCCTTGAAGCCCTCGGCGAGGTACTCCAGCGCCTCAACCTTTGTCGCGAACGTGACCCGGGCGGCGCCGCGCAGGATGACGCGGCCCCCTTTCAGGAGATCCGCTTTCGGAATCATGATCCGGTCCAGCTCCGCCCAGGTGAGGCCCGAGTCCGAATAACAGAACTCGCTCCCCTTCCACTCCCGGCGCGGGACGGAGAGGTCCCCGAGACGCTTCCCACCCTCGACCTCGATGTCCGCGGGCTCATAGCCGAAGTACACGGGCCTCCAGCCCGGCTCGAACATCATCGCGACCCTGATCTCGACCGCCGCGCCCGCGTCCTTCGGCAAGGCCGTGAACCGGTAGATGCCCACAGGCTTCGAGGGCCACTCCCGCTCCCACTCCTGGGGCCGGTGGAATTCGCCGCCCCCGAAGCTGGCGCGGGCGCGCTCCTCCACGGCCGCGATCGCCTCCCAGAACGTGGCTCCCTTCAAGGAGAGCGAAAAGGTTGTCCGGTCGTCCTCCAGATTTCGATCGAGACGCGGCACGAGCGGATACCCGCGGAAGATCTCGTGCGTCGCGTCCCCCAGGAAAGCATCCCGGAGCCCGACCGTCACCCTCCGGTCGGGCGCCCGGACGAGAAAAATCGGGTCGGTGTGATGCACGCGCTCGATGGCTTCTTCGATCCGGGCCCGCACCTCGGCGTCAGGGTCGACGGCGGCGGCGTGCGTCCGCAGGAACGGGAGGGCCGGGTGTCCCAGGCGCCCGAGAGCCTCCACCGCCTTCTCGCGTTCCCCGACGGTCTCGGACTCGAGGTGGAGGACGAGGTCACGGACCCGCGCGGCAAGGTCTTGGGACGGGTCTCCCTGCTGGAGCATCCACGCTCCGAGGCAGGCAAGGGCGATGCTCATCCGCCGGAGCTACTTCTTCGTCTCGGCCTCGCGGCGGATCGTCGCGCCCTTGGACAGGCGGTTGAGCGCCTGCGTGTACGCCCGGGCGCTCGCCTCGACCACGTTCACGCTCGCGGCGCGGCCCTCGGAGCGGCGGCCGTCCACCTCGACGGTCACGCGGACCTCGCCCACCGCGTCCTTGCCCGCCGTCGCGGCCTTGACCGTGTAGTCGAGGAGCTTGCCCGTGACGCCACAGGACTGGTCGATCGCCTTGCAGGCCGCCTCGATCGGGCCATAGGCCCACGCGGAGCGCATCACCGTCTCCTCGCGGACCTTCATCGTGACCGTCGCGTGCGAGACGATGTCCGTTCCGCTCGTGAACTGGAGGTGCTCCAGGATGAAGGGGCCCGCGTGCGGCGCCTCGCCCGCCTCGTTCACCAGGCGGAGGATGTCCTCCTCCGTCACCGTCTTCTGCCGGTCGGCCAGCTCCTTGAAGCGCTCGAACGTCTTCTCGAACGACGCCTCCTCGAGGTCGACGTCGAGGTCGACGAGCTTGCGCCGGAAGGCGTGGCGCCCCGAGTGCTTGCCCAGGTGGAGGCGCGAGGCCGCGCCCACCGACTCGGGCCGGAGGATCTCGTAGGTCTGCTGGTGCGAGAGCACGCCGTGCTGGTGGATGCCGCTCTCGTGGGCGAAGGCGTTCGAGCCGACGACCGCCTTGTTGGGCTGGACGGGGACACCCGTGATCTCGACGAGGAGCGACGAGGTCGGGATGATCTCCTCGGTCCGCACGTTCGTGTCGGCGTCGAACTGGTCGTGGCGGTGCTTGAGCGCCATCACGATCTCCTCGAGCGCGGCGTTTCCGGCGCGCTCGCCGATCCCGTTGACGGTGCACTCGACCTGCCCCGCACCCGCGCGGATCGCCTCGAGGGAATTCGCGACCGCGAGCCCCAGGTCGTTGTGGCAGTGGACCGAGAGGGTGATGTCCGCGGCTCCCGGGACGCGGGCGAGGACCTCCTTGATGAGCGCCGAGTACTCCCAGGGCACCGTGTTCCCCACGGTGTCGGGCAGGTTGACCGTCTTCGCGCCCGCCTTGATGACCGCCTCGACGACGCGGCAGAGGTACTCGCGGTCGCTGCGGGTCGCGTCCTCGGCCGAGAACTCAACGTCGTCGGTGTACTTCCGCGCGTGCTTGACCGCGGCGACGGCGGCCTCGACCACCTCGTCGCGCGTCATCTTGAGCTTGTGCTGGAGGTGGAGGTCGGACGTCGCGATGAAGGTGTGGATGCGGGGACGCGGGGTGCCCTTGAGGGCCTCGCCGGCGCGGTCGATGTCCTGCGTCTTGGCGCGGCAGAGGCCGGCGACCGCGGCGCGGTCGCCCACGGCCTTGGCCACCTCGCGGACCGCCTCGAAATCCTGGTTGGAGGCGATGGGAAAACCCGCCTCGATGATGTCGACGCCCAGCTGCGCGAGCTGCTCGGCGAGCGCCACCTTTTCGGAGACGTTCATGGAGAAACCCGGCGACTGCTCGCCGTCGCGGAGCGTCGTGTCAAAGATCTTTATATGGCGCATCGTCATCCCCTGGTTCCGGCTCTATCCCTGCGGGTGGAATCCCGGCGGCATCGGGGAACCGCTGGAAAACTCCAGCGCTTCCCCTAGGTAAGGAGGAGGGGCAGGATCGGCAGGAGGCCCCGGAGCGCGCTGGCCTGGCTCATCGGTTCTCCTGCTGACCTCACGGCTACTTCTTGGCCGGCGCCGCCGACGCCGCTTTCGCGGGGGCGGGCGCCTTCTTTTCGGCGGGTTTCGGGGTGTAAACGCTGACGCGCGAGCCGGACTCGAACTTGACGACGCCGTCCATGAGGGCGTAGAGGGTGAAGTCGCGACCGCGGCCCACGTTGAAATTCTCGACCCACTGCGCGCCACGCTGGCGGATGATGATCCCGCCGGCCCGGATGACCTGGCCATCGTGGACCTTCACGCCGAGCATCTTCGGCTTGGAATCGCGGCCGTTCTTCGAGGAGCCGCCGCCTTTCTTATGTGCCATATGAGGATCGGGATTATAGGGAGGCGGGCGGGTGCGGGTCAAGCCCCCGTCGAACATTTCCGCATGGGAATCAATCCCGATTCCGTTGGAATACGGGCATTGGAGCGGCATCTAATTGTTCGATAAAGCGCGACTTGGGGATCGGCGGAGTGTATAAATAATGTTATTGATCTGGGGGATAGAGGCATGAAGACGAAGCTGGCGGCGGGATTGGCGTTTGTCCTGGCCCTCTCGGCCCACGCGCTCGCCCAGAAGGGCGGAGGCGGCGGATTCGGCCCCGGCATGGACGGGCGCGGCGGCATGAACAACAAGATCCGCTGGTCCAACAATGTGGACAGCGCGACCGCCCCCGAGGATCCCATCCAGGCGAAGCGGCTCAAGCAGATGGGCATCGAGCCCGTCGACCGGAAGTTCATGCTCGTCTACATCCGTCCGATCTCCGAGACGGCGGATCCCGGCACGTTCGGCAGCAACGACATCGTCACGCTCTCGCACGAGGCGTGGATCTTCGTCAAGATGGACTTCGACAAGGACAACATCCACCAGAAGGCCTGGGGAGTGAAGGCCGCCCCCGCCGTCATCGGCTGCGACCTCCACGCGAACGACTTCATCAAGACCAGCGCGACCGACCTCGCGTCGATCCGCCGGATCACCGGCGGACTTCCCGAGATGATCCAGCGGTACGAGCAGAAGCTCAAGAGCGACTTCTCCCGCGCGAACGACCTCATGAAGTCGGATGACGCGAAGGCGATGAAACTGTTCGTCGACATCGTCTCGGACGGCAAGAAGGGCTACAAGGAGGTCGATGAGTCGGCGACCAAGGTCGGCGACTACGCCCAGGCGGCGCTCCTCAAGTCGGAGCTTCCCGAGAGCGTGAGCCCCGAGGCCGGCATCGACTACCTGGACGACCTGGTCAAGATGTTCAAGGGCAGCCCGCCCTCCGTCCAGGCCGAGATCCGGATCGCGCGCCTCGACCACGAGCGCGGCAACATCCAGCCCGCCATCCAGCGCCTCGTCGCGATCCAGAAGTATGACCCACGCGCGCTGAAGGCCGAGCTCGAGAACGCCCTGCGCGCCCTGGAGGAGATCTCCAAGTCGGGCGAGGCCAAGGTCGAGCTGGCCGCCTCCGGCGACAAGGCGATCGCCAAGGAAACGCTCCGCAAGCTCGCCAAGGACTACGCGGGCACGGACGCGGGCAAGCGGGCCAACGACGCCGCGAAGCGTTTCGAATAACAAGACCTTCCCTACGGAAGCCGGAGGCCGTCCCGCCATCATGGGGCGACCTCCGGCTTCTTTGTTTTTCGGACCGACTTGCCTCCCCGGCCGACGTCCAACGGGGTAGGGAGAACGTATGAGGAACGGACTGGCCGCCCTGGTCCTCGCGGCGCTCGCGGCACAGGATCACGCCGAGGCGATCCGCCAGACCATCAAGAGGACCGCGGACGAGGGGTACGCGTACGAGGTCAAGGGGAAGTACGACCGCGGGGGCGAGTGGGTCCCGGCGGGGGTCCTGACCAGCCGCATCAAGCAGTACCAGTCCGTCCGCTTCGGCGACGCGATCCTCGTCAAGGGACCCGAGGGGCTCTGGAAGACGCCCGACGAGCGGATCGGCGAGAAGCTGCAGAAGGGCGGCGACCCCGAGGCCGAGCCGATCGTCCGGCTCCTCCAGGAGACCGAGGCGCCGCACAAGATCCTCGAGCGCGCGCTCGACCAGGCGACCCGGGTCCTCGACCCCGAGGACCACGAGGTGAACGGCGTGATGTGCCGCCGCTACCTCCTGCCGCTGAAGAAGGAGCCGCTCAAGGAGTCGATCCAGCAGCACCTCGACAAGGCGGTGAAGGCCGGCGCGGTCGAGCGCCCCGACGAGGTCCACTGGGCCTTCATGAGGGGCACGGTGGCCGTCTACATCGCGCGCGACAAGGGGACGCTTCGCAAGATAAAGGACGAGCGCTCCGTCGAGATCGCCTACAAGGTCCCCGACTCGTCGCCGAAGACCAAGAAGTACAAGCTCGAGTGGGACTTCGACTTCACCCAGGCCGGCGAGGCCAAGCTCACCCTCCCCAAGGAGGTCAAGGAGCGCCTCGGGATCAAGGAGGAGTGATAAGCCGGGTGCGGCGCAGCCCGCTTATCAGCGGAATCGTCTCCCTCCCAGCCCAGTCCGCGTAAACCCCCGCCTGCAGGCCCCTGGAAGGCCTCTGCTTGAAGGTGATAAGCCGAGTGCGGCGCGCCCCGCTTATCAGCGGACAAAGAGCAGGAGGCGCTCGTCGTCGGAGGCGAGGGAGCCGCACGCGCGCTTGAGGAACTCGAGGCCGTCGAGCATCGCGGCGCCGGCGCGGGCGAGGGGCTCCCCGGCGGACTCCCCGTAGTACGCCCGCAGCTCCTCCTCCGGCGGATGGACGGCCCCGAGCACCTCGACCAGCTCGGCCGCCTCGCCGCGCGCGAGGCAGAACTCCAGGCCGAGTCCCGCCTCGCTGATCTCATCCGCGTCGGGGCCGGGGTCGGCGGAGACGACGTGGATCCCCTGCTCCTCAAGGTACTCCAGCAGCACCTCGATCACGGTTCCGGCGTGCGCGAACGCGGGCTGCATCGGCCTGGCCTCCTTGTGGAGGAAGTCCCGGAAGCCGCCGGCGTCTTTCGAGGCGGCCAGCCTCCCGAGCTTCGCGAGCTGCGCGGTCGAGACGATGAATCCGGCGGCGGAGAGGGGCATTACTTGCTGCGCTTGGCCCGCGACGAGAGGTCCGCGAGCTTCTTGAGCGCGTCGATCGGGGTCAGGCGGTCGGCGTCGAGCGAGGCGAGCTCCTTCCGGAGCGGGTCCTCCTCCGCCGGCTTCTGCGGCGAGAAGAGCGCCAGCTGCTGGAGCTCGCCGGGCCGCGGCTTCCGCGCCGTCATCTTCGGACGGTCCTGCGCATCGAGCATCATCCCCTCGAGACCCGCGAGGATCACCTTCGACCGCTCGACGATGTCCCGCGGAATCCCCGCGATCCGCGCCACGTGGATCCCGTAGCTCTTGTCCGTCGGCCCCTCGACGATCCGGTGGAGAAAGACGATGCCGTCACCCCACTCCTTGACCGAGACGTGCAGGTTCCGCACTCCTTTCAGCACCCGCCCCAGCTCCGTCAGCTCGTGGTAGTGTGTCGCGAAGAGCGTCCGCGCGCGCAGCTTCTCGTGCAGGAATTCCGTGACCGCCCACGCGATCGAGACGCCGTCGAACGTCGACGTCCCGCGCCCGATCTCGTCGAGGATGATCAGGCTTCTCGCCGTCGCGCCATTCAGGATCGCCGCCGTCTCGCTCATCTCGACCATGAACGTCGACGCGCCGCGCGAGAGGTCGTCCGTCGCCCCGATCCGCGTGAAGATCCGGTCGGCCGCGCCGATCCGCGCCTTCGCGGCGGGGACGAACGAGCCCACCTGCGCCATCAGGACCGCGAGCGCCGCCTGCCGGATGTAGGTCGACTTCCCCGCCATGTTGGGCCCGGTGATCAGGAGCACCGGCTTGTCGCCGCCGACGACGACGTCGTTCGGGACGAACTTCTCGCCGCCCAGCGCCTCGAGCACCGGGTGGCGGCCGTCGCGGATATCCAGGAGCGCCGAGTCGTCCACCTCGGGCATCACGTACTTGTTCTCGCGCGCGGCCTGGGCGAGCGACGCGATCGAGTCCAGGAAGGCGAGCGACCGCGCCGTCTCCTGGAGCGGCGCGATCTCCTCCGCCACGCGCCCCCGGATCTCCGCGAAGATCTCGACCTCCAGCTCCTTCGAGCGCGACTCGGCATTCAGGACGGCGTTCTCGTGCTCCTTGAGCTCGGGCGTGATGTACCGCTCGGCGTTCTTCAGCGTCTGCTTCCGCACGTAGCCGGCCGGGATCTTTTCCTTGTGGGCGTTGGTGATCTCGATGAAGAAGCCGAAGACCCGGTTGTACCCGACCTTGAGCGAGCCGATCCCGCTCCTTTTGATCTCGTCCGCCTCGAACGTCGCGATCCAGCTCTTGCCGTCCGTCGCGAGCGAGCGGATCCGGTCGAGCTCCTCGTGGAATCCCGCTCGGATGAGCCCTCCCTCCGTCAGCAGGTGCGGCGGATCATCGGCGAGCGCCTTCCCGAGGTGCGCCGCGAGCTCCGCGTGGGTGCGGACCTTGAGCCCCGCCAGCGCCCCGCTCTTGAACTTCGACTTCGACAGTTTCGGCAGCGGCTTGAGCGAGTTCCGGAGGCCGACGAGGTCGCGCGCGGTCGCCCGGCCCGAGCCCACGCGCGCAAGCGCCCGCTCGAGGTCGAAGACGTTCTTCAGCAGTTCCTGCGCCTGGCGGCGGAGGGCGTCGTCCTCGACCAGTTCGCTCACCGCGTCGAGCCGCGCGCGGATCTCCCCGACCCGGACGAGGGGCGAGGTCACCCATTCGCGCAGGAGGCGCGCGCCCATCGGCGTCTGCGTGCGGTCGAGGACCCAGAGGAGCGTACCCTTCCGGTCGCCCGACCGCATCGTCTCGGTCAGCTCCAGCGACGCCTGCGTCTGCCGGTCGAGGAACATCCGCCCCTCGCCCGTGTACCGCTCGAGGCGCGTGAGGTGCTTGAGCGGGCCCCTTTGGGTTTCCTTGAGGTACGCGAGGAGCGCGCCGCCCGCCGCGACCGCCGGGCCGAGCTCGCCGCATCCGAAACCCGCCAGGGACTTGACCGCGAAGTGCTCGCACAGCGCGCGGTGGGCGTTGTCGCGGTCGAACGTCCAGTCGTGCCACGGGGTGACAATCCCGCCCGACGCCGCCCGCGTGCGCTCGCCCTGCGCCTCGGCGACCGCCGACGGCAGCAGCGTCTCGCTCGGCGAGAGCCGGACGAGCTCGTCGGGCAGCCGCTCGGGCGGGAGGTCCTCGAGCCGGAAGTCGCCGGTCGAGAGATCGACCCACGCGAGCCCCATCCTCGGCCCGTCGGCGACGGCCGCCGCGAGGTAGTTGTTCCGCTTCTCCTCGAGGATCGTCTCCTCGACGAGCGTGCCGGGCGTGATGACGCGGACGACGCCGCGGTCGACGATCCCCTCGGCCTCCTCGGGGTCCTGGAGCTGCTCGCAGACGGCGACGCGGTGGCCGGCTTTCAGCAGCCGGTTGATGTAGCTCTGCGAGGAGTGGTGCGGGATGCCCGCCATGGGGATCTTCGAGTCGCCCTTGGAGCGCGACGTGAGGACGATGCCCAGGACCTTCGAGGCGGTCTTCGCGTCCTCGTAGAACATCTCGTAAAAATCGCCGAGCCGGAAGAGGAGGATGTCGCCGGGGTGCTTCGCCTTGACCTGCGAATACTGCTCCATGAGCGGGGTGGCCACGCGGCGATTGTAGGGGGGTGCCGAAAGAGGGTCAAGCGCCCCGGCCACGCGGGGACGTCCACCGGGAGATCGCGGCACCGACCTCGTACAGAGCGAGGAGCGGGACGGCGAAGACGAGCATGCTCATGATATCCGGCGGTGAGAGGACCGCCGCGAGGACGAGGTTTCCGACGATCGCGGCGCGGCGCCACGCCGACCACGACTCCGCCCGCACGACGCCGATCGAGGTCAGGAAGACCATGACGAGCGGCAGCTGGAAGACCGCGCCCAGGAGGATCGTGAGCGTGAGGACGAGGCTCACGTACTCGCCGAAATCGAAGAGCGGCTGGATCTTGTCCGGCGGTATCATCTGGACCATCCCGTAGAGGGCATACGGGATCAGGATGAAGTAGCCGAAGACGGCGCCCAGGACGAAGAGCAGGAACGAAACCGGGGCGAAGCGCGCGACATATCTCCGCTCGTGCCGGTGGAGTCCGGCCGCGACGAATCCCCACAGCTCGAAGGCGATGATCGGTGACGAGACGAAGAACGCGGCGATGAGCGTCAGCTTCATCGCGGCCATCACCGAGCGCACGTGGCTGGAGCTGATCAGCCGGCTGTGCTCGAACGTCAGGCCGCACCACTCCATGGCGCGGAAGTGCGGAAGGGTGGCGATGTCGACCAGCGTGCGGTAGAAGGCGAACGACACGGCGACCGCCGCGAGGAGGACGACGATCGAGCGCAGGAGGCGCGCGCGGAGCTCGTCGAGGTGCTCCGCCAGGGACATCCGGACCGCGGCTTCCGCGCGCATGGCCGCCTACGCCTTGGGAGGGGTCTCCGCCGGCTTGTCCGCCGCAGCGGGAGTGGGAGCAGCGGGGGCGGGGGCGGGCTTCTGCGCGGCCGCCTCGGCCGCCTTCTTCTCGTCGCCCTCGGCGAGCCCCTTCTTGAACTCGTTCACGCCCGAGCCCAGCCCGCGCATGAGCTGCGGGATCTTCTGCGACCCGAAGAGGAGCACGATCACGAGGATCACGATGATCAGCGTGGTCGGCTGCATCAGGTTCGCCATCATTACGCCCATCCGGACAACCTCCTATGCTCCTATGGCTTCAGAATCAATGTCGGCGAAATCAACTCACGCCTTGGGACCATTCTCCGCCCCGTCCGCGAGCCCCTTCTTGAACTCGTTCAGGCCCGAGCCCAGCCCGCGCATGAGCTGCGGGATCTTCTGCGACCCGAACAGGAGCACGATCACGAGGATCACGAGGACCAGGTGGGTCGGGCTCAAAAGGTTCATCGGGAGAGACTCCCCGGTTTCAATGTGGACGGATCGACGCCGAGCCCCTCGGCCAGCGCCTGCGTGAACGGCCGGCGGGCCGCCTCCGGGCACCCCTCGAATTCCACCGCCGATAGCTCCTGAAGCTTCCGGAGCGCCCGCGTCATCGTGGCGGGCGAGATCCCCGAGCGCCGGGCCGCTTCGCACGCGGGCCGGCCCTCGCGGTCCGCGAAGAACAGCCGGACCGCCCGGAGCGCCCCGGCTGCAAGTTCCTCCTGGGCGCGACGGAGCACCCGCCCGGCCGATTCGCGACCCACGACCTCGACCTCGGGCGCCACGCTCCGCGGGTCGCGGTACGGCTCGGCCCGGTCGATCCTCGGATGGCGTCGGGCCCGGCGCCGGTCCCGCATTTCCTTGGCGTGGGCCATGCGGACGAACCGGTCCAGCATCGGCTCCAGCACCGCATCGACGACCTTCTTCATCGTCCGGTGGCGCATCTCCCGCAGCTCGGCCGACCCGAGGCTCGTCCCGTGGGAGGCCCGGAAGATGTACTCGAACTCGATCATCGCGCGGCGGAAGGCGGCGCTCCCCTCGAATTGCCCGGCCGTGATCGCCGCGGTCTCCTCGTCGTGCCGGAGCGTGAACTCGCCCAGCAGGTCGAGCGCCTCGTCCCCCACGGGGGGCTTTTCCACGCCGTAGAGGTCCTCGACGGCGAGTTCAAATCCCTCGCGATCGTAGCGGGAGCGCCACCCGGGCTGGCGGACGTCGAGCATCTCCAGCCACTGGCGCATCCACTCGCGGGGCGTGACTTGCGGGCCGTCCATACTCATTACTCTACCAATAATGCACGGCACGAAGGGGCGTTTTTTCAGGAAATCGACGCCCGTTTGACTAGGGGATGACGAAGGCGTCGCCATATTGGCGCTTGAGCCGGTCGGCCTCGCGCTGGGCGTCCTCGTAGCGGGCGAACGCGCCCCACGTGACCGCGTAGAGCGGGCGGTCGCCCGGGATGGCGCGCACGAGGCCCTTCACCTTCTCGGCCTCGGAGCGGGCCAGGGCATCGCTGGAGTAGGCGCCGACCTGCACGGTGAAACTGGCCAGGCCCAGCCGCAGGCGGGCCTTCGCGCCGAACGCGCCGCGCGGGGCCACCAGCGCGAGCTCGCCCTGCCCGCCGCGCCAGTCGCCGTCGCGGAAGAGCGCCAGCGCATACTCGTAATGGAGTTCGTCGGTGGTGACGGCGCTGCTCCGCTCGGTCGCGGGAGCGGTCGCCACGGAGCGGAAGCCGTCGATCGCGCGGGAGATCTCGCCTTTCATGCGGTACGCCACCGCGCGGTGGAACACGATGTCCCAGCGGTCGACGGGCGATGGGGTGTCCGCCACGGCCCGGTCGAAGGTCGTGATCGCCTGGTCCACGCGTCCCGCCCCCAGGTACGCGCGACCGGCCATGAGGCGGACGCGCGCGCGCTGCGGGTAGTCCTTGTTGTAGCCGAGGAAGGCCTCGTAGTGGCCCGCGGCCTGCAGGTACTGCTCGAGGATGAACTCGCGGTCCGCGTCCTGCAGGACGTGAATGTTCGCGGTGTCGTTGATGTCGGTGCCGGCCTGGCAGGAAACCAGGAGGACCGCGAGGACGGCGACGTTGCGTCTCATCGGGATTCCGCCGGCTTGAGTTCCCCGGCCTTCTCGAGCAGCCGGCCGATCATGTCGACGTTCTTGGCGGGCTTGATCCCCTTCACGGCGGCCACGTGGATCCCCGCCAGCACGCCGACGGCCAGGAGGAGGAACACGAACAGGGAGAGCACGAACCCGCCGCCCTTCTTCACTTCGCCCGACCGCAGCTTTTCCATGAAGTCACGGTTGAGGAGGCTGCACTCGGAGGAGCAGAAGCTCCCGTGGGGCGTGACCGTGGTGCAGGCCGGGCAGACCGGCACGTGGCACTGGTGGCACATCGTTGCCGACGGCCGGTCCTTGTGGTTGATGCACGCCTTGGCCAAGTTCCCCCCTTGTACACGAAATCGCCGCGCGATTTCGTGTACACGCTACTTCGGGATCTTCTTGTAGTCGTCGAGGAAGATCTGGATGCCCTTTTCGGTCAACGGGTGATAGAGGAGCTTGTCGAAGACCGCGAAGGGGAGCGTCACGATGTGGGAGCCCGCCTTGGCGGCCTCGAGCACGTGGACCGGGTGGCGGATCGAGGCGGCGAGGCACTCGGTCTTGTACCCGTAGTTCCGATAGATCTGGACGATGTCGCGGATCAACTCCATGCCGTCGTGGCCGGTGTCGTCGATGCGGCCCACGAACGGGCTGACGATCGTCGCGCCGGCCTTCGCGGTGAGCGTCGCCTGGACCGCGCTGAAGCAGAGGGTGACGTTCGTCTTGATCCCCTCCCCCGAGCAGGCCTTCACCGCCTTCAGGCCCTCCTTCGTGAGCGGGATCTTGACGACGACGTTCGGCGCCAGCTTCGCGAGGCGGCGCGCCTCGGGCATGAGCTCGTCGAACTTGTCGGTGATGCACTCCGCGGAGACGGGCCCGGGGCAGATCTCGCAGATCTCCCTGATCGCGTCGTCGAATTTCCGCTTCTCCTTGGCGATGAGCGACGGGTTGGTCGTCACGCCGTCAAGGAAACCGAGCCTCGCGGCCTCCTTGATCTCGTTCACGTTCGCCGTGTCGAGGAAAATTTTCATCTCACTTTCCTTTCAACTCTTTCAGCTCTTTCAACTTCAACCCCTCCAGCCGTGCGATCTCGTCCTTCAAACCGCGGTCCTCCGGGTAGAGCGTCGCGAGCGACCTCGCCGCCCCCAGCGCCTGCTCCGGGAACCCCCGGCGGCAGTAGAGCCTCCAGAGGTGGCGAAGCGAGTATTCGTCCTGCCGGTCGACCCGGAGCACCTTCTCCAGCGTCTCCACCGCGCGGCTCTCCTCGCCGCGGATCTCGTAGCAGTACGCAAGGCGATGGTACGCGTCCTTCATCCGGTCCCGGATCGCGATCGCCGATTCGTAGAGGGGGATCGCCTCCGAGTACCGACCCTGCGCGAAAAAACCGTTCGCCTCGTGGTACTTCTCGCCCGCCAGCTCGTCCGGCGTCGCGGAGGTCGCGCACCCCGCCACGAGCACCGCCGCGACCGCGAGCCTCATCGCTTCTCCACCGCCGTCACGTAGAGCGGGATGTAAACCCGGTCGCTCTTGCCGGAGTGGGCGTCGGTGACGGTCACCTTGACCCGGTAGTGCCCCATCGCCAGGTTCGCCGGGAGGGGCAGCTTGAAGCTCTGGAAGAACTCGGCGACGGGCCCGTTCACGGTCACCCGGTCCTCGCGATCCTCCACCCTGGCCTGCTCCCAGGCCGGCACCTGGAGCTCCGTCGAGCGGTCGTCGTACAGCTTCCACTCGTACTTCAAATGGAGTATATGCTTGTCCTGGTTCCGCTGCAAAGCAAAGTTCCGGGGCTCGACGTAGATCAGGATGAGGCCTCCCGGGCCGACGCGGTCGCTCTCGGCCGGCGTGTAATCCCGGAAGCGGCGGATGCCCGAGCACATCACCGCCCGCTCGATCACGAACCCCGTGGCCAGCCGCTCCTCGTCGTTGAAGAGCGCGAGGAGCTTGCCCGCCTCCTTGTGATCCCCCAGCTGGCGGCGGAGGTAGAACTCGACGTACGGGACGAGCTTGTTCGCGCGGCTCTTCACGCCCGAGAGCGCCTGCTCCGCCTCCTCGAGCCGCCCCGCCGTCGCGTAGAGGAGCGCGAGCCGGAGCTTCTCGTCGTCGCTGGACGGCGCGCGCGCGGCGATCTCCTTCTGGAGCTTGAGCAGCTCGTCGAAGCCCGGGTCGCGCCTCGACGCGTCCATCTTCGCGGGCGCGACCCCGGCCGCGCCCTTGATCGCGGAGGCCGGCTCGGCGGCGGGATTGTCGATCGAAAACGGCTTGAGAACCGGCTCGCCGGGCGGCGCGGGCACGACGGGTTCCGCCGGCGGCCGCGGCTTGGCCGGCTCGGGTGCGGTCGCGGGTGCCACGCAGGCGGCCGCGAGGCAGAGGCCGATCGCGGCCAAGGTGTGACGTCCCCCTCTCATCCTTCTTCCCCCCTGAAACGAGGCCCCGTTCGGAATGGGCCTCACTTCAGTTTTGATTTTATCTCCTCTTCGTACTTTTGCAAGCGGGTAAGCACAACTTCGATCTGCCCGAGCCGCTTCTCGAGCTTCACCGGATCGGGGGCGGTCTCCTTCACGCCAAGGTACGTTTCGCGCGCTTTCGTGAAGAGCGCCTGTGCGGCATCCTTTTTCAAGAGCAGCGTCTTCAGCTTCTCCGCGTCGTCAGGAAGGTTCTTCATCGCCTCGCCCAGCTGGTTGTACAGCTGTACGCCATCCTTGACCTGCTCGTCCGCGCCGGCAAGGACCGTCTCGACCTTGGGCTTGGCCGGCTCCGGCTTGGGCTCGGGTTTCGGTTCGGGCTTCGGCTCGGTTTTCGGCTCCTCCTTGGGTTTCTCCGGTTCCGGCTTGGGCTCAGGCTTCTTGGGTTCTTCCTTCGGCTTTTCCGGCTCCGGCTTCGGCTTCTCGGGTTCGGGCTTGGGCTCCTCCTTGGGTTTCTCCGGCTCCGGCTTGGGCTCGGGCTTCTTGGGCTCTTCCTTCGGCTTCTCCGGCTCCGGCTTCTTCGGCTCCTCCTTCGATTTCTCGGGCTCGGGCTTGGGTTCCTCCTTGGGCTTCTCCGGTTCCGGCTTGGGCTTCTCCACGGGCTTGCCCGAGGTGACCGGCTTCCCCGAGGCGACGGGCGGCCGCTCGGGCTCCTTGGACGGATCGTACTTCGGCTCCTCCTTCGGCTTGTCCGGAGCGGGTTTGTCCGGGTCCGGCTTCGGATCGGGCTTGGGGTCCGGGACCTTGGCGACGTCCACCGGATCGGGGCTCTCGGACTTTTTCTTGTCGGCGATCTCCTTCCATCTCACGACGAGATCGCCCAGTTCCTTCACGAGCTTCTGGCTCGCGTCGACCTCCTCGGGCCTCACGCCCGTCGCCTTGCCGAGATCGGCGAGCGCCTGCCCGACCTGTTTCTTCAGGCGCGCCAGGTCCCGGACCACCTCGGCCGACGAATCGGCCGTGACGAGCGCGGGATCAGCATCGAGCTTTTTCAGGTCGGTGGCGATGTAGGCCTGCGCGCGCGCCACCGTGCCGGCCGCGGCCTCGATCGCGAGATCGTTCGAGGACTTGCGCTTGTGATCCTTGGGCGCCTCCTTGGGGGCGTCCTTCGGCTCCTTCTCGCCCAGCCCGAGCTTGGCCAGGTACGGCTTGATGATCGGTTGGCCGTCCTTCTTGATGAGGAATCCGGCCGCGACTCCGCCACCGACGATGAGCAGGAAGAGCACGAAGACGATCTTCCCGCCTCCGCCCTTCTTCGCCGGGGCGGCGGCGAGCGGTCTCGAGCCGACCGGTTTGCGCGCCGGGGCGCCCGCGACAGCGGGGGCACCGGGACGCGGACGGAGAGCGGGGCGCGCGGGCGCGGCGGCGGCAGGGGCGGGTGCCGGGGCCGCGCCGGGGGGCTTCCGCAGCCCCGTGGGCCTCTGGCCGGGTCCTTTGGCTTCCATCGTGCGCCTCCTAATTCCTGAGTTCCTGGAGCTTCTTGCGCGCCAGGATCAACGTCTGGTTGACTTCCTTCGTGTCGTAGCCGCCGGTGTTGCCCAGCGTGTTCGCCTTGTCCAGGAGGCCGTTGCCCTCGCTGATCAGGGCGACTCCCCGTTCCAGCCCCGCCTTGTCGTTGGAG
>JBGPCZ010000041.1:0-38180 GCA_041482015.1 Planctomycetota bacterium | reverse complement strand
GAGTCATTCGCGCCACCCCTGGCCGACGCGATGCGCTCGCCTGCCGCTTGCTCAACCTGCCTCATCCGGCGTAGACTCCCTGGAGTGGTTGCGCGCCCCTGGCGCCGCTCCGCGGCGCCGGGCGCGCTAAACAGTTACGAAGAACCAGGGGCCGTCGTCGGTCTCGACCATCGCGGCGATCATGCGCGCGTCCTCGACCGCGTCGCCGCCGAAGCCGGGCGTGTAGGTCCCCTTGAGGTCGACGAGCGTGACCTTGCACTTCCCCTCGATCGACTCCGGCTTCGCCTCGACGCCGCCCATCTGGGTCGACCAGCGCTTGAGGTTCGCCTCGATCCCGCCGGAGTTCTTCCCGAAGAACGAGAGGATGAGCTCCGCGTCCTTCGCCTTCTTCTCCTTGTCGGGGATCTTGTACTGCGCCTTGCGCATGTTCGAGGAGGGCTTCTCCTTGGTCCACTCCTTGGGCGCCTCGAACTTGATGATCTTCTCGTCCTGCCTGCCCGCCGCAGGCCGGGCGAAGGCGGGGGCCGCGAGCGCGGCCGCAAGGAATGAGGAGAGCGCGAGCTTCATGATCTTCCTCCTTCGTGGGTCCCTCCTTCGCGCATCTCCAGGACTGGCGCTTCGGAGGGCAGGCCCCATCTTAATACGACGGAAGGGATCTCCGCGAGAGAAACGAAGGGGGATCTATTTCCCAGCCACCTGGCGGATCTTCTCCTTGAGGTCGACGAACTTCTCCTTCATGCCGAACTTGCCGCCGTCGAACTCGGGGTTGTTCCGTTCGAGATTCTCGATGAGCACCCGGGCATCCCGGAGGTCGGTCTCCTTCCCGCGCTCGAAGAGCAGGGCGATGAGCTGGTACCGCGCCCGCCACCACGTCTCGCTCCCCGACGCCATGACCCGAATCGTGTTGCCCAACACGGCGGCCGCATTGTCGAATTGGAACAACTGCCCCCGCTTGCCCAGCTCGAAGTAGACGTCGCCCAACTCGATGTAGATCGCGAGAAGCGAAGGCTGGGCCTGGAGCACGGCGGGGTCGAGCAGCCCCCTCCGGTCCACCATCTTGTGTTCCTGGACGATCGAGTCGTACTGCATCTTCGCTCGTTCCCAGTCCTTCGGGTCGGCCGCGAGGAAGCCGAGGCATCTCGCCAGCCGGACCTGCGCCACGAGCCGGTCCTTCGCATCGAGGTCCGGCCTCTTTCCGTCCAGGAGCATCCTGAGGGCGGAGGCCGGGGCCTCCCACGACGCTCGGTCGGGGACCGCCTTTCCCTTCAGGTCCATGAACGAAACCACCTCGTCGCCGAAGTCGTTCAACCGTCTCGCCGAATTGCAAAGGGAGTCCGCGGCCTCGACCAGGTCGGGGGTCGACGGGGGCGGCGACTGGATCCTCGCGAGATCCACCCAGCGGGACGCCGTGGCCGCCGACCTCCGGGCCGTCTCCCGCACCTGCGTCGCGTCCGCTCTCGCGCGGACCAGGTCCTCCATCGCACGGTCGAGCGCGCGGAAGACCAGGCGGCACGACCGCACGGTCGCCGGGGCTTCCGGCTTCTCCTTCAACATATTGTCGAGCGTCGCGGACGCCTCGTCGAGTTTCTTCTCCGTAAGCTGCAGCTGGACCTGGAGCTCCCACTTCCGCAACTGCCCCTCCGCGTCCTCCGCGGGCGCCTTGCCGAGGCAGGTGAGTGCGTCCTTTGAACGACCCAGGATCATGTAGATCGTCGCGATCTCGCGCCACGCGATCCCGACCAACTGGGGGCCCGCCTCGTGGCCACCGTCGACCCAGGACAGGAACCGCTTCAGCGCCTCCTCGGCCAGGCCCAGCTCGCGGGCGGCCTCCTCCTTCCCCCGCTTTGCCGCGTCGACCCGGTAGCAGTGGCCCGAGGAGATCATCGCCCGGGGGAAAAATTCGCTCGCGTCTCCCACGCCGCGGTAGAGCTCCGCGGCCTCCCTGAGCTGCCCCTTCCGCTCGCACCGCTCCGCGTGCAGGAACCGGGCGAAGTCGACGGCCACGCCGAGTTTCTCGACGTCGAGGATCAGCTTCTCGAGACGCTCCTCGTCACGCGGGTCGCCGCTGAGGGCCGCCTCGCGCGCCGCGAGCCGCACCGCCTCGACGGCCGCCTTGGGCGTGAACTCGTGGGAGGGCCAGAGGCGGAAGACCTGCTCGAACGCCGCCGCCGCCTCGGCCTCCCGGTGGAGCGCGCGGAAGCATTCCGCCATCCTGAAGAGCGCCGCCGCCCCGGTGGTCGACTTCTCCGCCGGAGTCGAGCAGGCCTCGATGCACTGGCGGTACGTCCGGGCCGCGTCGCGGTGACGTCCCTGCGCCATCTCCGCGTCGGCGAGGGTCATCCAGAGGGCCGGCTGCCCCTGGCCGATCCACGCCCGCATCCGGTCCCGCGCGGTCTTCCCGAGCAGCCCCTCGGGGTCGGCCTTCTCGACCTTCGCCGCCAGCGCGAGCGCCGCCGGATCGTTGTTCCCGGCGTGGAGCGCCGACGCCTTCTCGAGCTGGAGCGCGAGCCCGATCCCCGCCCCCGCGAGCGCGGCATTCTGCTTCAGGAACCCGTCGACCAGCGCGATCGTCAGCTTGCCCTTCCCCGCGCCCGTCATGGTTTGCGCGAGGTACAGCGTGGCCCGGTGGACGAGCGGCACCGGGAAGCTTTTCGCAGGCAGCAGCTTCTGGAGGTCCACGAGGCCCTGGAATTTCGACTCGGCCTTGGCAAACTGCGCCAGTTCCAGCAGGCAGCGCCCTTCCTCGAGCTGCGCCTCCCAGTCCACGGGATGCCCCGCGCGGTACTGGATGTCGATGAACCCCTCGAGCGCCTGCGTCAAGAGTGCCTGGCGCATGCTGTCGGCCGGGCCCGCCAGCCGGGCCCGCGTGAGCAACGCCCTGGGGAGCTCGAACCTCGCCTGGAGAAGCGCGCCCTCCACTTCGGGGCTTGGGGGCATCTTTTCCAGATCGACGATCAGCGCGCGCTCGAACTCCTCGGTCGCGACAAGCGCCTGCGCCGCGGAGCCCGCGACCGCCGCGCGATCCGGCCCCTCCTCCATCTCGGCCCGGACGGCCAGGAGCCGGCCCTTTTCCGAGAGGACCCACCCGAGCGTCGTTCGAAGTTCGAGCCCGGGATTCGCTTCGGCCTTCAAAGTTTGGATGGACCCGCTGAGGAACCTCGCGATCTCGTCGGCGCGCGACTCCCGCCGCGCCTTCTCGACCGAGACCTCCGCCATCACGAGCGGCAGGTTCGAGCGCGCCTTCGCCCCCGCCGCGGGGTCCTTCCGCACCTTCTCGCACAGCTCCTCCGCGATCTCGATCCACCCGCGCTGCGCAAGCGCGGCCGCGAGGACAAGATCGTCGTTGGGATCGGGGGCGCACACGGCGAGGAGCGCGAGGACGGAGGCGGGGATCATGGTTCGCTCCTGTACGAAAGTCTTGGTCAGGAGACGCCGCGAATCGGGCGGTGTGCAGGATGAATGCCGGCCGGTCTTACGACCCGGCGGCGATGCCGCGCCCCCTGGCCAGGAGCTCGTGCGCGCGATCGAGGAGGGACTTCATGAGGCCCATCGCCTCGTTGCGACAGACCTCGGGATCGTCGAGCCACTGCTTCGCGCGGTGGCGGCCGTGCGCGGACCCGAGGACGATCGCAATCGCGATCTCCTGCGCCTCGCCCGTCCAGCCGCCGAAGACCTTCTCGAGGTAGGAGCGGAGGTTGCCCGCGAGCACCTCGTGCTTCGACATCGCCTCGCGGACCCTCTCGCGGAGCGAGTAGGCAGCGCCCGCAAACTCCCCGGGCTTGCCCGCCCGCTTGAGCCGTTCCAGCTCGTCGAGCTGCGCCGGCAGCTCCGCGCGCCGGAACGAAACCAGCGCGTGGATCTCCCAGGGCGGCGGGCCGGATCTCGGTCCCTCGAGCAGGCGGCGGACCCTCTGGACGAGCTCGTAGTCCTCGAGGAACTGCGGATGGAGCCGCGCGGTGACGCGGGTATCGGCGGGGATCTTGGGAGCCGCAGGCGACGGCGGAGGATCCTGCGGCTTCAGGACGATGTCGGGCTCGGGGGGAGCGGGGGGCGGGGGCGCCTCGGCCCCCATCGCCGGAGCCCTGGCGGGCGCGGGACGGATCACGGTCACTTCGGCGGGAGCGGGCGGAGGCGGCATGGTGCCCGGCGACGCCCTCCGCGCCTCGAGGAGCGCGCGGCAGTACGCGTCGGCCATCCGGCCCATGAGCTTCACCCGGATGCCCGCCTCGACCGCCTGGGCTGCGGGATCGGCGATCCATTTCGTCGCCGCGTCGCGGCCGCGCCTCGACCCCATGATGAACACGAGCGCGAGCTCGAGGCGCATGCCGTCGCGCATCCCGTCATGCTTCGAGAGGAACGGCCGCAGGTCGGAGGCAAGCCCGTAGAACTCGCGTCGGATGTCGAGGAGCTTTTCGTGCAGGTCGAGGAGGATCGTGGCGGCCTGGCCCGCGGCGCGAAGGTCGGTCAGGCGCTTGACCTCCTCGAGCACCTGGTCGCGGTTGGCCTTGAGGAGGGTGAAAACTTCCCAGAACTCGGGGCGGAGGGGACCGGCCCCCAGGAACGTGGAACAGCGCTCCACGCAAAGGAGGTCCTCCACGATCTCCAGGTCGATCTTGTACTCGCTATCCCCCATCACCCCTACCCGTCGCTCGGCCGCCTTCAAGTTACATGGATAACCGAAGAGGCCGGGAATGTAAAGGAGATGAGACTTGCTTTGCCCGACCTAGTTCTTCGGCTTCTCGGCCTTGTCGTACTGGCCTTCGATGATGAACGAGACGCCCATCGGGTTGGGCTGGAAATCATCCTTGGGGCGCAGGCCCTTCCGGAGGCCGACCGCGACGAGCTCGAACTGCACGAACCGCTTCGCCGCCGTGTCGTAGACCGCCTTTCCGTGGAGCGTGCAGTCGAAGCCGTAGAGGCCCTCGACGTCGATCCGGTGATCCCCCGTCACCGAGAGCTGCTGGCCGTCCCTCTTGGGGTCGTACTTCTCGGTCCCCTCCTCCATCGTCATTTCTCCGTGCAGGCGGACCGTCACGAGCGGCTCCTTGACCGAGACCGTCTCCGCGGTCATCGACGCCTTCTTGAGGAACGCCTCGGTCCGGTAGCCGGCGTTGTTTCCGCGGGCGAAGTCCGAGAGGTGCTTCTTCGCGATCCTCCTGAGCAGCTCGTCCGGGACATTCGCCTTCGGACCGCCCTGGGGGATGAAGCCCGCCGCCTCCTTCTCGCCGAGCTCGAGGAAGCTCTGGTTCCACATCGCCTGCTCCTCGGGCGTCTTCCCGGGATGCTGGACGTTCCCGCGGGGGAGGTCGCGCGCGTTCACCTGGAGGAGCAGCCCCGGCTTCGCCTCGAGCTCGGGCCACGTCTTGTTCCCCTTGCGCGGCGGGAGCGGCTTCGACTTGTAACTCTTCCTGGCCACGATCTCGTTCCACTTCTTGAGCGCCTCGGTCAGCAGCTTCACGACCGGCTCCTTCGGGCGCGAGAGGAACTGGAAGCCGAGTCCCTCGCCGTCGGGAGTCATGACGTAGAGCCCGTGGGCGCGACCGCCGTCGGCCGGGCCGCCCGCCTTGTGGAAGAACTCGCTCGCCGGGCCCTTCCCCGTCGCGAGCGTCCAGACCTCCGCCACGACCGGGAGGAAGTTCGCGGCGAGCTTCTGCACCTCGTCGTCCGACCAGACCTGCTGCCGCGCGATCACCGTGTTGACCGACGGCGCCATGTCGACGAGGCCCAGCGGGTTCCCCTGGTCGCTCCAGAGGAGGATCGGCCGCTGGAGCGCCTTCGCCTCCTCGACCGCCGCCACGAGGTCCGTCCGCCACGGGATCCTCTTCCATTTGAGCTCGTCGACCGACGGCCGGATGAAGTCGATCTGCGCGCGGTACGTCTTGTCGTCGAGCTTCGGGAACTGCGCGGCCTGGGCGAGGAGGACGAGGGCGATGAAGGAGTGCTTCACCGGCCCTCCGGCGGCGGGAAGCTCTTCGCGGCCGGCCGCGTTGCCTGGCGCGCCGAGAGCCACACGGAGTCGATGCGGATCGAGGGATGGCCCGTGAAGACCCGGAGCGTCTGAAATCCCGTCGTCTTGAACTTCACGGTGAGCGGGGCGGCCTCGGGCTTCGACTCGTCAAAGGGGCCGCTGCTCCACCCGTAGCCCGCCCAGGAGGCGAGCCCGGTGAAGACGAACGCGGTCGTCGGCATCGCGCCGAAGAAGGGCGACTTCGCGCTCATCGTGCAGTTCTGCGGCTCGAGGGTCACCATCTCGCGCAGCCACTTGTCGCCGGTGGCGAGGCTCGTCGACCGGAGCCAGAGCCGGTACTCCGTCTCCGCGCTCGCCCAGAAGGTGAAGATTGCGTAGGCGGGCCGCTTGTCGACGTGGTCGATCGGCTTGAACGGCGCCTTCGCGACCTCGAGCGCCGCGCCGCTGGAGGCGTTCCGGTCGGCGACGATGCGCCACTCGTCGCCCACGAGCTTCGCGTCGCGCGGGAGGAGGACGATCTCCTCGGGATGGACCGGCCTCGCGACGGGCTCGAGGCCGGGGCCGCAGCTCGCAAAGCTCCCGGCCGCGACGTCGGCCGACTTCCCGCCGATCCGCGTGAGGCGGACCTTTCCCTCCGTCACCTCGAGCCGGGTCTGCGCGTCGACTTCGAGCCGGAGCGCCGTGCCGAGCACGCGCGCCTCGCCGTGCGGGGTCGCGAAGATCATCGGCGCGTCCGCGGGCTGCTTCGCCACCTGCGCGGTGACGACGCCCTTCGCGACGGCGACCCGCCGGCCCTTGCGGTCGACGATCTCGCGGACAATTGTTTCGGGCCCGAGTTCGAGTCGCGTGCCGTCGGCGAAGGAGAGGACGGCCGCGCCCTTGGGGCCCGTCTCGACGCCCTGCGCGGCGACCAGCCCCTGGCCGCCCGCGAGCGGGGTGCGGGCATTGCCCTCGAGGCGGAGGACCTCGCCCTGCACGGAGAGGACCGTGGCCATGGCGACGCGCGTCTCCTTCTCCGGGGCGGGCGAGGGCTTTTCATCCCGCGGAACCGGCTTCTCTTCGGGAGCGGGCGGCGGCACGGGTGTCACGGGATCGGGCGGCGGCTTCGGCGTCTCGCGCGGGGCCTCGTCGCGCTTGGGAACGTCGATCGGCCTCGGCTCCTCGCGAGGCACGGAAGGCGTCTCGCGCGGCCCGGGCTCCGTATCCGGCGCGGGAACGGAGGGCGCGGTGGCGATCTTCTGGGGGGAGGTCGGCGCGGAGCCGGAGGTCGCGACGAGGTAGACCAGGATCGCGAAGAGGATGCCGGCCGCGAAGGCCGCGGGGACGCCCCACGACCGGGCATTGGATTTCTTCGGAAGGGCGCGACGGCGGCCCTCGAAGGCGCGGAGGAAGGATGTCTCCTCCCTCTCGGCGGCCAGCCGTTCCTTGAAGCTGCGGGCGAACGCCTCGTCGTCCGCGCCCTGGAGCGCCTGGGCGAGGATGCCGCCGAACTGGAGCTCGCGGACGATGCGGCCCGACTCCTCGCCGCCGGCGCGGATCGCGGCGGCCAGTCGCTCCGCATCCTCGAGGGCGATCGTGCCGTCGCGGGTGGCGTCGACCAGGCGGGCCAGCTCGTCGGGGCTCATGACTCCATCGCCTCCAGGCGGGAGCCCAGGCACTTCTGGAGCGCGCCGCGGATGCGGAAGAGGGTCATCGAGAGCGCGGCGGCGCTCCGCTTGAGCCGCTTGGCGAGATCGTTGACGGCGATGTTGCGCTTGTACCGGAGCTCGAGAAGCTCGCGCTGCGATCCCTCGAGCTGGTCGACGCACTTCTGAAGGGCGCGGACCTCGTCGGAGGCCTCTTCGAGTCCGACCTCGTTCTCGACCCACTGCTCCTCGAGCGCCTGCTCGACGAGGGCGACGGCGGCGTTGATCCGGACGCGGCGCGCGCGGAAGAAGTTGAGCATGCGGTTCCGGCTGACGGCGCGGAGCCACGGCCCGAGCTCCTGGTCGGGGTCGAAGCGGTGGAGGTTCTTGAGCGCGTCGAGGAACGCGTCCTGGACGATGTCGAAGACGTCCTCGGCGCGGTGGACGGAGCGGGCGACGAACGCGCGGAGCCGCGCCTGGTAAAGGCGGACGATCTCCCCGAAGGCGTCGCGATCGCCCTTCTGCGCCTTCAGGACCAGCTCGCGTTCATCCATATTGAGTTCTTCAACTACTAAACGGGCCGAGGGGTTATCTAACTCAAGATTGCAGCGAGCGGGGGCGGAGGAAGTCGAAGTCGCAGCCGAGGTGGGCCTGCTGGACGTGGTCGAAGTAGAGGCGGTCGTAGCCGCGTTCGGGACGCGGGCGCGCGGGCTTCTGCTGGTTGCGGCGCGCGTCGAGCTCCTTTGGATCCACGAGGAGATTCAGCTGTCGCTTGTCGACCGAGAGCTCGATCCGGTCGCCCGAGCGGACGAGGCCGAGCGGACCGCCGACCGCCGCCTCGGGCGAGACGTGGAGCACGACCGTCCCGAAGGCCGTGCCGCTCATGCGCGCGTCGGAGATGCGGACCATGTCCTTCACGCCCGCGAGCTTCTTCGGGATCGGAAGCGCCCCCGCCTCCGGCATCCCCGGCCCGCCGACCGGCCCGGCGTTCTGGAGGACGAGGATGTCGTCGGGCTTCACGTCGAGATGGGGATCGTCGACGCGCGCGGCCATGTCGTCGAGCGACGCGAAGACGACCGCCCGGCCGGTCACGTTCAAAAGATTCGGGCTCGCCGCCGACTTCTTGATGAGCGCGCCGTCGGGCGCGAGCGACCCTTTGAGCGCGACGAGGGCATCGCGCTCGAGAAGCGGCTTCGACGCGGGACGGACCACCGTCTGCCACGACGGGTAGGCGCCGCCGACGAGTTCGCCGAGCGTTTTCCCCGTAATGGTCATGCAGTCGGGGTGGAGGAGGTCCTTGAGCTCGCGGAGGACGACCGGCAGGCCGCCCGCGCGGTGGAAGTCCTCCATGTAGCCTTCGCCGGTCGGCTTGAGGTCGACGAGCACGGGGGTCGACGCCCCGAGCTCGTTGAGCTTCTCGAGGTCGAGCCGGATGCCGAGCCGCCCGGCGATCGCCGCGAGGTGGATGACGCCGTTCGTCGAGCCGCCGATGGCAAGGAGGACGCGGAGGGCGTTCTCGAACGCCTTCGCGGTCATGATCGTGTCGGGCGTGCGATTGCTCCCCGCGAGCGTCACCGCGAGCTTGCCCGACTCCTCGCCGTGGCGGAGGCGGTCGGCGTGGACGGCGGGGACCGACGCGCCGCCCGGGAGCATCATCCCGAGCGCCTCGGTGACGCACGCCATCGTGCTCGCGGTGCCCATGACGCCGCAGGTGCCGTTCGTGGGCGCGAGCTGGCCCTCCGCCTTGTCGACCATCGCGCGGTCGATCTCGCCGCGCCGGAACTTCCCCCAGAAGCGGCGGCAGTCGGTGCAGGCGCCCACGCGCTCGCCGTCAACGCTGCCGGTGAGCATCGGCCCGGCGACGAGGACGATCGACGGGACGCCGGCGCTCGCCGCGCCCATGAGGAGCGCGGGGACGGTCTTGTCGCACCCGCCCATGAGGACGACGGCGTCGAGCGGCTGGGCGCGGAGCATGACCTCGACGTCCATCGACATGAGGTTGCGGACGAACATGCTGGTGGGCGAGAGGAAGACCTCGCCCAGCGAGATCGTGGGGAATTCCAGGGGGAGGCCGCCCGCCTGCCAGACGCCGCGCTTGACCGCCTCGGCCAGGTCGCGAAACCCGCGGTGGCAGTTGTTGAGTTCGCTGTAGGTGTTGACGATGCCGATGATGGGTTTCCCGAGCGCGTCGCCCGAATAGCCCATCGATTTCGCGAACGATCGCCGGAGGAAGAGCGAGAACTCGCGGTCGCCGTACTCGGTGAGCCGGTTCGCAAAACCGTGGTCGGTCATGGAGGGGACATTCTACCACGGGCGCGGGGAAAAGCCTCCCGTTGCGTTTTCCCCGCGCGACGCATCAATTATGTGCTATCATGGGGGCGAAGCGCGCACGCACGGAGGGAGGAAGGCATGGGAAAAGAGATCCGGTACTGCAACGGCTGCGGGACGATGCTCCGCGAGAAGGAGTTCGCCCGCGGGCTGGCCCACTCGTTCGACCACCGCCACTTCTGCGCGCGCTGCCTCCCGCTGTACGCGAACGCGCCCACTCCGACCCTTCCCGTCGCCGCGGGGACCGATTTCGTGCCGATCCAGAAGGCCAAAACCTAGGGCTCCCTCCTTTTCTTTGGCGTCGGACCCGGCATTTGGCAGAATGCGACCACATTGGCCGACCTCAAGCTCCTCGACGACCCCGAGTTCAAGGATCTCGTCCGGCGCAAGAACTCCATCTCGGTCGTCCTCACGATCATCACGCTGGTGGTCTACTACGGCTTCATCCTCCTGATCGCCTTCAAGCCCGGGGCGTTCGGCATGAAGTTCACCGAGAATATCCCGATCGGGATGCCCATCGGCGTGGGGGTGATCGTCGTCTCGTGGGTCCTCACGGGGATCTACGTCCGCTGGGCCAACTCGAAGTACGACGCCATGGTCGAGAACATGAAGCGCAAGGCGGACCATGGAAAGGATTAACGGCGTCGCCGTTGCCTTCTTCCTCGGCTTCGTCGCCGTCACCCTCGGCATCACGTACTGGGCCGCCAAGAAGACCAAGACGGCGAAGGAGTTCTACGCCGCCGGTCGCAGCATCACCGGCTTCCAGAACGGGCTCGCCCTCGCCGGCGACTACATGTCCGCCGCCTCCTTCCTCGGCATCGCCGGGATGGTCGCGCTCAAGGGATACGACGGCCTGATCTACTCCGTCGGCTTCCTCGTCGGCTGGCCCATCTGCATGTTCCTCATCGCCGAGCCCCTCCGCAACCTCGGCAAATTCACGTTCGCCGACGTCGTCGCCTACCGGCTGAAGCCCGCCCCCATCCGCACCGCCGCCGCCACCGGCTCCATCGTGACCGTCCTCGTCTACCTCCTCGCCCAGATGGTCGGCGCGGGCAAGTTGATCGAGCAGCTCTTCGGCCGGCCCTACATCGAAGCGATCATCATCGTCGGCGTCCTCATGATGGCCTACGTGCTCTTCGGCGGCATGAAGGCGACGACATGGGTGCAGATCATCAAGGCGGTGCTCCTGATCGGCGGCGCCTCGATCCTGGTCGTGATGATCCTCCGCCAGGTCGGCTACAACCCCGGCGAGCTCTTCCGCCGGGCCGCCGAGATCAACAAGGGCGCGCTGCTCGTGCCGTCGACGGAAAAGCCGCTCGACCGGATCTCGCTCGGCCTCGCGCTCATGTTCGGGACCGCGGGCCTGCCCCACATCCTCATGCGCTTCTACACGGTCCCCGACGCCAAGCAGGCCCGGAAGTCGGTCTTCTACGCGACCGGCTGGATCGGCTACTTCTACATCCTCACGTTCCTGATCGGGTTCGGCGCGGCGGTCTTCGTCGGCAAGGACGTCATCAACGCAAACGGCGGGACGAACATGGCGGCGCCGCTGCTGGCCAAGGCGATGGGCGGGAACGCCTTCTACGGCTTCCTCTCGGCAGTCGCGTTCGCGACGATCCTGGCGGTCGTGGCCGGACTCGCCCTCGCAGGCGCCTCCGCGCTTTCGCACGACTTGTATGTCGGCGTAATCAAGAAGGGCCAGGCGACCGAGCGCGAGCAGCTGATGGTCGCGCGGGTGGGCACGGTGATCCTGGGCGTGCTGGCGGTCCTGCTCGGCATCGTCTTCGAGAAGCAGAACGTCGCGTACGTGGTCGGCCTGGCGTTCGCCGTCGCCGCGAGCGCGAACTTCCCGGCGCTGCTGCTCTCGGTGCTCTGGAAGCGCTACACGACGGCGGGGGCGGTCACGAGCATCGTAACGGGCCTGACGCTGGCGATCGGCCTGATCGTGCTGGGACCGGACGTCTGGGTGGACGTCTTCCAGAAGGACGCGAAGGCAGGGGTCACGAAGGAGCTCCAGGCCTACGACAAAGGGTTCACCCTCCCGAAGGACGTGCTCGAGAAGGACCCCGGCCGAATGGCGATCGCGGCCCGCATGCCGAAGCCGATCTTCCCGCTCAAGAATCCCGCGATCGTCTCCATCACGGCGGCGTTCCTGGCGGGGATCCTCGTCTCGCTCCTGAAGCGCGAACCGGAGGCGGAGGCGAAGTTCGAGGACGAGAAGCTGCGCACCTACGTGGGCATCGGCGCGGACTAGCGAACGTCCTCGCGGGGCCCCTCTAGATCTCCGCGAGGCGCTCCGCGGAATCGCCGAAGCGGTCCTCGTGGACGCCCATCTTGTCCATCATCGACAGGTAGAGGCTGCTCATCTTCCGGTTCGGCTTGCCGAGGTAGTCGAGCGTCCGACCCGTCGCGATCTTGCCGCCGCCGCGGCCGACGAGGACCACCGGCAGCTGCGAACAGTCGTGCGTGCTCCCCTGCAGCATGCTCGACAGGTAGAGGATCATCGTGTTGTCCAGCGCCGTCCGCTCGCCCTCCTGGATCTTGTCCAGCTTCCCCGCGATGTACGCGACCTGCTCCGTGAAGAACCGGTTCACCTTGAGCCAGTCGGCGTTGTCGTTGTGCGAGAGAAGGTGGTGGATCATGTAGTCCACCCCCAGGTGCGGGAAACGCAGCGACGAATGATCGTTGTTCAGCTTGAGCGTGCACAGCCGCGTCGTGTCGGTCTGGAACGCGAGCACCAGGAGGTCCGCCATCAGCCGCATGTGCGGCTCGATGTCCTGCGGGAGGCCGTCCGCGGGACGGGGGAGGTCGGGCTTCTCGAGCGTGGGACGCCAGCCCTGCAGGCGGCCCTGCCGCCCGGCCTGCTCGATCCGCTGCTCGACTTCGCGCACCGACGCCTGGTATTCGTCGAGCTTGGCCCGGTCGGTGTAGCTGACCCGCCGGCCCAGGCTCTTCGCCTCCTCGAGCACCGAGTCGAGCACGCTCGCGTCGCCCTTCCCCACGTCATCCCGGAAGAGGCGGTCGAACGCGAGCGCCGGGTAGATCTCGAGGGGCGTCGGCGTCGTGGGCGAGCTCCACGAAAGGTGGGAGCTGTAGATCATCGAGTATCCCTTGTGCAGGGCGGAGATCGACGCCTCGCAGCCCAGCGCGAGACTCGGCACTTTCGTTTCGCGGCCGACCTTCTGCGCGAGGAGCTGGTCGACGCTGACCCCGGAGCGGATGCCGCCGTTGCCTTCGAGCGACGATCCGGTGAGCAGGTTCCCGGTCTGCGCGCTGTGGATGCCGCCCTTTCCCGCCTCCGGGTTGTAGAGGCCGCGGATGAAGATCAGCTTCTCCTTCACCTTCTCGAGGGGGTCGAGGACCTTCCCGAGCTTGAGGTCCTTGCCCTCTCCCTTGGCCGACCATTCCGCGCCGTGGAACCCGTTCCCCGCGAAGATGACGGCGAGGCGCACCGGAGGCTCGGATCCCGGGCGCTTCGCCCCCTCGTCTCCCCACACCGGAAGCGATTCCAGCCAGGGCAGGGCCATCGAGACTCCCGCCCCGCGGAGAAAAGTGCGTCGCGTCAGCATGGGCTTCTCCCTTCCCTACTCTTCCCGGGTCGCCTCGAGTCCACGATGACAACGGAACTGCTTGCTCCGGACGATCGACATCACGGCGTCGGAGAACCGGCCGCCCTCTTTCTCGAAGCCGGCCACCATCTCCTCCACCAGCACCTGGTCGGACAGCGTGACGCTCCGGCCCAAGGCATAGCCAAGCAGCTTCTGCGAGAACGTGCGCTCGACGTCCTTCATCCGCTTCTTCAGGAGATAGCCGCGCAATCCGTCCAAGCCTTCGAATTCAGTGCCGTCCTTGAGTTGCACCTTCACGTCGATCGGCCTGCCTCCCAGGTCCTTCTCGCGAAAACGGCCAATGGGATCATACCTCTCGAGGGCGAAGCCGAACGGGTCAATCCGCACGTGGCAGACCGCGCACTCGGCGACGCGGGTGTGACGGGCCACCATCTCGCGCACCGTCCCCTCGGCGCCCGCCTCGTCTTCCGGCAAACGCGGGACATTCGCCGGCGGCTTGGGCAGCTTCTCGCCCAGCATCGTCTCGACCAGCCAGTTCCCGCGGAGCACCGGGCTGGTCCGCGACGCCCCGGACTCCTGGGTGAGCACGCTCCCGAGCGTGAGCGCTCCCCCGCGCCCGTGCTTCTTCACGCCGTCGACCCGGCGCCACTGGGGGCCGGCGACGCCGGGGATGCCGTAGTGCTTCGCCAGCTTCTCGTTGAGGAACGTGTAGTCCGCGTCGACCAGGTCCGCGAACGGCCGGCCCTCCTGGAACAGGTGCTGGAAGAAGAGGACCGACTCCTCGAAGAGCGCCTCGCGGAGCCGGTCATCGAACATCGGAAAGAGCTTCTCGTTCTTCTCGCGGTTTTGGCGCAGGGTGCGCACGTGGAGCCACTGGGTCGCAAACTCGACGGCCAGCCCGCGCACCTTGGGATCTTTAAGCATCCGCCCGACCTGCGCGTCGAGCACCGCGGGATCGCGGAGGCGACCCTCCGCGGCGACGCGCAGGAGCTCCGCGTCGGGCATTGTCGCCCAGAGGAAGTAGCTCAGGCGCGTGGCCAGCTCCGCGTCGGAGACCGGGCTGGCCTCCGTTCCGGGCGCCGCGTTCTCGAGGCGAAACAGAAAGGAGGGCGAGACGAGGATCCGCGCCAGCACGGTCCGGATCGCCTCGGCGTGGGCCATCTCTTTCTTCCGCAGCCCGGCGTAGAGCTCACGGAAGCCGGCTTCCTCGGGGTCAGAGAGAGGCCGGCGGTACGCCCGCCCCGCGAAGCGGACGAGCGCGTCCACTTGTTTCGGAGCCGCCTCCCCGACTTCCTTCTCGAACGCCTCGGCGCGCTGGTGGAACGCCCCCTGCTGTCCCTGGAAATAAACAAGCAGCTCCTTCGGGGCATCCTGCGTCAGGAACCCGATGAACTGCGGCAGATACTTGTCCTCGGTGACCGGCCACTGGGTGATGAAGCGGTGTTCGCTCCAGAGGCGCTCGAGCCGGCGCGCCTGCTCGTCGTCCAGAAAGAGCCGCGCCAGGGGCTCGTCCTCGCGGTGGTACATCTTCAGGCAGACCGTCTCGTCCGTGGGGACGATCTGCGGGAAGCAGACGAACAGCGGGAAGGCGCGGCGGAAGTCGTCGAGCCCGCGGACCAGCTTCTTGGAGGCTTCGCCCGTGGGGTCGGCGACGCAGGCCGACTTTCCGTCCAGGGGAAGGACGGCCCCGGGCGGGGCGGTCGAGACCCGGAACTGGACGACGCGGTCGGGGCCGCCCGGGGCGAGCCTCGCTTCGACCACGAACTCGTAGTCGCGGAAGAGCGCCGCGGGCAATCGGACGTCAAGGACGTCGCGCGACGACGCGACAAGATCGGCCTCCTTGAACCACGCCGCGTCAAACCCGTAGCGCCCGGCCGACGGCTTCGCCAGCTTCGTCAGGTCGACCCCGTGGAAAAGCGGACCGTCGACCCACGCCAGGCTGTCATAGAGGACCTGGTCGGGACTCTTGTCTTTTACGGGCCGATCGCCGACCAAGAGGGCCTGGACCTGCTGGGCGAGCGCCGGGAGCTCCGCCAGCCGCTTGGGGTCCGACGCCGCGGCGCGCCACTTGCCAAGGATCGAGTCGGGGGGAATCTTGAACGGCGCGGGCCGCGCGCTGCCCTTGAGGGCCGGGCCCGCCACGAAGCCCCACACTTCGCGGTTCCCCAGCCCGTCGGCGTGGGGATTGCTCTCGAGGATCGTGTCGGCGGTGTCGCGCCCGAGGTCCCACGCGCGCTTTCCGCCCTCCACCTCGGTCACGACCAGGTTCACCTCGGTGAGATCGCACACGTGGTTCCCCTCGCGCGGGTCGACCGCGAGGACGACGGTGTCCCCCTTCGCGAGCGTGAGCTCGCGCGACGGGATCGGCGTCTCCTGCCCGGGATTCGCGACGCCTTCGGCGAGGACCGCGCCCCGGTCGGCGCGGCGGACCTCGATCCACCAGGCGATCCCGTTGCCGCAGCCGGGATGGGCGTGGGCAACTTTCGCGTCGATCCGGACGCGGCCGTCGATCGGGCTGCTCCACGCGACCGCCACGTACCGGTCCGGCGAGGGGTGGACGACGATCTTGTGCGGCGGGGCGCGGCCGGGGATCTGCTCGGTCTTGTCGGAGGCGTTCGAGAGGAGGGCCGGCAATTCGCCGCGCTTCAGCCTCCAGCCCCGAATCGCCGGCCACTTGTCGTTCGCGGCCGCCGGGGTGTCCAACTTTTCCAGCGGCGGCACCGGGGCCATCTTCTCGAGATCGACGATCGGCGCGGCCTGCGCCTCGAGGCCGAGCACGTCGATCCAGCATTTGAGCCACGCGGGGTCGAGGTCCGGCGCGGGCTTCCGGTCGGCGGCCGCCTCGAGATACTCGGCCGCGCGGGCGAACGCGGATCGGAGATCGACTTCGAAGCGGCCGCCGAACTGGGCGTAATCCTTGAGCAGGAGCGGCGGCCGGCTTCCGCTGACGAAGCGCGGCCGCTGCCAGACGACCGCCGCCCCCTCGCCCCCCGCGGGGAAGAATTCGAGGGCCGAGAAACGGAGGACGACGTCCCCCTTCGCCCCTTTGGGCTGCAACTTGATCGTCTGGGCCTCCGCGAAGGCGGGGTTCGTCGCCTCTTGGCGCTGGGTCTTGCCATTCACGTAGCTCCCAATCTTGACGGTCGTCCAGAGCGACCCCTGCCACGCCGCGATCTCGGCGAGGATCGGGTCGACCATCTGGGGCGTGGCCTGCCGCCACAGCGCGCGGATCCGGTCGAGCGGGAACGAGGGCTCCGCGCCGCTCAAGGTCTCCCAGAGGATCCGCAGGTATTTCGGGCTCAGCTTCTCCGTCGCCGCGACGGCGTCGAGGTCCATCTTTCCCGCGGCCAGATCCTCCCGGTGCCGGACCAGCGCGGCCAGGTACGGCCGCAGCGGCAGCTTTCCGTCCGGCGCGATCGGGGCGTAAAAGGCGCGGATCGAGGCGAGGGATTCATCGGTCCAGTCCCGCTGGGTCTTGGAAGGCGAGAAACGGAACCCGTCGGGCAGGAGGACGGCGTGCGAGGCGATCTCCTTCGCGGCGTTCAGGTACTTGCCGAGGAGCGCGGGAGAGGTCACGAGGGCGTCCCCCGCGTTGGTGAAGCCCTCCCCGGCCGCGCCGTCCGCGGGGAAATCGCGGGTGGGCTCGAGGTCGACGCCCGTCAGGTCGCGGATGGTGTTGTTACATTCCGCGTTGCTCAGGCGACGGATCACGACGCGACCCGGATCGCCGGCGCGCGCGCGGGCCTCGGCGTCGAGCATGGAGCGGGCCCAGGCCGACATCAGACGGCGCTCTTCCGCCGAAGGCTGAGGCTTTTTCTTCGGCGGCATCTCGCCCGACTCCAGGTTCTCCAGGACCATGGGCCAGGGGCGGAGGTCTTTGCGGATCAGGTCGATGGAGGCGAAGCGCTCGAGGTCAAGCTCGCCTTTTTTCTCCTTCGTGGAGTGACAGCCCAGGCAGTACGTGACCATGAGGGGCCGCACGCGCTCAACGTAGTCCGATCCCACGTCGGCGACCGGCGCCGGGGAGGCGCCCGCGATCATCACCAGGGAAGCCAGAAGGAGTCGCACCAGCCTCACCCCAATTTGGTATACCGTATACCATACCCGGCCGAGCCGGGGAAGTTTCGGCTACACCTTCGAGACGATCGTCGACTCCTCGATCGACGCGTGGCCGGACTTCGGGAACGGACGCGGCATCGGCTGGGCCACTCCGTTCGTGTCGATGGTCCGGCAGCGGAACGTGTACTTCCCCTCGGCCATCCCGGGCAACTCCGCCGTCCAGTGCGCCTTCGTGAAGGGCATCGGCCAGTGCGCGGGCTTCCCCACCCACGATGCCGGCGGCGGCAGGATCTCGGCGTCCTTCCACGGCGCCTTGGCAAAGTAGGGATCGTCCTCCGGCCACTTCTCATCCGCGTGCGTCACCCACACCTGGACCTTCGAGAGCCCCGAGATCCCCACCTGCGCGAGACCCCAGGCCCGGAGGGGCGCGTCGGCCTTCACTTCCTTCTGGAGCTGGATTGTCCGCGCGTAGGTCTTCAGCGGGCTGTCGATGTCGTTATTCCCGTCGATGTAGGTGTCGTTCGCGTACGCGAGGTTCGAAAGGACGAGGTGCGACAGCCATTTCACCGACTTGAACCCGTACGCCTCGGGGACGAGGATGCGGACGGGCGCGCCCCGCTCGGGCGTCAGGTAGTCCCCGTTGAGCTTGAAGCAGACCAGCACGGGCGGCAGGCCGGGCGGGTCCTCGAGCACGCGGCCGATCGGGAGCGAGCTCCGGAACATCTGCTTGGGGTCGTTGTTGTGGAAGCCCCAGTAGAAGAGGCGGCGAAGGTCTTCCTTCGGCTCGGCCATCCACACGACGTCGCGGAGCGGCACGCCCTCCCACAGGCCCATCCCGAGCGGCCGGCCGATGTTGTTGCAGGTCATGATCTTCGGGACCTTCACCGTCCGCTTCTCGGCCAGCTTCATCAGCCCGTCCCAGTCGATCGTGAACGGTTTCCCGAGTTTCGACGGGTGCTCCGGGTCGCTCATCACCTCGAGCTTCCACGTCTCGCGCGTCAGGCCGACCTCGATCCGCTTCTCCGGCGAAAGCTTGTGCGGCAGCGGGGTGCCGCGCGAGACGTCGCGGAACTTCTCCTGCGCCGTGAAATAGGGCTCGGGGGCTTCTTGCGCGGCGAAGGACGGCCGGACGACCAGCGCCGCGGCACCCAGGCCAAGAAGTTCGCGCCGTGAAAGGCTCATCTCTTTCCCTTACCCCTTCCGCCTACATCGGCTGGAGGTCCGCCGATTTCGGGTCGAGCCGGAGGACGAAGATGTTGCTGTTCGTGTCGACCGCCCAGAAAAGCTTCCGCTTCGCGTCGTACATGAGCCCGAGGGAGACGTTGCGGCCGTTCTTCCCGTTGGGGTCGTCCCCCGTGATCTTCAAAGAGACCCACCTGTTTCCCGCGGGGTCATACGCGGGCGTGCGGCGGAGTCCGTCGGCTCCCGGCGGAAGTGTGCCGCCGACCAGCAGGAGATCGTTCTCGACGTCGTAGCGGATCTGGCAGAGGTAAGGGACCGCCACCGCGGCCTCCTTCCCCGCCGGCGCGAGCGACGAGACGATCCAGGTCTTCATGTCGACCGAGTGGAGCTCGCCCGTGAAGCCGGTCTTGTCTCCATAAGGCTTGCGCGCGAAGAGGAGCCGCTCGCGTTTCGCGTCGTAGACGAGCGTCGAATTGTCGACCACGGAGCCGGGCAGTTTCTCTCCCTTGAGCGACCGCTCGATCCATTCTTGATTCTCGAACCGGTACAGGCGGCCGTCGTGGGTCCAGCAGACCAGCCCCTGCGGCGTCGGCGTGAGCGTCAGCGTGTAGAAGCAGTCGCCGTAGACCATGCCCTTCGGCTTCTCGAGGCGCCGGGTCCAGTCCCCGAACGTCGGGTCGTAAACGAAGCATCCTTCGCGCCGCCCGGTGAAGAGCATCTTCCCAAACGTGGAGTCATAACCGTAGTTCTGGTAGGTGTGGCCCGTCACCCAGGGCCGCCGGTTGAAATTGACTCCTTCCGGATACTCCGTGTTCGAGTAGAGCTGACCGAGCGGGAACTCCACGGGATAGCAGAGCTCCCACCGGTTCGTCTTCAAATGGTACTGGAGGACGTCCGTACCGCCGTGGGCGGAGTGGCCGCCGCTGAAGCGAAGCATGAGGTCGCGGTCGGGGTCGAGCACCGCGGTCCCCCAGTCGCGATTGAGCGCCGGAAGATGGGGCGGCTTCGTCTTCACCCAGGTGTTCAAAGGGAGATCGGCGAGAACCTTTCCGAACGCGGTCGCGTCAGGCTTCGGACCCTCGAGGTAGAAGTCCGGATGGAGCCGACCCGTTCGGTAGACGCGAGTCTCGGGCGCGACGCCCTTCCCACCGATCCACGTGTCGGCGGCGACGTCGTACGTCCACTCGCCGTCGTTGTGGTCGCGGTACTGGCCGCCGACGTAATCGGTGCTCGACGTGTAGGTGTAGCCGCCGGTCAGGACGATCTTACCGTTGGCCGCCTTGAGCTGATGGTTCGCGCGCGGCGGCGGCGGCGACGCGGGATGGCGCTGGAACCACTGCTTCTTCGCAGGATCGAAGACCCAGGTGTCGTTCGTAAGGTAGTCCAGATGGTCGCCGCCGAAGATGACGAAGAGCTTCGACTTTTCGTCGTACGCGATCGGCGACAGCGCCCGCGGCGGCGGCTCGGCGTCGAGCAGCTCCGCCGCCCGTTCCAGCGCGATCTGGATTTGCAGGCTCTCCTTCGGGGAATCCGACGCCTCGATGGGCTTGAGCAGCTGGATCGCCCGCCGGGCCTGGTCCGTCTCGTACTCGGGCCACTTCGCGCCCAGCGCCTCGTGCTCTATGGCGGCAGCGGTGACGCGCCCCAGGCTGGGAGCGCTGGTCTGGTCCTCCGTGAGTCCCTCGAAGAACCGCGACCTCAGCCCGGAAAGCCTGACCTTGCCGATGTAGGTCTTGGCCCAGCAGTGTCCGAGGGCCTCCTTCAGCGGGTTCTTCGTGCGGAGCTCCTCGTGGATCGCCTTCCAGGCGCCATCCACCTTGATCCGGGTGTGCGGGTTGCCGTCCTCCGCCTTTTGGTCCTCACCGCCGAACGCGAGCGACGGGCCGTCGGGCACCTCGCACGTCGCGCCCCAAATGACTTGCTGCTTGAGATCGGTCGACGGAAGCCGATAGGACTTCTCTTTGGCTTGCCCCAGGAGCACGAGCGCGAGAACCGCGTATCTCACTTCCCCTCCTTCAGCCAAGCCTCGTTGAACGCGACGCAGCTCATCCGCGTGCCGAACGCGTAGACCACCCCGTTCGGCGCCTGCGCCGCCGACATGTAGCCCGTCACACCCTCCAGCTTGCGGACGTGCGGCCACGTCTTCCCCTCGTCGAGCGACAGCGCCGCGAACGTGCCGCCGCCCGCCCGCTTCTTCTGGTCGATGCTGACGAGCAGGATCGCGCCGCTCGCGAGGCGGAGCGCCGCCGCCTTCTGGCCCACGCCGATCCCCGAGAAGGGTGTCTCCTCCGCCTCCCACGTCTCCCCGAAATCCTTCGTGACGAGCATCGGCATCGGGTCCGGCCCCCTGAGGAAACAGACGGTCGAACCGTCGGCGCGTGGCGCGATCGCCGGATGAATCACGTATTTCCCGCCCGCGGTTTTCCTCATGTCCCCCGACGCGACCTTCCACGTCTTCCCGCCGTCGGAGCTCGTCACGAGCCGCTCGTCGCGGTGGCCGTCGCCGTCGCAGGCGAGGACGATCGTCCCATCCTTGGCGACGAACGCGGAGCAGGGCTGGCTCAGGCGCTTCGGGTCGTCGCGCGACACGATGATCTTCGGCTTCGACCACGTCGCACCGCTGTCGTCGGAGGTTCGCACGCAGTCGGAGGCATCGTCCCACCCTTTGAGCGACTGGGTGAAGAAGTGGTAGATCCGCTTCCCCTCGCAAAGAAGGACGGGCGCGTGATCGTTCACGCCGGGGACGTCGAAGAAGAGCGTCGCGGGATCCCAGCGGTCCGACCCCGCGCGGAGGCGGCTCGACGCCTGGCAGAGCTCGCGGCCCGCCTCGTCGACCGTCGAGTACCACGCGGCCAGCACATCGCCGTTCGGGCAGACGCAGACCGTCGTGAAGTGGTTCCACGCGCTGAAGATCGGCCCCCACGTCTCCTTTGGAATCGTCGGGTTCTTCTTCTCCTTCGCGAAGTCGACGAAGTACGGCTTCGACGGATCGGGCCCCTCCTTCGGGGCGGGCTCCTGCCGCACTTCGACGACCGGCACGGGCAACGGTTTCGTCGACGGCATCTCGCCCACGACGACGCGGAAGCCCGTCAGACGGTTCGCGTCCTCCGGCAGGTGGCCGGACCTGTTCGACGCCCGGGCCCCGCCGCGGACCACGCGGGCGTAACCATCGGCGCGGCCGACGGGATCGACCTGCTCGCCCGCTTCATAAGGGCCGTACCAGTCGAGGCACCACTCCTCGACCTTCTTGCCGATCGGCTGGCCGGCACGGCACGCGTACTCCCACTCGGCCTCCGTCGGCAAACGGTACGGCTTCCCTTCCTTCTTCGACAACCAGTCGCAGTAGGCGACCGCCTGCGCCCAGGTCACGCGTGTGACGGGCTCGGCGTCGGCGCCCTTGTGTTCGGGATCAAAGGCGCGGAACTGCGCGTTCGTCACCTCGGTCGCGCCGATCGAGAACGCCTTCGTGATCTTCACCTTGTGGGCGGGCGACTCGTCCCAATCGCGCGTCTTCCACTCCTCGCGCGTGCGCGGCGGACCGTCGCCCTCGCCCATCACGAATTCACCGGGCTCGACCGGCACGAGCTGGAGCAGCAGGAAGGCGGCGAGCGTGTTCATCCCTAAACAATACCTCTCCCGTCGCCCGGCGTACCATAGGGCGGAGGGAATTCCTATGATCCGTTGGACCACGCTCGCCCTTGTCCTTCTTCTCCAGGAACCCCAGCCCGCGTGGCAGAAGCGGCTGCAGGAGGCGGTGAAGTCGCCGCAGGCGTGGCAGGCGCGGAAGGACTCGATCAGGCGCCAGATCCTGGTCGCCGCCGGGCTCTGGCCCGAGTTCGAGCGCGCGCCTCTTAAACCCGCGATCTACGGCAAGGTCGAGGGCGAAGGCTACACCGTCGAACGCGTCCACTTCGAAACGTGGCCCGGCTTCTACGTCACCGGCAGCCTCTACCGTCCCGCCGGCAAGGCGGGCCCCTTCCCCGGGATCGTCTCGCCCCACGGCCACTGGGGGCAGGGCCGATTCACGCAGACGAAGGACGGCAACCTCCCCGCGCGCGGGATCACGTTTGCGCGGCTCGGCTTCGTCTGCTTCATGTACGACATGGTCGGCTATGCCGACTCGAAGCAGCTGCCGCACAAGTTCGAGGACCCGGCGTGGGGCGTCGGACTCCTCGGGCTCCAGACGTTCAACAGCCTCCGCGCCGTGGACTTCATCACGTCGCTCCCCGACGTCGACCCCAAGAGGATCGGCTGCACGGGCGCGTCGGGCGGCGGGACGCAGACGTTCATCCTGACCGCGATCGACGAACGCATCACCTGCTCGGTGCCGGTCAACATGGTCGCCGCCGAATTCCAGGGCGGCTGCTCGTGCGAGAACGCGCCGTTCCTCCGGCTCGACCTGAACAACGTCGAGATCGCGGCCGCCACGGCTCCGCGCCCGCTCCTCCTGATCGCCGCGACGGGCGACTGGGGGAAGAACGTCCCGGTGCTCGAGGGGCCGGCGATCCAGGCGGCGTACAAGGCGCTCAAGGTCGAGGAAAAGTTCAAGGCCAAGCAGTTCAACGCGCCGCACAACTACAACCAGGACTCGCGCGAGGCGGTCTACGCGTGGATGGTCCGGTGGCTGCAAAACGGTCCCGACCAGGAGAAGATCGAGGAGCCGGAAGTCCCGGTGGTGAAAGTCGAGGACCTGACGATCTTCACGGCCGACCACAAGCTGCCCGAGGGCGCGGTCGATTCAGAAGGGCTCAAGAAGGCGATCCACGGGATGGTCGAGAAGCAGCTCGCGGGGCTCGTGCCGAAGGATGGGGCGTCGCTCACGAAGTTCCGCGCCGCGTTCGAGCCGGCGCTCGCGCCGCTCTTCGGGGTCTCCTACGCCGCGCGCCCGCTCCGCAAGGAGGAGGGCAAGCCGCGTGCGACGGTCATCGCCTGCGGGAAAGCAGAGGAGGCGGAGGGGCTCGCGAAGGGGCTCGCCGCCACGGACGAAGTGATCGTCGTGGTACTGAAGGCTCACGAACCCGAGACGCCCGCTGGCGGCGACGCGAATCAAAGGAAGGGTTTCCCCACCTGCTTCTACCGCACTCCGTTCGCGTGGCACGTCAAGGACATCGTCGACGCGATCGCCCAGGCGCAATCGCGCGCCGGGGTCGGCGTGCGACTCGTCGGCATCGGCGAGGCGGGCCTCCCGGCGCTCTTCGCGCGCGGGATTGCGGCGGCGAACGCCCGGATCACGACCTCGGTGATCGACCTCTCGGCGGTGCCCGCGGAGGAGACGTACCATCCGTCGATGAACCGGATCGGAGGCTGGCGGACGGCCGCGCTGCTCGCGGAGCCGGGCTTCATGGTGCTCCATGGCAAGGCAATCGACGCGGCGCCGCTGAAGGCGGCCTACAAGGCGGCGGGGCGCGACGGGGCGCTCACGGTCTCCGAGGCGGCGCTCGGAACCGAGAAGGTCCTCGAGGCGCTCAAGTGATCCTTTCGCGCCGGGAGTTCCTCGCGAGCACGGCGGGGCTCGCGCTCCGCGTCATCTCCCCGAACGAGAAGCTGAACGTCGCCTTCATCGGAGTCGGCGGCCGCGGGGCGTCGAACCTCGCGGGGCTGGCCCCGGGGAACAACGTCGTCGCGCTCTGCCACGTCGACGACCGCCATGCCGCCGAGGCATTCAAGAAGTTCCCCGACGCCAAGCGCTTCAAAGACTACCGGAAGATGTTCGACGAGCTCGGGAAGTCGGTCGACGCCGTCGCCATTTCGACGCCCGATCACACCCACGCGGTCTCGGCGATGGAGGCGATCCGCCGCGGCCTCCACGTCTACTGCGAGAAGCCGCTCGCCCATTCGGTCCACGAGGTCCGCTCGCTCATGAAGGCGGCGCGGGAGAAGGGCGTCGTCACGCAGCTCGGCAACCAGGGCCATTCCACCGACACGATCCGCAAGCTCGTCGAGTGGGTCCGCGACGGGGCGATCGGCCGCGTCCACACGGTGCACGCCAGCTGCAACTCCGTCCACAACCGCGTGAAGGACTTCCCGCTCCTGGCGGAGAAGCCCGACGTCCCCGAGGGCCTCGACTGGGACCTCTGGCTGGGCCCGGCCGAGTTCCGCCCGTACCATCCGGTCTACCTGCCCGGCAAGTGGCGCGGCTGGAAGCCGTTCGGCGACGGGACGATCGGCGACTGGATCTGCCACGTGGTCGACCCGTCCTTCTGGGCGCTCGACCTGGGCGCCCCGCGGACGGTCGAGGCGGTGGACGTCGGCGAGTACGACCCGGTCAAGCACGCCGACACGTTCCCACAGGGTTGCACGATCCGGTTCGAGTTCCCCGCGAAGGGCGAGCGCGGCGCGGTGACGCTCTACTGGTACAGCGGCGCCCACGCCGAGCGCAGGCCCGCGCCCGAGGGCGCGAAGGAGGGCGAGGAGTTCCCCGCGACCGGCGCGGTGCTCGTGGGGGACAAGGGCTCGATCGTCCACGGCTCGCACGGCGCCGGCGGCCTGCGGATCGTGCCCGATGAGAAGATGAAGGCCTACAAGCAGCCCGCGCCGACGATCGCGCGGGTCGGCGACCACCACAAGGACTTCGTGGCGGCGATCCGCGACGGCCGGAAGGCCGGCTCCGACTTCGCCCTCTACGGCGGCCCGCTCACCGAGCTGGCGATGATCGGGATCATCGCGATGAACTTCCCGAAGCGGAAGCTCGCCTGGGACGGCGACTCGGGCCGGTTCACCGACGGCGACGAGGCCAACCGCTTCCTTAATCCGCCCTACCGGAAGGGCTGGTCCCTGTAAGCGGTCACTTCATCATCAGCCGGAAGCAGCCGTGGGCGAACGGGGCGAGCAGCCCCCAGATGTAGTACTGCCGAAGGAGCGCCACCGTGTAGCCGTAGTCCTCGATGTGCCCCTCGAGGTCCTGGTCGATCAGCGGCGCGCGCGTGTCCTTGAACTGGTAGCGCGTGAGGAGGCTCGACCCGAAGAGGAAGAAGCCGATGATGAAGGACCATTTGGTCGACGCGAACGTCCCGTGGAAGGCCCAGATGAAGACGACGAGCCACGCGACGACCGAGACAGCCACGAGCGCCACGGTGAGCGGGAAGCTGTGCGCCCGGGTGAACTGGGTCAGCGTGTAGAACCGGCTTCCGGGCGAGTTGCGGGAGACGATTCCGACCGAGCTGGTAAACGACCGGCTGGCGAGGATGAACCACGCCACGATCGCCGCGATCGGCCAGGTGACCCGGAACGACCGGAACGCATAGAGGGCCCACCCCGCCAGGAGGAGCGGGACGACGACGAACATGATGTCGACGGTTCTCCCCGAGCAGCCCCAGGCCCTCTCCCGTATCTCGGGCGTGGGAGCCGGCGACGGCCCGGGAGCCGGGGCCGCGGAAGGCACCGGGGGCGGGGCAGAGACGGGACGAGGAGGCGCGGGAGGCGGCGCCGACGGCGGCGGCGGCGCGATGCGGGCCTGCTCCGCCGAAGCCCCGCAGTAGAGGCACTTCGGAAACTGGGGCGGGATATCCCTGCCGCACGAGCCGCATTTCAGCGGCGCCACCAGAAGTTCGCCGCAATAGACGCAGGCGGTCCGATCCTCGGAGTTGGGTCTTCCGCACGCGCGGCAGGGAGCAGCCATCGGTTCTTGAGGCGAGTATACCCCGTTCGGGCTACTCCATGACGAGCACGCCCTTGGCGTTGCGGCCCGAGAGCATGTCCTCGAACGCGGCGTGGACCTTGCCCATCGGGTACGTCCGCGTGATCATCTCGCCGAGCATCAGCTTCCCCCGGCTGTAGTGGCGGAGCAGCGCCGGCATGTCGACCTGCGGGCGGCAGCGGCCGTAGAGCGGGTTGATGTAGACCTTGTCCCACTCAAAGAGCTCGAAGTTCACCGTCACGGGCTGCTCGGTGCCGCTCACCTGCACCGCCATGCCGCCGTTTCTCACGAACGAGAGCGGCGCCGCGCAAAGCGCCGGAACCGACGTGCACTCGAATGCGTAGTCCGCGCCGCGGCCCCCACAGAGCCTTTTGACTTTCGCCGCCGCCCCGAGCAGCCCCGCGTCGTCCCGCTTCGCGAGCACCGTGTGGGTCGCGCCGAAGCGTCGCGCCATCGCGAGACGCTTCGGGTTGACGTCGACGCCGACGATCCGACCCGCCCCCGCGATCCGCGCGCCCTGGATGACCGAGAGCCCCACGCCCCCCGTGCCGAGCACGGCAACCGACTCACCCTTCTCCACCTTCGCGACGTTGACGACCGTCCCGTAGCCCGTCATGACGCCGCAGCCCAGGATGCAGGCCGACTCAAAAGGGATGTCGACGCTGATCTTCACGCACGCCGCCTGCGGGACCACGGTGCAGGTCGACATCGTGCCGAGGCGGAACGCCGTCGGGACCGGCCGGCCCTTCCAGCGAAAGCGCGTGGCCGGCACCTCCGGCGGGGCTTCGCAGAGGTTTTCCGCGCCGCGACGGCACTGGAAACATCTCCCACAGGGGATCGCCCAGTTCAGAAGGACGCGGTCGCCCGCCTTCAGGCGCTTCACGCCCCGGCCGACGTCGCGAACGACGCCCGCGCCCTCGTGGCCGAGGATCTGGACCCGGTCGCGAAAGAGGAACTTGTGGTCGGTGTGGCAGACACCGCTCGCCTTGAGGTCGACCCTGACCTCGCCGGCCTGCGGGTCGCCGACCTCGACGGTCTCGACGGAGAACCGGCCCTTTCCGTCCGTGATCACGGCGCTGGCCCGGGTCGACATATCGGAGGCGCATTCTAAGGGAACATTCCTACCGACGGGTAGGAAATAGCCGCTGCTCCTACGCTAAGGTGCAACGAAAAGCGAACTGCTGCATGGGATCGCATGGCACATCCTTTGCATATCAGGACCCCGGTAGACGCGGAAGGAGAACGCCATGCGCAAAGCGATCCGGCTGGAAGTGAACCTGTCGCGCGGCGCCACGGGGGCGTCGGCCCTCAACGAATACGGCCGGCTCTACCGCGTCGACCTGAACGTCCTGCGGGCCCGCGTCACCGAGAGCCGGGCGTGGTACCTGCTCGACGTCACGGGCGCGGCGAGAAAAGTTGAAGCGCTGATCCGTCTGTTCCGGGAGCGGGGGGTCTCGATGCGGACCCACACGTTGTCATCGTCATTCGCGTGAGGATAGGAGAACCATGGCAAAGAAGAAGTTGCAGCCCATCCCGGCCGTCGCGGCTATTCCCAGCGGCAAGAAGCGCGTGCCCTACATCGTGAAGGTGGATGGCGCGCGCGAGGTGGTCCTGACCGGCGAGTTCACCGGGTGGGCCAAGGATAAGGTCCGGCTATCGCCCGCGGGCCCTGGAGAGTGGGGCGCTCAGCTGGAGCTGCCGCCGGGCGAGTACCAGTACCGCCTGATCGTGGACGGCCAGTGGCGCGACGACCCCAAGGTCTCGAAGAAGGTCCCCAATCCCTTCGGCACCCACAACGGCGTCCTGATCGTCGCGTAGACCGCTACCGCTTAACCTCGAAGTAGTAGGCCTGGTAGCGGCCGTCGATGACGAACGAGCCACCCGCCACAGGAATCTTGATCTCCGTGGGGACTCCATAGAGATCGACTGACCGGACCTCGGAGGGCGGCGGGCCCTTGAGCGTGATCGTCGCCACGACCGGCTCCATGAGGAGCGGCGGGCCGCCCGCCTTGACAAGGCGCGCGCCATCCTCGCTGTACTCCGTCCCCGACTGCTTGTCGCGCGCCATCGCCGTGATCAGGATGTGCTTCGACGCGACGAGCGGCTGGTCGTCGAGCGGCGTGAAGATCAGGCTCACGAAGGGCGTCTTCACCTCGACCTTCACGCCCGGCAGGTCGAACGTCGACCCGCCCGCGAAGCCGAGCACCGCCTGCGTCTTCGGCGTCGCGACCGTCACAACCCGCCGGCCGTAGTCCCACTCCAGCTGCCCGGTCATGCTCCGCACGACCTTCTTCTCCTTGTCCCAGTACTTCGTCCAGTCGGCCTTCTCCGCGGGCTTCGCGTCGTCGGCGAACTTGCAGGTCACCCGGCCGATCGCGAGCACCTCCTGCGGCGTCGCGAGGTTTCCTTTCGTCGCCTTCTGGTCGTAGCCGCCGCCCGAGAAGTCCTGCTGGAGCGCGTCGATCCCGTGGAAGAGCGCGTCGGGCTTCATCCGCCGCGCGGCCGCGATCGGCGCCTCGGTGATGTGTCCCTTGTAGATCGCGAACGCGAGCGCCGGGAACTGCCCGATGTAGGCCGGCGTGTCGGTCACGTACGCGCTCATGTTGGGCCAGCCGCCGCCCATCCGGTTGCGCGACGAGAGGAAGTGGTAGGAGGAATCCCAGCCCTGGAGGCCCATCCCGTACCAGGCGAAGAGCGGCGCCGCCTCGAGCTTGTACTGGTTCGGCGGGCTCTGCGTCCACTCGGTCATCGAGAACGGCTTGTCCTCGACCTGGTAGAGGCCGCTGGCGAGGAGCCCGCCGCCCGGCATCCCCAGGTGGGTCCCGCTCTCGAGCTTGCCCTCCTTGATGTTGTGGACGCCCTCGCCGCCGCCGAAATAGTTGTGCCGGTCGATCATCTCCATCGCGTCGTCCGTCCACGTGTTCGCGGGGTCGGCCGCCGCGTCGCCCGCGCGCCACGCGGTCGACATCGTCACCGCCTTGTAGCCGGACGCGCGGAGCTTCTTCTCACGCTCGACGTAGCCGTCGCGCTGGAGCTCGGCGAGGAAACGGACCCAGTCGCCCAGCCGCTCCTTCTCCGCCTTGTTCCTCTGCGGACCGTCGGCCTTCATCTCCCACGCGGCATACGCGCCCATCGACCCGTTCGAAACCGAGTCACCGGGACGCGCGCCCGCGCCCCACGCGGCCTTCAGCTTCTCGTCCGTCCCATACTTCTTCTTCAGCCAGTCGGCCCACTTCTGGGCGAGCCGCGCCGTGTGCTTCGGGAACTTCTGCCCCTGCACGAGGTCGTTCAGCGGCCAGTGCCAGAAGATCGAGTCCTCGTTCCGCACCTCGAGGACCGCGAGCGCCGGGTCGTCGACATACCGGAGCCCCGTGTACGGATTCTTGTGCGCGAGGACCGCTTCGACGTACTTCCACTCGCACTCCTGGATCGCCGGCTCGACCGTCGCGAAGCCCGACGTGCTCCGCAGGTTCGCGTTGCCGTTCACCGCCGGCAGCTCGTCGAAGAGGTCGTAGCCGTCCTCGCGGGTGATATTGTGGGCATAGAAGAACGAGACCGTCATGTAAATCCCGTTCTTCTTGAGCGTCGAGAACCACCAGTCCCACTGGTCGAGCTTCTTCTCGTCGAAGACAAGCTTCCCGCCCTCCCGCTTCGGGAGCCCGAGGTGCGCCTCGAGCGTGTGCTGGCGGACCATGTTGACCCCGTGCTTGGCGAGGTAGCGGGCCCACTGCTCCTGCCACGCGCGCGGCTTGTCGCCCTCGACGTTCGCGCCGCAACCCCAGAACTTCACGACCTGGCTACCCGCCATGAGCGAGGCACCCTTGTGGGTGACGAACCCGAACTTGCCGGCGGGCTTGGGGAGAAGGCTGGAGACATCGATGATCGACTTCGGTGAGAACGCGTCGTCGTCCGCCGTGACCTCGAACCACTCCTCGGGCTTCCCCGCCGCGACTCCCTTCGGGGCGGGCTTGCGCGCGCCCGACGGAACGAACGCGCCGTTGGAGAGGACGAAGCAGTCGATACCCCCGTGGTTCTGGATCTTGCTCGTCAGCCGGAACGAGACGGTGTGCGCGCCGGGGGTCAGCTTGACCTTCCCGAGTTTCACCCAGGCGAGCGAGCGGTGGTCGGGGTTGGGGGAGATCATCATCTCCTCGCGCGGCTCCGACTTGAGGTCGCACTCGACCCAGTCGCCCGAGTCGATCTTGTAGTGCTGCGTGACCATGATGGTGTTGCAGCGGACCCAGAAGGCGTACTCGCCGCCTTCTTTCGCATCGACCGACCAGCTCGCCTCGCCGGGCTGGGGGCCGTAGTGGGAGAGCCAGTTCTGGCCGGAGAGGACGTCCTTCTTCACGCCGTCGTACCATCCGTGCTTCTGGAACGTGGATTTCGCCGCGTCCTCGCCTTCGACCCAGATCGATTCGTCCCCGCCCGCCTTCGCAGGGCCTTCGGCGGGCCGGGCCAGGAGGACCAGGATCGCCGGTAGGATCAGCCGGATGGTGCCCATCTCGCCCCCCTATGAAGTGCCAACTATCTATAACCCCTATAACCGCCCGCACAGCGTCATCACGGTCAAAGCGGAATTATGGGGGCGAAGTGCCCCGCACTTGCTACAATCTTCATGGGCGCGGGTCCTGCAAGCGTGACCGCGCCTGACCGTTGGCACCCGGGGAGAACCCCACGCCTGCCTGCTTAGTTGGGAAGAACGTGTGACGATCTTTCTTTTGATGCTGCTGGCCTGCGGCCTTTCCGCCATCGTGTACGGAAGCCTGTTCGAGTGGACCCTTCACCGGTTCGTGATGCACCGCCCGATCCTCGGATTCACCTATCCCTACCGCACGCACGGGATCACGCACCACACGGTCTTCGGCTCCGGAAAGGACTATCACCTCGAGGAGGAGAAGAATCGTCCGCTCGTGACGATGGCCTGGTGGAACGGCCCGGTGCTCCTCCTGGTCAACTCGCCGGCCGCGCTGGCCGCGGGCTGGCTCGCCCACACGTGGTGGGGTTCGGTCTCCTTCATGGTGGTGCTCGGCGGGTACTACGTGATGTATGAATATCTCCACTGGTGCATGCACGTGCCGGGACCGCGCTGGTTCCAGACGACGGGGATGTTCAAGTGGATCGACCAGCATCACCGGCTGCACCATCTCCAGCCGATGCGGAACCTGAACGTGGTCTTCCCGATCGCCGACTTCCTGTTCCGCACGCGCCTCTCGCGGGCGCCGCAGGCGTAGGTCGCCTCATTTCCCGCAACAAGCCCGCTGATAAGCGGAGTGCGCCGCACTCGGCTTATCAGCATGTCGCCGGATGGGCAGCCTCTTCCCGGCACCCACTCCCCCTTGTGGAACGAACGGCCCGTGGAGGCGCCTGGGACGGCCTCCTGTCGATATGGAATGTGACGTAGGCCACCCGATTGCTGCCAAAAAGTTCGGCGCCTTCCTCGCCCGCGTCCCTCAGTCACCGCCGAGGTGATAAGCGGAGTGCGCCGCACCCGGCTTATCAGACCCTTACCTTCTTCTTCGCCGGCTGCTTTGGCGGGCCCGCAACGGCCGACCGCTCCTCCAGGATCTTCCGGTAGTACCCGCTCTTCCGGAACGCGCCGAGCGCGTCGGGGTCGAGCCCCTTCCCGGCGCGAGCCACCGCGAGGATGGGCTTCACGTCCGCCGTCCACGCCGCGCGGATCACCTCCTCCGCGTCGATGATCCGGTTCCCGTCCTGCGCCTCGGCCAGCCGCGCCCGGTCGACGAGGAGCGCCTTCGCGTACGCCTCCTGGAGGTTGATCGCCGACTGGATCATCGACTCGATCCGCGGCTTGATGACGGGCATCTCGTCGATCATGAACGCGAAGTCCGTCCTGAGCGAGGGGTCCTCCATGCCCGCCACGAGCTCGTTGAAGATGAGGAAGAGCTCATAGGGGTTCATGCAGCCCGTCGTCAGGTCGTCGTCGGCATACTTCCGGTCATTGAAGTGGAAGCCGCCGAGCTTGCCCTCGGTGATGAGCGTCGAGACGATCCAGGGGATGTTCGTCCCGTGCGCGTGGTGGCCGAGGTCGATCAGCACCTGGGCCCGCTCGCCCAGCTTCCGCGAGAGGACGTGCGCGATCCCCCAGTCGGCGATGTCGGTGTGGTAGAACGCCGGCTCGAAGAACTTGTACTCGATCAGCATGCGCATCGATTTCGGCAGGACCGCGTACACGTCGGCCAGCGCCTCCTCCATCCACCCCTTGCGGCGGCGGAAGTCGCCCTGGCCCGGGTAGTTCGTCCCGTCGGCAAACCAGAGCGAGAGGACGTTCGAACCGACGGCCTTCCCGATCTCGACGCATTCCTTCATATTGTCGACCGCGGCGCGGCGGATTTTCGCGTCGGCATTGCAGATCGAGCCGAACTTGTACTGAGGCTCGGTGAAAAGGTTCGGGTTGATCGCGCCGATCCGAATCCCCTTCGAGACGGCGTGGCGCTGGAGGTCCGCCCAGTCCGGCACGCGGTCCCAGAGGACGTGGACCGCGACCGCAGGGGTAATCCCCGTGAACGCGTGGACCTGCGCGGCGTCGGCGACCTTCTCGTAGGCATCGCGCGGCGCGGCGGGGTCCTTGACAACCCCGAAACGCGTGCCGCAGTTCGCGTACGCCCAGCTCGGCGTCTCGATGCGGAGCGCCATCGCCTTCCGGCCGATCTCCCGGAGGTCGATCCCCTTCGCGCCCCACTCCTCCGCCATGGCCCCGAAGATCGCCTCGATGCCCTTCCGCGACATAGGCCGCCTCCCTGTGCTAAATCTTGTGGAGCCAACCCTTCATGGTCGGGTAGAGCTCCTGGTACCTCGCGAACCGCTCCCGGTAGATCTTCGCCCGCCGGGCGTCCGGCTCATAGGTGCGCTCCACCTTCGAAATCCGGAGCGCCGTCGCCTTCGCGCTCGAGTAGGTCCCGACCGCCGCGCCGGCGAGGATCGCCGCGCCCAGGCAGACCGCCTCGGAGACGCGCATCGCGTGGACCGGCTTCCCGAGCAGGTCCGCCTTGAGCTGCATCCAGAAGGGCGATTTCGCGCCGCCCCCCGTCGCGCGGAACGACGCGATCGGCGCGCCGCACTCGCGGAGGACGTCGGCGTTCAGCGCCATCTCGTACGTCACGCCCTCCAGGATCGCCCGGACGATCTCGCCGCGCGTCGTCGAGAGCCGCAGGCCCGCGATCACCCCCTTGGATTCCGTGTCGAAGTGCGGCGTGCCCGTCGACGTGAAGTGCGGAAGGATGAAGATCGAAGTCGGTTCCTTCGGGCACTCCGAGAGGATGAGGTCGTAGACGTCCCTCCCCGACTTTCCCGCCTTCCCCCTCTCCGCGCCCGCGAACGTGTCGCGGTACCATTTGAGGAGCGAGCCGCCCGTGAAGTTGAAGGTGAGCGCCACGAAAAGCCCCGGCACGACGTGCGGGTAGCAGGCGATGTTGCTGCGGAGGAGCCTCGGGTCGGTGACCCGCTTCCCGAGCGCCGGCGTGATGCACTCGACCGTGCCCGTCGCGTACATCCCGACGTTCGGCTCGACGACGCCCGCGCCGAGCGCGCCGCACGGCTGGTCGTGCCCGCCCGTCACGGCGACGCAGCCGACCGGCAGCCCGAATTCCCCCGCCGACTTCTCGCCGAGTTCTCCGATCACCGTGCCCGAGGGGTAAACGGACGCGAGCCGGTCCGAACCGATCCCCACGATCTTGAGGAGTTCCTCCGACCAGCAGCCCTTCTCCATGTCGTAGAGCATCGTCCGCGCGGCCAGCGACGCGTCGATCGCCGGGGCGAACCCCATCGACTGGAAGAGCAGGTCCTCGTAGCAGAGAAATTTCGCGGCCTTCCTGAATACGTCGGGCCGTTGCTGCTTCCACCACAGGATCTTCGACGCCGTGTACATGCCGTGGAGCGGCATGCCGCTGATCTCGAAGATCCTCTTCCGGGGGATGCGCTTCTCCCACCAAGGGACCAGCGGCGCGGTGCGCGCGTCGAACGTCACGACGCCGGGATGGAGGGCCTTTCCGTTTTTCGCGACCGGCGTGACCGCCTCGCCCTGCGAGGCGATCGCGAACGCCCGAATCGGATCCTTCTTCGTCCTCCCGCCCACCTCGCGGATGATCTCCCTGCACGAGGCCATCACGCGGATCGAGTCCAGCTCGATCCAGCCGGGCTTCGGGAAGTGAAGCGGGTACTCGCGGTAGGCCGACGCCACGATCTTCCCCGTCTCGTCGAACGCGACCGCCTTGCACCCCGTGGTGCCGACGTCGATCCCCAGGAGGCTCATCGGGCTACCTCGGATACGCGGCCGAGACGCCGCCGTCCACGTTCAGGATGTTGCCGGTCGACTTCGAAGACTTATTGCTCGCGAACCAGTAGACGGCCTCCGCGATGTCCTCCGCGAAGACGTGGACCTTGAGCTGCGTGCGCTTCTTGTAGAACTCCTCGAGCTCCTCGGGCTTGATCCCGTAGTCGCGCGCCCGCTCGGCCCGCCACTCCTTCGTCCAGATGGAGGAGTTGGACAGGACGGCGTCGGGGTTGACCGTGTTCACCCGGACGCCGATCGCGCCGCCCTCCTCCGCGAGGCATCGCGCGAGGTGGAGCTCCGCCGCCTTGGCCGAGCTGTAGGCGACGTTGTTCTTCCCCGCCACGAGCGCGTTCTTCGAGACGATGAAGACCAGGTTTCCACCGCGGCCCTGCTGCTTCCAGAGACGGAACCCCTCGCGCGCCGTGAGGAAGTAGCCGGTCGACAGGATCGCGTGGAGCTTGTTCCACTCGGCGAGCGGGTGGTCCTCGACGGGGAAGGCGCGGGCAATGCCGGCGCACGCCACCACGACGTCGACGCCGCCGAACTCCAGGACCGTCTTCCGGAACCCCTCGATCACCGATTCCTCGCTCGTGACGTCCATCGCGGCCGAGATCGCGCCCTTCCCGATGGCCTTCGCCACCGAGGCGGCGCCCTCGGCGTTCAGGTCCGCGATCACGACGTGCGCGCCCTCGGCGGCGAACTTCTCCGCGATCGAGCGCCCGATGCCGCTGGCCGAGCCCGTGATGAGCGCCACCTTGCCCGTCATCTCCTTGTCGGGTGGCAGCGTCGTCAGCTTGTACCGCTCGAGGGGCCAGTACTCGATGTTGAAGGACTCCTCCTCGTTGAGCGAGAGGAACTTCCCCTGCGTCGAGGCCCCCTTCATGACCGTGATCGCGCGGTGGTAGAGCCACGACGCCGCGATCGCCGTCTCCTTCGTCTTTCCCGCCGTCACCATGCCGACGCCCGGGATGAGGATGACCCGCGGGTACGGGTCGTCCATCCGCATCTTCTCGTTCTTGTTCCAGCGCTTGAAGTAGGCCTCGTAGTCCTTCCGGTACTGCTCCATCGCGCCGGCCAGCTCCAGCTTGAGCGTGTCGGCGCTCCCGTTCTTCGAATCCCAGCTGGCAAAGTAGGGCACGACCTTCGTGCTGACCAGGTGGTCGGGACAGGCCGCGCCGACTTTGGCCAGGTCGCGGCTCGCCGCGCCGTTCACGAACTCGAGGACCGGCGCGGAATCGTCGACGTGGAGCACCGAGGGACGCAGCCCGCTCGCCGCGCCGCGGACCGCGGGGAGGATCTTCGAGAGGATCTCGCGCCGCTGCTCGGGGGCAAGCGTCTCGGCCCGGGCGCCGCCGAAGACTTTCGTCGTCGTCTGCTTCTTCTTCACCGCCTCGTCGAACTTCATGAGGACGGAGAGCGTGCTATGGTAGCTCTCCTTCGACGTTTTTCCCCAGGTGAGGAGCCCGTGCTTGGCGAGGATCACGCACTTCGCTTTCGCGTTCTTCTTCACCGCCTCGCTGACGGTCTTCGCGAGGTGGAACCCCGGGCGGTGGTAGTCGACCCAGACGAGCTCGTCCTGGAGAAGGTCCTCCGCGAACTTCCGGCCGCCCTCGAGCGCGGCGAACCAGAGGGCGTAGTCGGCATGGGTGTGGTCGATGTGCTCAAAGGGCAGGAACGAGTGCATGAGCGTCTCGATCGACGGCCGCTTCGACGGGATGTCGGTCAGGCAGTGGCCGAGATAGGCGACCATGTCCTCGTCCGACATCTCCTTCCGATTGTAGAGCGTGAGGACCGGATCGTGCCGGACGCCGACGAAGTCCTCGTGGACGGCGGTCTTGAGGTCGGAGCCCGACCCCTTGACCCGGAGGACCCTGATGTCCCGCCCGTCGAAGTCCTTCTCGGTGTACTTCCCCGAGATGTTCCCGCCCTTCCAGTTGGTGACGGACGGGTCCTGCCCGAGGATGTTCGCCCGGTAGACGAGCTCGTCGTAACCGGTGTACTTCGCCGCCACATCGTCACGCCAGAGGTTTTTAAGCATGCTGCATTGCCTCGATCAGAAATCAAAATTGTCGATGTTCCCCTTGTCGAACGTGAACGGCTTGCCCAGGAGGATCTGGTCGCCGGCGATCTCGATTTCCCCGAGGCGGCCGCTCTTCGCCGCCTTGTCGCCCGCCTTGAGCGTCCCCTTCTGGAGCGCCACGGCCGCGTGGACCGCCAGGTAGCCCAGGTCCATCGTGTTCCAGAGGACCACCTTCTCGGTGAACCCGTCGTGGACGTACTTCTTGTTCTCGTTGGGGAGCCCGAGGCCGATCACCTTCACGTCCTTCCGGCCCGACTGCTTGACCGCCTCCGCCGCGCCCGGCACGGCGGGCGAGCAGATCGCCATGATCAGCTTGCAGTTCTTGTGAGCGTTGAGAATCGTGTTGGCCTCCTCGAACGCCTTCTGCTGCTTGTCGTCGCACGGGCGGAGGTCGACGAGCTTCAGGTCGGGATACTTCGACTGGTTGTAGGCCGCGATCGCCTTCTGCCACTCGACCATGTTGCCCGCCGTCAGCGAGGCGGTGATGATGGCGTACTCGCCCTTCGCGTTCAGGATCGCGGCCGCGTGGTCGACCAGCGTCTGCGCGATCCCCCCGGGCGTCGCCTGGTTGACGAAGAAGTCGCGCGCGTCGGGCGTGGTGTCCGCGTCCCACGTGATCACCCGGATGCCCTTCGAGCGCGCCTTCTTCAGCACGCTCGACATCCCCTCGCGGTTCTCGACCGCGACGGCGATCACGTCGACGCCCTGGATGATCCACGCGTCGACGATCGCGTTCTGCGCCGCCGGGTCGGGATCCCTCGGGCCGTCCCAGAGGAGGTCGACGCCCAGCTCCTTCGCCGCCTCCTCCGCGCCCTTCCGGCACGCGATGAAGTAGGCATTACCCTTGCTCTTGGGCATCATGGCGACCGTGATGGACTTGTTCGAGCCGCCCGCCGCGGGGCCGCTCTTCGCGGGATCGGCGGCCTTGCCGCACCCGGCCGCGCAGAGCGCCAGGAGGACTGCGAGCTGGAGGATCTTCATGTCACACCCCTTTGGATTCGCGCCCCGCAAACTTCTCCAGCACCTGGTTGACGAGGATCGAGACGACGAGCAGGACACCCGTCAGGATCCCCGCGAGCTCCGACGGGCCGCGCGAGAGCCGCAGTCCCTGCTGGAGGACCACGATCGCGAGCAGGCCGAGCAGCGTCCCGTGGATCTTCCCCCGGCCGCCGAAAATCGAGGTCCCGCCCAGCACCACGGCGGTGATCGCGCGCAGCTCGTACTCGAGGCCCGCGTCGGCCTTCGCCTGGCCATTGTGCGCGACGTACAGGATCGAGGCGAGGCTCGCCGTGAACCCGCACAGGACGTAGACGAGCGCGATCCGCCGGCCGACCGGGATGCCGGCATACCGGGCGCCGTCGGGCGAGAAGCCGATCGCGTACAGCGCGCGTCCCGCCGTCGTGCGGTGGAGCAGCAGCCAGAAGCCGATCGCCGCCGCCG
>JBGPCZ010000040.1:0-38245 GCA_041482015.1 Planctomycetota bacterium | reverse complement strand
CCGATCATCGGGCAGGTCAGCTCGACGAACCGCACCCCGCGCTCGATCATCCTCCGCGCGATGAGGCACTGCCGTGCGTAGCTCGCGGTCGGCGCATAGGGTGAATTCACGCCGTAGAGATCCAGAAGCCACTTCGGCTCTCCGCCCAGGTCCATCGTCGCGGGCGCCACGGCCTCCATGTTCGCCGCGAGCTCGTAGTTCCGGATCGCCGACTCGAGCTGGTCCTCGTCGGGCAGCCGCTCCCGCTCGCGCGCGTCGAGCCGGCGGACGAGGTCGGCCTTCCGCTGCTGGAGCCCCGCGTCCGCCTCGAGCCTTTTGAGGTTGGCCACGGGCGGATCCCCCGCACGGAAGACCGATCCCTGGTACGCCGCGGGCAGGAAACCGCTGTTGAAGTTGTCGAGCCCACCCACCGGGATGAGCCCGCCGTTCAGGACGACGAAGCCGGGGAGGTTCTGGTTGTCGCTCCCCAGGCCGTAGCTCACCCACGCCCCCATGCTCGGCCGACCCTGCATGCCCGTCCCCGTGTGGAGGAAGTAGTTCCCCTGCGTGTGCTCGGGGAATTGCGAGGTCATGGAGCGGACAATGCAGAGATCGTCCATGCACTCCCCGACGTACGGGAAGAGGTCGCTCACCCAGAGGCCGCTTTCGCCGCGCCTCTTGAACGCCCACGGGGACTTCATCACGAGGCCGTTATTCTCGAACTGCGTCCGCTCGATCTTCCCGATCGCCTTCTTCGGATCCTCGCCGTGATGCTTCTCGAGCAGGGGCTTGTAGTCAAAGGTGTCGAGCTGCGACGGCGCGCCGTCCATGTAGAGGAAGATGACGTTCCGCGCGCGCGGCGCGAAGTGCGGGCCGCGCGAGGACTGCGCCTCGGCGGCGAGCGCTCCCAGCGCCAGCGCGCCGAACCCGTTCGCGCACCGCGTCAGCATCTCGCGCCGCGTCACCGGCGCGTCCATGACCCGGCAGTCGTTTCTCATGGGACCAGGAGGAACTCCTTCGCCTGGAAGAGCGCGTGCGCCAGCGCCGGCCACGTCGCGGGATCGTCCGGCCGCTTCCCGGCCTCGTGCAGGAACGCGACCGCGTCCGCCGTCTCCTCCGCGGTCGCCGCGCGCGCGTACGCGGCCACGAACATCCGGCCGATCCGCTCCTCCGGGGTTCCCGGCTCCGCGAGGACTCGCCGCCCCCAGGCCGCCGCCTGGTCGTGGACGAACGGGTTGTTGCGCAGGATGAGCGCCTGCGCCGGGACGTTCGACACGCTCCGCCGCCCCATCGCGGTGAACGGCTGCGGGAAGTCAAAGGCGAGGAGCATCGACGAAATGAAGTTCCTCCGGACCGAGAGGTAGATGCTGCGACGCCCCGCACCGTCGATCGGACCGTCCTTTGGCTTCCCCCGACCTTCCTGGAATCCGTCGAGGTGGATCGGCACGGGCGGCCCGAACATCGCGGGGTCGAGACGGCCCGAGACCGCGAGCATCGCGTCGCGGACCGCCTCCGCGGGGAGACGACGCGCGGGACGGTGATTCCAAAAGAGGTTCGCCCCGTCGATCTCCTTCGCGCGCGGGTCCGCCGCGCCCGACATCGCGTAGGCGTTCGAGAGGACGATCGCGCGGATCGTCTTCTTGAGCGAGCCGCCGGCCGACAGGAAGCGGAGCGCCAGGTGGTCGAGCAGTTCCGGGTGGGTCGGGGACTGCCCCATCTTCCCGAAGTCGTCGACGGTCGGAACGATCCCGCGGCCCATCAGGTGGTGCCAGAGCCGGTTGACGATGACGCGCGGCGCGACCGGCGTCACGGCGGGATCGACCATCTGGCGCGCGAGCTCGAGACGCCCGCGACCCGGCCCGGGACCCGCGAAGATCTCGAGAAAGCGCCGCGGCACCGCCTCCGACGGCTGGGCCGGCTGGCCCCGCACGAGCAGGACTTCGTCGGTGGCGCCCGCGTCGGCGATCGCGATCGCGGTCCGCGCCTCCTTGGCGATCTTCTGGAGGACCGCGCGCCGGCCCTCGATCCACGCCCGCCCCGGCTCCCCGAGATCGACCGTCTCGAGCGCGCGACTTTCGACCTTCGCCGGCGGCGCGTCGGCCTGCACGACGCGGATCACCGCGAACTCCGCCGACTGCGGCGTGATCTCGATCCGCACGCGGTGGAGCGGCTTCACGGGATCGGGGCTTCGATAATCCTTGAGCGGTTGCGCGACCCAGCGGAGGCCCTCGTCCTTCCAGGTCACCGTCGTCGCCTTGTGGAGCGGGCCGCCGATCATGCGGTGGCCGTCCACCTCGGCGAGCGCGTTGCCGGCCCCGCGGACGAGGTAGTAGAGCGTCGACCGCGCGAGCGTGACGGGAGGGAGCCTCAGCGTCTTTCCCGCCTGCATCCACGAGATCGCGCCGGGATCGGTCTCCGTGCCCGCCGCGAGCTTGAGCGCGTTCCAAGTCGGGTCGAACCACGCGCCGGAGAGGTCCACGAGCCGGCCGGAGGGATGCGCCGGATCGTCGCCGGGTAGCACGGCGCCGCGGTGAAGAAGGCTGAACGAGGTGCCGTCCTGGAGGAGCGGGGTTCCGGAGCCGAAATCGGCGATGACGTCGACGTCCGCCACCGGCGCGCTCTCCTCCGCCGGAGCCTTGCGGCCCTTCTCGAACTCGCACCGCAGCGCGGCCAGCTCGACCGCCGACTCGAGGTCCCGTCCCGTGGCGTCCACCCGCGCCTGCCGGTAGCACGAACTCTTGAGGAACCCCGCGAGCGCATAGAAGTCGCGCTGCGAGATCGCGTCGAACTTGTGATCGTGGCACCGGGCGCAGTTGACCGTCATGCCGAGAAAAGTCTTCCCGAAGACCTCGAGCTGGTTCGTGATGCGGTCCAGTTCGTCGGCCCGGAGGTCGACGGGCGAGTGGAGCCACTCGCCCAGGTACCACCAGCCGGTCGCGAGGAGCGACTCGTTCACGCCCCGTTCGATGCGCGGCTCGGGCAGCAGGTCGCCGGCGACGTGCTCCATCACGAACTGCGCGTACGGCAGGTCGGCATTCAGGGCGCGGATGACGTAGTCGCGGTAGGGCCAGGCGTTCGCCATCGGGTAATCGTACTCGTGGCCGCGCGTCTCCGCGTAGCGGACGAGGTCGAGCCAGTGGCGCGCCCACGTCTCGCCGAACCGCGGCGACGCGAGGAGGCGGTCGACCACCTTCTCGAGCGACGGGTCCGCGAGGAACGCGTCGACCTCCGCGGCCGTCGGGGGGAGGCCGGACAGATCGTAGGTGACGCGGCGGAGCAGACTGCGCGGGTCGACGGGGGACGCGGGCGCGAGGCCCTTCGCCTCGAGCGTCGCGAGGATGAAGGCGTCGATCGGGTCCTTCACCCACGCGCCGTTCTTCACGGCGGGCGGCTCGACCGCCTTCAGCGGCTGCCACGCCCAGTGCGCCGCCTTTCGCTTCGCAAGATCGAAGGGCTCCTTCTTCGGCGCCTCCGCGGAGGCGTCCCCCTTCGGCCACGGCGCGCCCCGCGCGATCCACTCGGCGAGGAGCGCGGCCTGGGCGTCGGTCAGCCTGCCCTTCGGCGGCATCTGGAGGTCGACGTTCTTGTACGAGATCGCCTCGACGAGCAGGCTCTTGCCGGGTTTCCCGGGGACGAGGGCCGGGCCGGTGTCGCCGCCCTTGAGCGCGGCCTCGCGCGAGTCGAGCCGCAAACCGCCCTTGAGTTTTTCCGCCTGCGCGCTGTGGCACTTGAAGCAGCGCTCGACGAGGAGCGGGCGGACTTGTTTCTCGAAGAACTCGACGGCCGCCGGATCCAACGCCTCCTGACCCGGGAGGGCCGGGGGAACCAGGAACAGGGGAAGCACGAAGAGGAGTCTCATACAGGTAGTCGACATCACTATACCCTACGGCGAAGAGCATAGGATGGGACACCGAGGATGGCAAGAATATTTGATATATGATATTTTATATCTTGAAACTGCTGGAGGCCAAGGATATAGTGACGAGGTGGTCTTGTTGCTCGCCCTGCTCCTCCAGCAGCAATCTGAGACGGGAATCACCCACTCCTTCCTGGCCACGGGATCTGAGACCTTCATCATGTCCTGCGACGGCAAGGTCGCGTGGACGTACCCGCGCTCCACGCGCGACGGCTGGGTGCTCGGGAACGGCCATCTCCTGCTCGCCGTCTCGAAGGGCAAGGACTACGCCTCCGGCGCGATCGTCGAGGTCGACCGCGAGGGTAAAGTCCACTTCGAATTCAAAGGGACCCAGAGCGAGGTCGACACCGTCCAGCCGCTCGACAATGGCAACGTCCTCCTCACCGAGTCGGGCGCGAAGCCGCGGCTCCTCGAGGTGAAACGCGACGGAACGGTCGCGGTCGAGTTCGCACTCCAATGCCAGACGAAGAACGCCCACATGGAAACCCGGATGGCGCGCAAGATCGCCAACGGCAATTACCTCGTCCCCCACCTCCTCGACAAGGTCGTCCGCGAGTACCGCGCCGACGGGACTGTCGCGTGGGAGGCGAAGACGCCCGAGGAGCCCAAGGAGTGCTGGCCGTTCACCGCGATCCGCCTCGCGAACGGGAACACGCTCGTCGACCTCACGCACGGCGCGATGACGGTCGAGTTCGACGCGGCGGGCAAGATCGCCTGGCAGGTCTCGAACGCCGACCTTCCCTCCCCGCTCTTCGCCGACCCCTGCGGCGCGCAGCGGCTCCCGAACGGGAATACGATCGTCGCGAGCTACGGCGCGGCGGCCGCCGGCAGGGTCAAGATCTTCGAGGTCACCCCCGAGAAGAAGGTCGCCTGGACGTGGACGAGCGAGAAGCCGCACGGCGTCCACACCGTCCACGTCTTCGAGACCAACGGCAAGGCGATCGAAGGGACCCCGCTGAAATAGCAGGAGCCTCGATGGGCGCGCTCTCGAGCGAAGTCTCCTCCGTGGTCCGCCCCTCGCTCGCGGACCAGGTCTACCGCCGCCTCGTCGACGCGATCCTCTCCGGCAAGCTCGCGAGCGGCGCCGCGCTCAACGTGGCCGAGATCGCCGACGACCTCAAGGTCAGCCCCTCGCCGGTGCGCGACGCGATCGCGCGCCTCGTCTCGGAGGGGCTCGCGGCCAACCAGCCCAATCGCCGGACGACGGTCACCAGCTTCACCGACCACGACGTGCGCGAGATCCTCCAGCTCCGCGAGATCCTGGAGTGCGGCGCCGCGCGGCTCGCGGCGGAGAGGATCGACAAGGCGGGGATCGCACGCCTCCGGGACACGGCGGCCCGCTGCGCCGCCCTCTTCGGTGACGTGGCGCGCAAGAAGCAGATGCTCGACCTCGACAACGAGTTCCACCTCCAGATCGCCGAGGCCTCGGCCAACCGGACGCTGTGCGACGAGATCGTCCGGTGCAAGCGGCGAGTCATCGTGATGCAGTGGCTGAAGATGACGCCCGAGGTGATGGACAAGGCCTACGGCGGCCACATGGCGCTCGTCGCGGCCCTCGAAAAGCGGGATGCCGACGGCGCCGAGCGGCAGATGCGCGCCCACATCCGCGAGGCGCTCGACTTTCTCCTCCAGGGGATGGCTTAGGGCCCGGGCAGCGGGACAATCTCCCAGCGGACCGACTCGTCGAAGAGATCGCGCGCGGAGCACGCCCACACCACGACCGACTTCTTCCTGAGCGCTCCCGGTTTCTGCGCAAGCAATTCACGCACCCCCGTGGCTCCCCCGCCGTTGAGCGCGAGGACCTGGACCGGCAGGCCCAGCCGAAGCATGAGCTGCTCGCCCAGCCCCGCCCGCTCGCCCCACTCCAGCTCACGGCGGCTGTAGACGTTCGTGAAGCTGTCGCCGAGCAGGAGCACGGGCGCCTCGTCGTCCCCACGTGCCGGGACCTGGACGATCTCGACGGTCTGCGGCGGGAAGAGCCCGCTCCCGGGAAGCACCTCGATCATTCTCAACAGGTCGCCGTCGTGGATGACCGACCGCCGTTCCGACGGATACGATTCGCGGGCCGGCTCGACCAGCGTTCGAAGTCGATCGGCGATCCGGTCCGCGGCGACGCCGAGTCCAAACGGCGTCCAGTGCGTGTCGAGCTTGAGGTAGACCTCGCCCCTCCCCTTGGCCCGCCAGAGGTCATCCGTGACGTCGAGCACGTCGACACCCGCCGCCTCCAGTTTCGCCTTGAACGCGTCGCGATCGCGGTTCCACGCCGGGCCTGCGTCGGGGCGATATCCCGGCCACACCTTCTCGGGATAGAGGAACGGCTTGACCGGGACCGGGACGAAGACCATATGGATTCCGCGCGCCTTGAGTTGCCGGTGGTTATCGACGATCGCCGTCACCGGGTCCGAGCCCTTCTCCTCCCCGCGGCCCTCGCCCGCTCCGCGCCTCTGGGCGGCTCGCCGCGTAAGGAACCCCGGCCCCGCGGCCATGTCGATCTCCTTCCGGAAGAAGAGGAACCCGTCGTGGCCGACCACGATCTTCTCGTTGCCCTGTCCGAGCGAGCGCGTGAGGACCGTCTGGTAGGCGACGCGCGTCCTCGCCGCGAGGTCGGACTCGTGCGCGAGATCCTCCTCGAACCGCTTGAGCGACGCGTGGGTCGGCGTCTCGTGGAAGAGCTTGAGGAACCTCCACCGACCTCCCCTTCTGACTTCGACAAGGAACTGGTCGATCGGCGGGATCGCGAGAAGCGCCGCGAACAGGGCGATCATCGCCACCGCGGTCCGGCGGCCGATGAGCGCATCCCTCATGACGGGGGTCGGTTCCATCAGAATTGGAAGTAGAGAAAGGGGTTGAAGGTCTGGGTCGAGAGCGCGACGATCGACCACGCGAAGAGCCCGAGCGCCGCCGCCGCGCGCAGGGGGGTTACGCGCTTCGAGAGATCCCACGTCTGGGCCCCGAAGAAGGCGATCGCCGCGCACAGGGCGATCGCGATCACGTGGTCCGTCGAATAGAGGACCGAACGCACGAGGGTCGATGCGGCCGGCGCATCGACCCTTCCGAAGAGCGTACCCGCGTATCGGATCGCCGACGGCAGGTCGTCCGCGCGGAAGAAGACCCAGGCGAGGTTGACGATGAGGAACGTGAGCGCGACGCGAAACACCGGGGGCGCCTTTGCGTAGAAGCTCGTCTTCCCCGCCCGGCGCTCGAGGGCGAGCCACGCGCCGTGGATCGTGCCCCACGCGAGGAAGTTCCACGAGGCGCCGTGCCAGAACCCGCCGAGGAGCATCACGACGAGCAGGTTGACGTAGGTGCGTCCCTCGCCCCCCCGGTTCCCCCCGAGCGGGATGTAGAGATAGTCGCGGAGCCACGTCGAGAGCGAGATGTGCCAGCGGCTCCAGAACTCGCTGATGCTCTGGGACTTGTAAGGTGAGTCGAAGTTCTTCGCGAACTCGAACCCGAACATCAGGCCCAGGCCGATCGCCATGTCCGAGTAGCCGGAGAAGTCGAAGTAGACCTGGAAAGCGTAGCCGAAGAGCCCGATCCAGGCATCGAGCGCGTGAAGCGGCCCGGCCTGGAACGCGGCGTCGGCGATCTCCCCCATGGGGTTCGCGAGGAGGACTTTCTTCGCGAGCCCGAGCGCGAAGAAGAAGACGCCGCGGCCGACCTTCTCAACGGTGTGGTCGCGCTCGTGGAGCTGCCGCTCGAGGTCCTGGTAGCGGATGATCGGACCCGCAACGAGATGCGGGAACTGGGTGATGTAGCAGGCGAAGGCGTTGAGGGCGCGGAGCTCCCTCTTGAGCTTGGCCCCGAACGTGCGCGAGGGCCCGGTCTTCTCCTCCACCCAGACGCTCGCCGGCTTCGCGCGTCCGTGGTAGATGTCGACGTTGTAGCTGATCGACTCAAAGGTGTAGAACGAGATCCCCGCCGGGAGGAGCACGGAGAGCACGGTGAACCCGTCCCGGCCCGTCGCCGCCAGCAGCCGGTTCACGTTCTCCGCGGCGAACATGAAATACTTGAAGAAGCAGAGCATCCCGATGTTGCTGACGAGCGACAGTGCCAGGAAGACCTTCCGCTGCCGTGCGAACTCGAAGAGCCTCCAATGACCGTGGATGCAATTGCCGCAGCAGAAGTCGACGAGCGTCGACCAGAGGATCAGGAGCATGAACCACGGATTGGTCCAGCCGTAGAAGGCGTAGCTCACGAGCGTCAGGACCGGCATCCGGAGCGTCTTGGGTGCGAGGTAATAAAGGGCGAGCGAGAGCGGCAGGAAATAGAAGATGAAGATGTGGGAGCTGAAGACCATGCTACTCGGCCGCACGGTCGGCCCAGCCCGCCCAGTAGCGGACACCCTTCTCCTTGATGTATTTGTCGATGAGTCCGACCATGGGCATCTGCTGGTCGAGCGGCGCGTCCAGCGCCAGGCGGTGGACGTCCCCGACCTTAAACGACTCGACGCTCCCGCCGATCTTGCCCGAGAACTTGTCCGTCGCGGCGGACCGCGGCTTGAGCGGGTTGTAGTGGCCCACGAAGATCTCGTCCCCCTCGATCTTCCCCCGATGGGTCTTCAGGACCTTGTACTTCATCACGTAGACATAGTCGTAGAGCTTGTTCGGCGGGAACTGGCCGGTGATGTCGGCGATCTTTGCAGTCACCTCGATCGTTCCGAGCGTCGAGACTTCCGACGGGGCGGCCGGGACATCCGCCTTCCCGCACGAGGCGAGAAGGAGCGCCAGGTGGAGGCTTCGCTTCACTTGCTCTTCTCCGTCTTGGGCTGCGTCCAGTGCGGCTCCCATCCCGTCGGGAGCGCGAGCACCGGGCCCGTCGCGGGCTTCGAGGCGTGCTTGACGATCGGCGCGTCGCGCAGCCGCATCAGGCCCATCGGCGCCCCGCCGTTGGACGCGTCGCCGTCCTCCTCCTTGTTCCCGGTGAAGAGGACGTACTTCCCGTCGGGCGAGACGCAGCCGCCGTAGCAGTGGCGGCCGTCCTCGGAGTAGACCGGCGTACGCTGCCTTCCCTCCGCATCGGCCATCCAGAGCTGCGTCCACTCGCCGGGCCGGCGGGAGAAGATCATGCTCCGCGAATCGGGGAACCAGTCGGGCGTGCAGCAGTCGACCTTGCTGACCGCGTTCACCGCGCCGGTCGCGACTTCCATCCGCGCGACCGACCAGCCGGTGTCGAAGTTGTTGGCGACGCCGGAGAGCCACTTCCCGTCGGGCGACCACGTCATCTGCTGGAAGAAGCCTTTCCGTTCCAGCGTGCCCGTCACCTTCCTGGTCTCGAGATCGAAGAACGCGATGCCCTTTGAGGAGAGACTCGCGATCTTCTTTCCGTCGGGTGACCACGACGCCCAGGGATGCTCGCCCGCCGCGCCGACCGCCTGCGGCTCGGTGCCGTCCGCGTTCGCGATCACGACTTCGCCCTGGAGCCCGTGCCGGTTGTTGTCGAACTTCTCGGCCTTCGGGAGCCGGCGGTAGAGGATCTTCTTTCCGTCCGGCGAAAAGCGGGGCAGGCCCTCGTTGAAGTCGGTGGTGTTCGTGAGATTCTTCACGTCGCTGCCGTCGGGCCGCATGACGAAGAGATCCCAGTCGCCTTTTGGGGTCTTCGCGCCATAGACGATCCATCCCTTGTCGCGGACCTCCTTCCCGAGGTCGGACTGCGACAGGAGGAGCAGGAGAAGCGTGGTCATTTCTTCAGCCTCCCCCGGAGCCATACCGCCGGGATCTCGACGGTCGGCGCGAAGTCGGGCCCCGAGGCGTACCCTTTGAGTTGGTCGAGCAGGAACGTCGTCGCGGGCTCTTCCTTCGAGACGTTGAATCCGCTGACGAGCAGCTTCCCCTTCCCCACCGCGACCTCGAAAAGATAGGCGCGGTTGGCGAGGCGGTTCGGACGGTCGATGCAGCGGACGATCGGCTTCACCTTCACCGGCAGCGGATCGAGAAAGACCGTCTTCGATCCCTGGATGAGCGGATAGAAGTGGAGGTCGGCCCAGCCGTCGTTCGGCATCGCGCGGAGCGCCGGGTGGTCGCGGTCGATCACGGTGCCCGAAGGCCCGCCGCCGTCCCACGACGAGAGCCGGTAGTTCGTCTTCTCGGTCTGGAAGAGCGGCTCCGGGTCGAGGAGAAGGACGCGCCCGCCCTTCTCGAGCTGATCGATCGTCTCCGCGTCGAGCTTAGGCGTCACCATCACGTTCTCCGGTTTCGCCATGGTAGGCTCGGGGAACACCCAAAGGGGCCACTCGTTCCACACGCTCTCGTCCGCCGTCAGGATCGTCCGGAAGGTGAACCGACGGGCTTCCCTCGTCTTCGGCATCTCGAGCGTCACCGTCGCGAGTTCCTGGACCCCGTCAAAGCCGACCTTGAGATCCTTCACCCTGCCGTCGACGCTCCCTTTGAGCTCCCAGTGGAGGTCGGCCTTCGTCATCGGAAGTTCCTCGAAGCGCGAGACGAGGATCTTGAGCTCGACCGTCTCGCCCGCGCGGAAGCTCCGGCGCGGGGCGTCGAGAAGGAGCACCGTCGGGGCGTTGAATTGCCGGAACTGCGGGGCGGTGAGCGCCTTCGGCCGCCAGAACATGTCGACCACGCCCTCCGCGCAGTTGGGGTAGTCCTGGAAGAGCCAGACCGACATGCCGCCGAGGCTCGACCGGCGCGCCGCCTCGATGTTCGTCTTCAGGCACACGGCCTGCAGCTTGTACGAGGCCTCGAGCCACTTCGGATACTCGGCGGTCACCCCCTGCTTCGCCGCCAGCTCGCGCGTGTTGAGAAGCCAGTAGGGTCGCAGGCCCCCATTGAACAGGTCGATCTGCGACAGGTCGTGGAGCGTCACGAAGTAGCCCATCTCGTGGCAGATCACGGGCTTCCTGAGGTCGGCGGGAAGGGTGTACTTCCCGTCGCCGAAGCCGATCGAGCCGCCTTCGCCGAACTGGACGACCAGAAAGTCGAGGGTCGCGCGGTCCTTGTGCTTGAAGGTGCAGCCGTCGGAGTCGATCACGACGCGCGTCGGGTCGGTCTCCTTCGCGATCCGGTACATCTCGGGCGCCTCGGGGAACGAATCGTAGAGCTCGTTCCCCATGCACCACGCGACGATCGACGGATGGTTGCGGTTGAGCTGGATCATCTCGCGCCACTGGTCGAGGCGGGCTTTCTTCGCCTCGGCCGTCGCGGGGAGGTCCCAGCGGTAGGCGATCGGGAACTCCGGCTGGACCATCATCCCCATCTCGTCCGCCAGGTCGAGGTACTCCGGGGGCGGCATCCAGCTGTGGTGGCGGACGTAGTTGAATCCATAGGAGCGCGCGATCGAGAGGCGACGGCGGTACTCCTCCTTGTCCGCCGTCGGGCCGACCGAGTTCGGGAAGATGCAGTCGTCGCCGTAGCCGCGGAGGAAAATCGGCCTGCCGTTCAGGAGGAACTTCCCGCCCTCGACCTTGAACTCGCGCATCCCGAAGCGCGTGGTGACGGCGCCGTCGCCGGGCACCGTGACCCGGAGCGTGTAGAGGTAGGGCGAGGAGGGCGACCACAGTTTCGCGTCGGGGATCCGGAGGGGCGAATCTCCCCGCGCGACGACGCTGCCATCCGCGTCGAGAACCTCGATCCCGACCGGCATCGCGGGCTCAACGCGAACCTCGACCGACGACTCCGCGACGTGCGGGATCGCGAAGAGGTTCTCAATCGCGGACGGTCCCCTCGCCTCGAGCGTCACGGGCCGTTGGATCCCGCCCCAGCTGATGTAGAGAAAGTCGAGCGTGTCCATGCAACCCATGAGCGGGTCGACCGCCTTGTTGCGGCGCGCGTCGACTCGGACCGCGACCGTCGCCTTCCCGCCGGGTTGAGCCCACCTCGAGAGGTCGATGCGGAAGGGCGTAAGGTAGCAGGTGTGCGAGCCGGCGAATTCGCCGTTGACCCAGGCGTCGGCATATCGGTGGACGCCGCCGAAGACGAGCCACGGGACCTTGCCCTGCCAGTCGGCGGGGATCTCGATCGTGCGCCGGTACCAGGCGGGGCCGGGGAAGACGCTGAAGAGCTTCTCCGATTCGCGGTCGACGCCCGGAAGGTTCGAGCCGTTGAGCCGCCGCTGCTCGTACTCGCGGAGCAGTTTCTCGGATTCAAAGGAGACGCCCTGGGCGTTCCAGGCCCCGGGCACCCGGATCTTCCGGTCGAAGACGGCCCCGGGCTCGAACCACTTCTCGGCCCGCCCGCGGTCCTCCGGATCCATCCGGAACTCCCACTCCCCCGAGAGGTCGATGACCGGCCGCCCCTCCCCCGGCCGGGGCGTGGCGGTGGCGCACCCCGCCAGCAGGGTGATGAAACACACCGTCTGTTTCGTCACCCGGGTGACGAAACAGACGGTGTGATTCGTCACCATCACTTGGGGGCCCCCACCTCGGACAGCGTCCAGTGGGGTTCCCAGCCCTGGCCCAGGTCGAGCATCGGGCCGTCCCTGGCATCGGGATACTGCTTCCGGAGGACCTCGCTCTTCCCGCCGATGACCGGCGCGTCGGCCAGGCGGATGAGCGCCATCGTCGTCTGCGAGTTGTCGACCTTCCCGAGATCCTCCTGCGACCGCGTGAAGAGCGCGTACTTGCCGTCGGGCGAGATAAACCCGCCGTAGGCATGGCGGCCGATCTCGCCGTAGAGCATCGACCGCCCCTTCCCCTCCCCGTCCGCCTTCCAGAGCTGCGCCCAGCCCTCGGTCTTGGGATGACCCTTTGAATAGACGATGTGCTGCCCGTCGGGGAACCAGTCGCTCGTGCAGTTGAAGCAGTCGCCGTCGCTCACGCGGTTGAGCTCGCCCGTCGCGGCGTTCATCCGGCCGATCGCCCAGTGCTCCCCCAGGCCGTTCGCCGTCCCGGTGAATCCCTTGCCGTCCGGCGACCAGAAGAGCTGCTCGACGATCCCCTTCCGGTCGAGCTTCCGCACCACCGTCTTCGTCGCAAGGTCGACAACCTGGATCCCGCCCTTCGTGAGACAGGAGATCTGCTTTCCATCCGGCGACCACGACGCCCACGGGAAATCGTTTCCATAGGAAACGGGATTCGTGCCGTCGGCGTTCGCGATCACGAGCTCGTAAAGGCCGTACTTGTTGTTGTCGAGCGTCTCGCCCTTCGGCATCCGGTAGTAGAGGAGCTTCTTCCCGTCGGGGGAGAACCGGGCGGCCGCCTCGCTCGTCTCGGGCGTGTTCGTGAGGTTGCGGCGCTTCGACCCGTCGGGGCGCATGAGGAACAGGTCCCAGTCGCCCTTCTCGGTCTTCGCGCTGTAGACGATCCAGCCCTTCGACGCGACCTCCTTCGCGAGCTCGTCGGGCCGCGCCAGGACGGCGAGAAGGACCCACCCGCTCCAACCGTTCATCGTTTCCCTTGACACCTTTCCGGTGTTTCATACAATACAACATAGTTGCATGAACACCAATCCGGAGATTATGGAGAAAGCCGGCCGCCGGATCAAGAGAAAAGCGGGGACGAGCCCCTATCTTTCCATCCAGAAGGCATTCCGCATCCTCGAGCTCCTCGCCTCCCGCTCGCCCCGCGGCGTGACCGAGATCGCCGGGGAGCTCGGGCTGGAGAAATCGAGCGTCAGCCGGCTTCTCAAGGGTCTGGCCGACCTCGGCTACGCCAGCCCCGACGAGCGGCGCGGCCAGTACCACGGGAGCGCCCGCGTCCTCCTTCTCGCGCAGCACTACCTCGAAGGCGACCCGCTCGCCCGCGAGGCGCAGCCCGTCCTCCGCGAGCTGGCGCAGGCCGCGCGCGCCAGCGCCCACGTCGCCGTCCTCGTCGCGGGCGACCTCGTCATCGTCGCCAAGGAGGGCAGCCCCGAGCGGATCCAGGTCCAAACGCGCGTCGGCGGCCCGACCCCGCTCCACGCCTCCGCGATGGGAAAGACCCTCCTCGCGGGGCTGCCCGAGAAAGACCTCGCGCCCCGACTGGCCGCGCCCCTCGAGCGCTTCACCGACTCGACGATCACCGATCCCCGCAAGCTCCGGAAGTCCCTCGACGAGATCCGCGCGCGCGGCTACGCCTTCGAGTCGGAGGAGGAACACCCCGGCGTGGGATGCATCGGGGTGCCGGTCCGCGACCCCGACGGCCGCTGGGGCGCCGCGATGTCGATCGCGGGCCCGCTCCACGGGACCCCCTTCAAGCTCGACGCCGCCCACCTCAAGCTCGTCACGAAGGCGGCCGCGGAGCTCTCGCGCCGCGTGAGAGGCGGCCGGCCGTGATTGTCGACGTCCACTCCCACGTCTGGCGCTACCCCGACCACATCGACGAGAGCTTCATGGACGGCCTCCGCCTGGCGCGCCCGGGCGTGACGATCGACATCACCGTCGACTTCGAGCCCTTCATGGACGCGATGAAGTCGTGCGACCACGTCGTCTGCTTCGGCCTCCGCGGCCTGAAGACCGGCCTCCACGTGCCGAACGACCACATCGCGCAGTTCGTCGCCCGCGCGCCGGAGAAGCTGATCGGCTTCATGTCGCTCGACCCGAACGAGCCCGGGTGGATGGACGACTTCGAGCGATCGCGCTCCGTCCTCAAGCTCAAAGGAGTGAAGCTCGGGCCGATCTACGCGGGATTTGACCCGACCGACCCGAAGCTCGACCCGCTCTACGCCGCCTGCGCGAAGCATCGCCTGCCCGTCCTCATGCACGTCGGGACGTCGTTCGTCCGCTTCGGTCCGCTCGAATGGTCGCGGCCGATCCTCGTCGACTCGATCGCGCGGCGCCATCCCGAGCTCCGGATCATCATGGCCCACCTCGGCCACCCGTGGGAGGGCGAGGCGATCGCCGTCGCGCGCAAGCATCCGAACGTCTACGCCGACGTGAGCGCGCTTCATTACAGGCCGTGGCAGTTCTACCACTCGCTCATGCTGGCGCAGGAATACGGCGCGATGCAGAAACTCCTCTTTGGATCCGACTTCCCCTTCACCACGCCCGCCGCCTCGATGGAGGGGATCCGGAACGCCAACCGTTTCTGCGCCGGGACGTCGCTCCCCCGCGTGAACGAGCAGGCGCTCGAGGACCTGATCCACCGGGACACGCTCAAGCTCCTCTGGTGATGCGCGCGCTCGTCGGGTCCGGACCCAACCGCCTCGAGCTCCAGGAGCGGCCCCAGCGGCCGCCGGGACCGAAGGAGGCGCTCGTCCGCGTCAAGGCCGCAGCGATCGGCGCGGCCGACCTCCGGCTACCCCTCGCGAAGCCCCCGAGGATTCCCGGGCACGAGATGGCGGGCGTCGTCGAGGCCTCTCCCCAGAAGGAGTGGATCGGCCGCCGCGTGATCGTCGATCCCGTGATCGGCTGCGGACGCTGCTCCCACTGCAAGGCCGACCGAAAGCAGCTCTGCGACAGGGGCGGCGAGCTCGGATCGACGGGCGGCGACGGAGGCTTCGCCGAGTACGTCACCGTCCCGATCGGGAACCTTCTCGCCCTTCCCGACTCCCTCTCCTTCGAAGCGGGCGCACTCGTCGGGCCGCTCAATTGCGCGCTCGGCGCGTTCGAGCGGGCCCAGCCGCGGGCGACGGATTCGGTCCTCGTCTTCGGGAGCGGCCCCGCGGGGCTGATCTTCGTCCAGCTGGCCCGCGCCCGGGGATGCAAGTTGATCATGCTCGTCGGCGGCGGGAAGGCCAGGCTCGCGGCCGGCCCGGCCCTTGGAGCCGGCTACGTGTGGAACCACGCCAACACCATGCTCCAGGACCTCGTGCTGAGCTACACGACCGGCGCCGGACCCGACCTTGCGATCGAGGCCTCGGGTGCCGACGCCGCGGTCGGCCAGGCGTTCTCGTGGGTCCGCAAGGGGGGCCGCGTGGTCCTCTTTGGACTCTCGGGATCGGCCGGCATGAACATCCCCTCCGACACGATCGTCACGAAAGATCTCGCCGTCGTGACGGGGATCGGCTCGCCCCTCCTCTGGAATGACGCGATCGCGCTCGCATCGACGGGCAAGGTCGACCTCGCGTCGCTCGTCACCCACCGGTTCCCCTTGGAGAAGTCCGAGGAGGCGCTCGCGGCCGCGCGCGACGTCGACGCGTCGATCAAGGTGGTGCTCAATCCATGAAGATCACGAACGTCGAGGCGATCATCCTGGAATCCCCGAAGGACTACGGCGTCCACGGCGGCGAATCGTCGGGGCCGCGCTTCCGGTCGCTCCTGCGCGTCTCGACCGACGCGGGGATCGACGGCTGGGCGGAGATCGAGACGCAGCCCCACGTCCTCAAGGCCGTGATCGACGCGCCCGGCGACGGGAGCGGGATGTTCGAGGGGCTGGGCCGGCTCGTCGTCGGGAAGGATCCCTTTGAGATCGAGCGCTTCTGGGACGAGCTCTACACGGGGACGATCTACTACGGCCGCCGGGGCGTCGTGCTGCAGGCGATCAGCGGCATCGACCTCGCCTGCTTCGACATCATGGGCAAGGCGCTGGGGAAACCCGTCCACGCGCTCCTCGGCACCGCGCAGCGCGACCGCGTGACGGCCTACGCGAGCACGCTCTTTCGCGAGAACCCGCAGGCGATGCGCGAGGCGGCGCGGAAGTATCTCTCCCAGGGATTCAAGGCGGTGAAGTTCGGCTGGGGCGGCTTCGGGAAGGATCGCGAGAACGACGTGGCCCGGGTGCGGGCCGCGCGCGAGGAGCTCGGGGAGGATCGCGTCCTCCTTCTCGATTTCGGCTGGACCCTTCCCCGCACGGTCGCGCAGACGCTCGACCTCTGCCACGCGACGGCCCCGTTCAGCCCCTTCTGGATCGAGGAGCCCTGCCATCCCGACGACTACGCCGCCTATGGAGCGCTCACCAAGACCTGTCCGATCCGTATCGCCGCCGGCGAGCAGGAGGGGACGGCGTGGGGCTTCGACCTCCTCATCCGGAAGGGCGGGATCTCCGTCGCGCAACCCGACCTCTCTCGCTGCGGCGGATTCACCGTCGCGAAGAAGGTGATCGAGATCGCGAAGGAGGAAGGCTGCGACGTCTGCCCCCACGCATGGCAGTCGGACCTTCTGACCGCGGCATCGCTGCACCTCAACGCGGTCCTGCCCAAGGCGCTCTTCCAGGAATACAACGTGAGCGACGATCCGATCTCGCGTTCGCTCTGCCGCTCGCCGCTCAAGCTGGTCGACGGCATGCTGGCCGTCCCGCAGGAGCCGGGCCTCGGGGTCGAGGTCGACATGGAAACGGTCAACCGTTACAGGGTGAAGCCATGAACCAGTCCGAAGTCATCGCGCGCCGCAGCGCCGAATCGATCGCGGGAGGCGTCGTCTCCCTCAACCGGAAAGTCGACCCGCCGATCGCGTTCGTCCGCGCGCAGGGGAGCCGCCTCTGGGACGCCGACGGCAAGGAGTACATCGACTACCACGCCGCGTTCGCGCCCCACATCCTGGGCCACAACGACCCCGAGGTGAACGGCGCGGTGCGGAAGGCGATGGAGGACGGCTGGTCGCTCATGGGGAGCGGCCCGACGCCGTGGGAGATGAACCTGGCCGAGCTGCTCCGGGAATCGGTGCCGACGCTCGAATCGGTGCAGCTGGCGAACACGGGGAGCGAGGCGACGGCGCACGCGATCCGCCTGGCCCGCGCGTGCACGGGGCGCGAGGACATCCTCCTCACGCTCGGCGGCTACAACGGCTGGCACAACGACGTGGCGCGGACGGTGATGCCGTCGATCGAGGACGTGGGCCCGCGGGTTTCGCCCGGGGAATACAAATTCATCCCCCTTTCGGCGGGAATCCCCAAGGACGTGATGCGGCGCGTCCACGTGGTCAACTTCAACGACGCGGAATCGGTCGAGGCCGTGATGAAGAGCCACCCGGTGGCCTGCGTGCTGACGGAGCCGGTGCTCCAGAACATTGGGATCATCCCGCCGAAGCCCGGATACTTGAAGGCGCTTCGCGACCTCTGCGACCGCCACGGCGCGCTCCTCGTCTTCGACGAGGTGAAGACCGGCTTCCGCTCGGCGCTCGGCGGCTACCAGTCGATCGCGGGCGTGACGCCCGACCTCTCGGTCTTCGGGAAGGCGGTGGCGAACGGATTCCCGCTCGGCGTGATCGGCGGGAAGGCGGAGATCATGCGGCTCTTCGACGCGAAGGACCCGCTGCGGCGCGTGCTGATTTCGGGCACGTACAACGGGCACCCGTTCAACGTCGCGGCGGCGATCGCGACGATCGAGCGGCTGCGCCGGAACGGAGGCGAGGCCTACAGGAAGCTCGAAGCGCTGGGCGCGCGGATGCAGTCGGGCCTCGAGAAGCTGTTCGCCGCGAAGGGAGTGACGGCGACGATCAGCCGGTTGGGCTCGGCCTTCTGCGCCTACTTCATGAAGGGCGTCCCGGCGGACTGGCACGAGCTTGCGGCGCGCCACGACTTCGATTTCGACCGCCGCTACCGTCGCGCGCTCATCGAGCGGGGCGTCTACCACTTCCCGCTCGCCTGCAAGCAGGGCTCGATCAGCGCGGCCCACACGGAGGCGGACATCGACCGGACGCTGGAGGTCACGCGCGAGGCGCTCGCGGCGGTCTGAGGGTACAAAGGCGCCGGACGCGTTTATGGACATGGGGCTCGTGGTGCGCTTCACCTCGCACCTCCAATGGCGATCGTGGAGGGACGGAGGAGCTCCAGCGCCCTCTCGAATGACTCGTCGCCCCCTTCGGTCTGCCAGCGCTCCCGCGTCTCCTCCCATCCGGGGAACTCGTCGCCGAAGGCGCTCCGGATCCACGCGACCCAGCGGTCCCGGCGGGTCTCGCCGTCCTGGAGGGGCCTCGCGTACATCCTCTCGAACGCGCGCTTCCATCCCTGGGGAACCTCGGTCGACGACCCGTTCATCACGCGGCGCGCGTACCGGAGGGAATTGAGCGTCGCCTCCGCGATCTCCAGCGCCATCCCCAGGTCGCGGCTGATATCGTCCGCATCCGGGTATGCACCCGCGTGTCCGAGGGCGGCACAGAAGCCCCGGTGCTTGTAGGAATCCTGGACCGTGTGCAGGCCGATGCCGAGAAGCGCGAGAGCCCGCGAGGGGTCGGGGTCGTGCATCTCCAGCGCCCGGAACGCGTGCTCCAGGACGATCACGGCCTCGCGGTTGTTGTAGTAGATCTCGCCCGAACCGGGGTCCCGGACGAACGCGGGCTCGGTCTTCTCGTAGATGCCCGTCGCCGGGAAGTGCAGGCGGTGCGCGAGCGGGGAGATCGCCCCCTTGGTCGAATCCCCGATCCGGCTGAGGATCGCCCGCTTCAAGGTTTGATCGCCGAACGCGAGGTCCGAAACGCCGGCGCCGATGATCCAGGGGAACGTCAGGGGATTCAGAAGGCCAGGCCGCCCGGCGCTCGGTCCCGACGGAGTTGGTCTCGCGATGGTAGTCCGTGTAACAGTTCGCCGCCGCGATCGCCCGCGCCTCCCTCTCCGGAAAGCCGGCGGATCGCGCCATGAAATAAGTCAGGTGCAGGTGGACCTCCTGGTCCGAGTCGCCGCCGCGGAGCACCGAGCTGCATCCCGCGTCCAGGAGCGCGGCGATCGCCGTCACCGCCGGCATCACGAGTCTCTTCACGTTCATTGCATCCTCCCTTTTCCCTTTCGAATCCGGGCGGAGCAATGCAAAGGGCGTACCACTCGGCGGAACCGAGATTCCTGCGGGGAATCGAAGCCGGGCACGGGCCCGCTGATGCGACGGGAAATAATTGCAGTCAGGAATCTCCCGCCGGTTCAAATCTTTTGCCGGGGGATCAAGCCGGTGGGATACTGTCGCGGTGCAGAAGGAGGCGGTGGCCATCCAGATCATCCGGGGGACGCTCGAGGCCATCGCGCGCTCGCATCCGAAGTGGAAGACCCCCGAGGCCGCCTGGCAGGCCTTCCGGACGTGGAGCTCGCGCCGCGGGACCGAAGTCGCCCTCTCCTTCGAGGAGAAGCCGCCCTTCTACCACGAACTCCAGGATCTCTACGACTTCGGGTTCGAGGCCTGCCCGTCCCTCGGGCGCGCGGGGCTCCTCAAGCTCGGCGGGCAATGCTTCGCCGGGATCATCCTCCGGGAACGGCTGCCGGACCTCGTCGCCGCCTGTCTCGCGCCCGGCGGGGACGTCCCCGCGGCCATCGAGAACCTGATGCTCCGCTTCATGGACCAGTACGGGCGGTATCTTTACCGGATCACTCCCTCGCGAACCCCCGAGGGAATCTCGTTCAAGCTCGCCTTCTCAGATCCGGACGGGATCGCGCGCTATCTCCAGGCCAACAAGCACGAGGCGCACCGCAGCCTCGGGAACAGCTTCCTCTACATCGCCTCCACGAGCGACGCCTGCCTCGAGTACCTCCTCGACCCGTGGGACGCGAAGGACCTCCTCATCGACGAGGAAGACCGATCCCTCCAGGTCCGTTTCCCCGCGGGGACGAAGTTCAACTACAAGAAGCTGGCCGAGACGCTGACGCGCTTCTCCTACCAGCTGGAGAAGCGCCACGCGGAGGAACTCTTCACCCGCGACCTCGAGCAGGACCTCATCCTCCAGAGCCCGTTCATGCGGGACACGTGGGACAAGTTCAGGGTCGCGAGCGCCAGCGACGAGCTCATCCTCCTCCGGGGGGAGCCGGGGACGGGAAAGACGCACCTGGCCCGGCGCATCCACGAGTTGAGCGCCCGCAAGGGCCGCCCCTTCATCGAGGTCGGGCTGACGGCGGACGTGGGCGTGGAGAACCTGATCCAGAGCCACCTCTTCGGCCACGTCAAAGGGGCTTTCACGAACGCCCTCGAGGACAAGCCGGGGCTCTTCGCCCTCTCGGACAGCGGCACGATCTTCCTCGACGAGATCGGGGACGCGAGCCCCGATCTGCAGTCGAAGCTCCTCCGGGTGATCGAGAGCAAGACCTTCAAGCCCCTCGGCTCCACGCGCGACGTCACGGTCGACGTCCGGATCATCGCGGCGACGAACAAGGACCTGGACGTGCTGGCGAAGGAGGGACGGTTCCGGGACGACCTTTATCACCGGCTCAACGTGATCGAGATCGAGCTTCCTCCGCTGCGCGGGCGGGTGGACGAGATCCCGATCCTCGTGGATCATTTCCTGCGCCGGGTCGCCGTCGACGTCAAGAAGCCGGTCAAGCCCATCGATCCCGAGGTCGTGGAGTTTCTCACGTCCTATCCGTGGCCCGGCAACATCCGGGAGATGATCCACGTGCTGAAGTACGCGCTCCTGTTCTCCCAGGGCGACACCATCATCCGGAAGGACCTTCCCAACTATCTTTTGAAGTCGACCGCCCGGCCGGCCGCCGGAACTCCTCGCGTCACGCCCTCCCCGTCGCAGGGAGAGATCATCGACTTCGAGCTCCTCTGCCGCACCCTGGCCGCAAGCGACGGGGAGCCGATCGCCCGGAACAACACCTCAAACTGCCCCTGGCACGTCGACTACGCGAAGAAAACTTACATGCGGGCGCTCATCCGACATTGCCGGGGCAATCTCCGGAAGATCACGCCCTACTGGGACCGCGACTCCGAGCGCACGATCCGCCTGCTCATCAAGGAATACGGTCTGTGGGACGACCTGGAACGGGCGCGGGAGACGAAGTAGGAAGTTCGCTGGCACTCCGGGTAGAATAGACCGCATGAAGGAGCCAGGGCCGAACCCGGGTCGGAAGAAGCCCACCGAGCGCGGGACTCGCGCCCGGCCGGCGGCGGCCGCGGCCGCTCCCCCGAAGGGAAATCCGGCGCTCCTCTATGGAGGCATCGGGGGCGGAGCGCTCCTCCTCATCATTCTCGTCGCGGTCATGTCCTCCGGCAACGAACCGCCACCCAAGGCGGCGCCCAAACCGAAAAAGGAGGAACCCGCCGCCCCGACCTTCACCCGCCCGGTCAAGCCCGACACCGGGGGCATCGTCTTCGTCTGCGCCAACAGCGGGAAGCACGAGGATGAGGAAGTTGTCGTGAACTCCTGCCCTTGCGGGGCCCGGAAAAAGTTCTACATCGACAAGCAGGCCGGCGGCTACCGGTGCCTGTCGTGCACCCAGGTCTTCGACAACGCCCGGCTCAAGTGTCCCAAGTGCGACCGGACCGCGATCAAGACCCATCTCAAGCCCGCCTTCGACTAGGATTTCTGGTTAGGAGCCTGATCCATGGACCGACGCCGCTTCCTCGGAAACATCGTCCTCCTGGCCGGCGGGGCGGCCGGCGGAGCCCTGCTCTCGGCGGAGCCCCTCGCCCAGGACAAGCCCCCGGCGCACAACGCCGAGGAGCAGATCAAGATTCTTAAGCTCGAACTGCCGGAGATGCCCAAGGCGGCGGGCTCGCTCATCGTCCCCTGCGTCCGGGCGGGCGACCTCCTCTTTGTCTCCGGTCACACGCCCGTCGGAGCCGACGGAAAGCCCGTGGTCGGGAAACTCGGCAAGGACATGGAAGTCAAGCAGGGCCAGGAAGCGGCGAGGCTCGTCGCGCTCCGGGTCCTGAGCGTCGTGCGGAGCGAGCTCGGCAGCCTGGACCGGGTCGTCCGCGTCGTCAAGACGCTCGGGATGGTCAACTGCACCCCCGAGTTCATCCAGACGCCGCAGGTGGTCAACGGGTTCAGCGAGCTCCTCGCGCAGGTCTTCGGCGACGCGGCCGGCAAAGGCGCGCGCAGCGCCGTGGGGATGGCCTCGCTCCCCGGCGGCGTGCCCGTCGAGGTGGAGGTGATCTTCCAGGTGAGATGAACGCCCAGGACACCTTATAAGTCGGCGCGCTGAGCGGCGGCCTCCCGCCGGGCATCCGGGAGGAGCGCCCTGATGCAGCGATCCACTTCCCTCTCCAGCCAGGCGTCAAACGGTTCGATCGGTCTATTGATCTTCACGAGCTTCGAGTCGTGAAGCAGCCCGCTCTTGGGCGAATCGATCGTGAAGGGGACGATCGGCCAGTCCCCGCTCTTCGAGGTCCGTCGGGTGTCGAACGCCCATCCTCGCATTCCCCAACCTCCGTGGAAGATGACGGCAGAATCCAGGCCGTGGCCCTGGTAATCGGTCTCCAGCTTGTCGTCGGGAATGAGCTCTCCGATCGAAGGTCCCGCAAACCAGTCGCAGATCTCCACGATGCCGTATCCGCCTCCCGTGACGTTGCCGATCAGGAAGCCCACGGCCTTCCCGTCCAGCGAACTCGCCCACGTCAGCGACCCGTACCGCGCACAGAAGTAGCGGTAGGACGGCGACCCGTCGGCCTTGAGAATGGTATTCACCTGCGTTCTGTCGGGCTTGCGGTGCCAGCGTCCGAACCTGGACTTGTGAATGCGAATGAAGTCCCGGGTATCCCCCTCGACGTCCTCGCAGCGCTTCATAAGATTCGTCCCCGGCGCCACATCCTCCACGAGGACCTGGCACTGGGGCCACTGGTTTACGAACGCACGCACTTTCCCGACGGCACGGTCCACCCTTGGGTACGTCTTTCCGTTGACCTTGGCGACGGGCAACTTCAGCGGTATGGATTTGTTGACCGGGATCCTTGGCAGGGGCGGAAAGAAGGGGGCCCCCGCCTTTGCATTGATCTCTTTCCAGCCTTGCTCCTTCTTTTCCCGGATGTACGCCGTCATCGCGTTTTTCAGATCGCTGTACCAACCCTCACTCTTCTCCCTGCAGTTCGGCCCGACCCCCTCCCGGATCACCATATTCCTTGCGATCCGGACGCTCCAGTATTCCATCTGACCCTTGCCGTCGGTCTTGTGAAAGACGCGCCTCGGGACGGTCAAGGTCTTCATGGATGAAGGGGCGCGATCAGCGGCCGCCCAGGAGATCGTCCACCATCCCCATCAGCGTCTTCAGCCGCACGGGCTTCGGGAGATAGTGCAGGTCCTTGAGCGGGATGCCCAGGCCGATCATCGTGCTCTTTGAATGGTCCTCGAGGAAGATCGTCTTGAGGCCCGGGTGCGCGAGGGCGATCTCCTTCGCGATCTGGTTCCCCCTCATCGTGCGGAGGACAAGATCGGTGATCAAAAGGTCGATCGGTCCCTTGTGATCGCGGCAGAGGTCGAGCGCGATCTCCCCGGTCGCCGCGTCGATGACCCGGTAGCCCCTCTGGGCGATCAGGTCCCGCACGAGGATGTGGAGGTTGTCCTCCTCCTCGACGATCATGACGGTCTTCGGCTCGGCTTCGGGCATGGATGCCAGTCTACTTCCGATCCTGCGACCGGTCAAAGTCGGGATAGCCCCCGGCGGCGGTTGACGGACCCGGGAAACCAATCCGCGCCCAGACGGCGGGATCGCTCAAGTACATCGCCGAGACATCCATCCGCAGCTGCTTGAAAAAGCTGGGCAGCCGTTCGCGAAGGGCCGCGAGCAGCGGGTGCAGCTCCGCCGGTGAAAGCGCCGAAACCTCGCGACCTTTCGCCAGCTCCCCCGCCGCCTCCAACCCCTTCAAATAGAGGGCCGCGTTCACGCCGCTCTCGATCTTCTCCGCGAGGCGCGGGCCGGCGTTCACGGCCGACGCCCCTGCGTCCCGCGCATCCGGCGGGATGATCCCGTCGGCCAGCGCCGCGAGGGTGGCGAGCTGGTTCGGGCTCATCATCGGAGGCCTCCCGCGAGGTGCGCGGCGGAGCGGCTGGCGAGCGCCATCGCGGTGAGCGTCGGGTTGACGCCGGTGCCGGTGACGAACACGCTCGTGTCGCAGATGAAAAGGTTCGGGATGTCGTGCGAGCGGCCGAACGGGTCGACGACCGACGTCGCCGGATCCTTCCCCATCCGGCACGACCCCATCGCGTGCGCCCCGTAATTCAGGCCGATCCGCACCTTCCGCGCGCCCGAGGCCGACATCATGTCGGCCGCCGTGTCGCGCGCGGCGGCGGCCAGCCTGACGTCGTTCTCGCCCCACTCGATCGAAACACGTGCGACCGGGAGGCCCCGCGCGTCCTTCACTTCGGGATCGAGCGTGACGGCGTTGCGCGCGTCGGGCAGCCCCTCCGCGTGCGCCCACCACGCCGCCGTGTGCGCATACTCGTGGAGGAAGTCCTTGAACTCCGCGCCGTGGAACGAGCCGCTGAGGTTGGCATACGTGATCGGCGTCATCATGTAGGAGATCAGCACGAACCCGCGGGCACAGCCGCGGCGCGGGTCGGGCTTGTAGAAGTCCTGCACCATCACGTGGCCCATCTGCATCCCTTTGAACGCGTTGACGGGCTGGTCGAACGTGCCGAAGACCTGCCACGTCGGGTGGCTCATCAGGCCGCGCCCCACCCAGCCGCTCGAATTGGCGAGACCCGACAGGAGCAGCAGCCGCGGCGTCTCGATCGCGTGCGCGGCGAGGATCACGACCCGCGCGCGGACCTCGCGCTCCCGTCGCTCCGCGTCCAGGTAGAGGGCGCCCGTCACCCGGTTCTTCGCCGCGTCGTGCGTCAGGCGATGGACGAAGGCCTCGCTGATGACGTGCGCGCCCCGCTTCTCCGCCCGCGCGAGGTAGACCTCCGAGCCAGTCGCCTTCGCGCCGGTCGGGCATCCCGAGCCGCACCAGCCGCAGTAGATGCAGGCCGGGCGGCCGTCGTAGTCCGCGGAGTTGATCGCGACGGGCGGGGCGAACGGATGGGCTCCCCGCGCCCGCGCCCCGCGCGCCAGGAGCTGCGCGTGCCAGTTCATCCGGTGCGGCGCCATCGGGAGTTCGTAAGGCTCGGGCGCGAACGGGCCGCACTCCCCCGCCACGCCGAACTCCCGCTCGACCTTCGCGTACCACGGGCGGAGGTCGTCGTACGAAATCGGCCAGTCCTCACCGACGCCCTCGGTCGAGCGCGTCCGGAAGTCGGCCGGGTGGAAGCGCGGCATGACGCCCAGCCAGGCGAGCGTGCCGCCGCCCACGCCGATCCCGGTCTTGGGCGCGACGCCGTGCCGCCCGGCGTGGACGCGCGGCTCGGTCCAGAGGATCTTCCCCGCGTTGGCCTCGGTGTTCTGGAGATCGCCCGGCGCGAACCGCTTCCCCGCCTCGAGCACGATGACCGAGAAACCCCGCTCGCTCAACTCCTTGGCGACGAGGCTGCCGCACGCGCCGGCGCCGACCACCAGGACGTCCGCGGATTCGGAAGTCATCGTTGGGTCCGCGTGCCATAATAGCGGGCGGTGAAGGTCGCCACACCGATTCTGTTACTCGGCGTCGCCGGATGCGCGGTGCATGGCCGCGTGGAGACGATCGCGATCCCCGGCACGAAGATCAGGATCGAAATGGTTCGTGTCACCGAGGGCGTGCGCCGCCCCTTCTGGATCTCGAAGCTCGAAGTGACGTGGGGCGAGTTCAACCGGTTCTGCGATTTCCCCGAGGAGCAGAAGGTCGACGGCGTCACGCGCCCCTCGGCCGGGAAGAACTATCTCATGCTGAGCGGCCTCCCGGCCGAATTCATGGAGTCCGACCGGCCGGTGACGAACCTTCGATACCACTCCGCGATGGCCTACTGCGAGTGGCTTTCGAAAAAGACCGGCGCGGTCTTCCGGCTGCCCACGGAGCCGGAGTGGGAATCGGCCTGCGGCCGCACGCTTCCCGCCGGAGATTCCGCCTGGCTCAAGGAGAACAGCGGGGACCAGACCCATCCGACGGGCGGGAAGAAGCCGAACGCCCTCGGACTGTTCGACATGATCGGGAACGCGTGGGAGTACTGCCTTGAATCGCTCGATCCCCCCGGGTTCGAGCCGTTCCTCCTCGGAGGCTCCTGGGATACTCCCTCGGCGGAGGTGAGGCGGAAGAAGCCGCCGACCTCCTGGTCCGAGGCGGACCCGGCCCGTCCCTTCAGCACGTGGTGGTTCCGGGACGGCCACTCGCAGGGATTCCGCGTCGTCCGCGTCGCCGGGTCTTCAAAGGAACGAGAGGCCTACGCCGCGAAGATCGAGATCACCGGCCTGAAGGGCCGCGAGATCGAGGTCAAGGCCGGGGCCGTCACGCTCTTTTTCAGCCGCGTCACGGGCGAAGTCCGGAACGGGGGCGACCGCCCCCTCGACGAACTCGGCATCAAGGTCTACTACCTCGATCCCCAGGGGGCGCCCCATTTCGAGGATGTCGGGTCAACCCAGACGCGACGCGCGACCTTCAATGCCTGCTGGCCGGCGCTGGTGAACAGCGGCCTTCACGGCGACCACGCCGAGCCTCTCAAGCCCGGCGAGCGGCGGGCCTTCAGCGTCGACCTCCCGCTCACGTTCGACGGCCCCGACAACGTCCAAGCCGACGCGTTCGGCGCCTCGGTGCTCTTCCTGGGATTCGGCGACGAATGAATACATCCCGGTTTTACCGTCATAATGAGAGGGACAGTGCGGACCGGGGTGTGATTCATAGGGGCGTTGCACCATGAAGAGAATCGCGACACTGGCGCGGATCGTGGCCCTGGCGGCGATCGCCACGGCAATCCCGGCCTGCGAGAACGGGTGGAACCGCCACCAAACGTTCAACATCGCGTGGTTCGTAGATCCCATCTTCGGCGACGATTTCCGCAACGACGGCTCGCCGCAATTCCCCATGAAGACGATCCGGCGGGCGATGCAGTTCTCGATCTCGGGGGACGAGATCGTGCTCGCGACCGGGACGTACAGCCCCTCGACCGGGGAGGTCTTCCCCATCCTGGTCAAGCCCGGGGTCCTGATCCTCGGCGATCCCGCGAGCTCGGGCACGACGACCGCGATCCTGGGCTCGGGCTCCTACACGATCCAGGGCGGGACCCTGGCGGGCCAGGCCGTGGCCGCGGCCCTCGTCCTCGGGAACGGCGCCGAGATCTCGGGCGTCAAGGTGACCGCCCCGGGCGCGACCGGGGTGGGCGTCGTCTGCGACGGCAATTCGCCTTTGATCACGTCGTCGACAATCACGGGCTGCGGCGCCTCGGGCATCCGCACTTACCAGGGGGCGGCGCCGACGATCACGAGCACGACCATCACGTTGAACACCCTGACCGGGGTGACGACGTTCGACACCTCGGCCCCGGTGTTCCGCTCGTGCGTGATCACGTCGAACGGGGCAGACGGCGTCCTGGCGGAGGACACGAGCGCGCCCAACCTGGGGGACGCGACGACCGCGGGCGCGAACACGATCACGGGCAACACGGGCGTGGGGCTCAACAACGACACCGCGGCGTCGATCATCGAGGCGATCGGAAACACCTGGAACGTGACGCAGGGGGCGGACCCGAGCGGCCACTACACGTCGGCGGCGTCCACGACGGGTCCCATCGGCCCCCCGGCCGCGGGCGACAACTTCGCGATCACGAACGGCCCTCCCGCCGCGATCGATTTCTGATGTTGACGAAACACCCCGTCTGAATCGTCACCTTCCATGGGCGGACGAGCTCGAATCATGGGGCCGCACAGGTCGACCTTGTGTCGAGCGGCCGGATCCCTATAATCAATGAAGCATGCTTTTTATCGCTGCCCCCCGCCTCAAGCGAAGACGCCAGCCAGATTAGCCGACCGTCTGTCGGCGCAGGACCTCTATCCCTTCACCGCGCACGCCCCCGTAGCTCAATTGGATAGAGCACTGGATTTCTAATCCAGTGGTTGTGCGTTCGAGTCGCACCGGGGGTACCACCCAAGATTGCCCTCCCCCGAATTTGCAGCGGAGGCCACTCTAGCCAGGGTTTGGAACGGTTCCTTGAGGTTCGAAAGGGCCATCTTGTCCTTGATGACCACTTTAGAAACGACGTCGTCGAGGAGCTTCCGGCGCTCGAAGTTGTCGGCCTGCGCCATGTAGACGTCGTAGGCGCGCTGCGCCAGCTCAAGGATGCGGGACGCCTCGTCGAGGTAGAGGTCGTGCGCCCCCTCCAGGCCACCCAGCTCCGCGCGCACCTTCGTCAGCCGGTCCCGCCACGTCTTGGCCTTGTCGGCATACTCCTCGGCCGTGATGACGCCGTCCAGCTTGTCGTTGTACGCTTGGTCGATCCGGTTTTTGAGCCGCGACTCTTCCGCCCGGAGCACCCCCGACCGCTCGGCGGAGAACTCCTTCTCAGCGGCGTAGCTCTTCTTGAGCGCGGCCTGGAGATCGGTCAGCGTCTTCGGGTCGAACTTGAGTTCCTTGAGTGCGAGACCCAGCTGCAGGACAAGCTCCTCCTCGCGGATATAGCTGTCGGCGCAGACGGCGCCGCCGTTCTTCCATCCCGTGCAGCGGTAGTAGACATACTCCTTCTTCCGCCCGCCCGAGACCTTGATGTGGCGCTCGGCCGTGATGAACCCGCCGCAGGTGCCGCAGGTCGGGAGGCCGCGGAAGGCGAACTTGAGGCTCTTGGGGCATTTCTCGTTGCCCAAGAGTTGCTGCACGCGGTCGAAGACCTCCTTCGCAATCAAGGGCTCGTGTTTCCCCGGCTTCTCCTTCCCGTCCCAGCGCACGACGCCATGGTAGAGGGGGTTGCGGAGCATTTGGTAGAGCGCGGCGCGGGAGAAGGGCTTGGGGTTGTTCCGGTAGCGTAGCCCCATCTCGTGGGCCACCTTCTCAAGCTTGGGCACGTTGTAGTCTCCGGTTGCGTAGAGCTCGAGGAGCTTCTTCACGATCGGCCCCTGGACGGCATCGACCTCGAGCTCGGCGGTGGTCTTGTTGTTGAGGTAGCCGATTCTCGCCGTGCCGGGGAAGCCTCCGTTCTCGACTTTCATTCTCATCCCCTTCAGGACCTCCTCCCGAAGGTTGTTGATGAAGTTCCGGGCGAGGACCACCTGGATATCGAGCTGAATCTGGTCGCTCGACTTCGACTCGCGGTTGATCTTGAGCCCGGTCTTGAAGAAGTGGAGTTCCTTCCCGTGCTTCTCGATGAGGTCGTACATCGTCACGAGGTCGCGGAAGTTGCGCGTCATCCGGTCGGGCTTCTCGAAGAGCATGATCGCGACAAACGGGTTCGCGCGCATAAACTGCGTGAACTCCTTGAACGCCTTGCGGAGTTCCGAGGTCTTGGCGGTCTCGGCGACCGCCCAAGAGCGGACGACCTCAAGGTCGTGCCGCTTTTCGTACTCGAGGCTGGCCTTCTCCTGAGCATCGAGGGAGTACCCCTCCCCCTGTTCTTTGGAGGAGACGCGGAAGAAGCGGGCGGCTTTCTGGGTCATGCGGCTTTCCTCACTACTTTCGTCGACCGCTGGGCGCGGTCCCAGGAGTCGAGGAGACGGAAGACGCGGGCGAGCCGGTCTATTTCCTCGACAGTGAATGAACGGACGCCCTCTCTAACCGCCGGGATTGGAAAAGGTTCGTGGGAATCCACACCGGCCCTGGGGAAAGTCTTCCGTCCCATACCCATCTCTCCTATGAGATTGGCTTGGGATGCAGAAGCCTGGCCACAGGTTACCGGAGTCCGCTGTCCCGATCTACTTCATAAGCTAAGAGGGCCCAAAGGATAAAAGGTTATCAACGATTTTGAGACCGCGCAGACCACTTGACTTGAGACTCCGATAAGCTCCTTGGGGGTCACTTTCCATTCTCCTTGTACCATCGCTCCCAATGAGAGATCGCGGCGAAACGGTGGATCACGCGCACCCGATCTTCTTCGAGGATGCACGAAGCGTTTACGTCGATACCGAGCTCGGAGATTTCCTCTTCGATCGTGGCTTCGATATCCAAGTTGATGCGCTGGTCCAGTACGGACGCAGGCAGCACCGGATCGACCTCGAAGGGAAGGCCCAGTGCGTCGCTCAACTTCTTGATCCACTCGCGCCTGGTGCCCCTCCAGCCGCGGAGATCGACGCGCGTTTCCCGCGCCTTCTTGTAGAGCTCCGGCTTCGTGAAGCAGTTCATCGCGAAGAGCGTGCGATGCGGCTCGATATACGAGCCGAACTCCTGTGCGACGTACCGGACTGCCGCGGGAATCGACGCCGTGTCGCACCGCCGCATGAGTTCGAGCGAAGCGGGCGCCGCGTGCCAGCGGCCGGGGAGGACGAGGCCGCGCCCCGCCTCGAGACCCTTCTCATGGCCAAGCCGGAGCAACGCGTGCGCTGCGTCGAGACGGACCCAATCGGACGTATCTTCCTTCCATGACTTGACGAGTCGGTCAGCGCACTCTTTATATTCAAGCGCTGCGATCGCGCGCGCCACGCCGATTCGCACTTTTTCGCCCGGATCATCCAGAAGTTTCACCAGCAGGGAAGGCGGCACGCGGATCTTGCCCTTCTCGATCGCTTCGATTAACTTCTCGCGCACAACCACAGATTTATCGGAGAGAAGCTTCTCGATCCTGTCGAGAAGCAGCATGGGGTCGATCTTTCCCAGAGTCTCGACGGCCGCCTGTCGAACCTCGGCTGATCCATCGGCCAGACACGCGAGGAGTTCCTCCGGCACCCGTTCGAGCTTCGCGCGGGACAGAGCGCGAGCCGCTTCGGCGCGGACGAGACCCTCGCCGTCTTTGAGCAGCTTCGTCAGCACCTTCCGGCGATCGTCGAGATCGAGACGCGCGAGCGCCCATGCCGCGCCGCGCCGCGCGTTCCCATTCGGACTTGCGACAAGTTCGTGGATTCCTTGGTCGAACGTTCCGCGCGGATACGCGGGCAACCATCGGGTCAACTCCTCCTTGTCGGGTACGGAGAGCTGGCCCAACTCCGTGAGCCGCGCGAGCAGAAACTCCTTGGCCTCCGGCCGGCGCGTCTGAGCGAGCGGGCGCAGGTAGTAATTCAATTGAAGAGGCTGGGCTCCTCGAATCGCGGCGACCTGGATTCGGATCGCCTGGTCGTCGGGATGCCCTGCTTCGATGAGCACTTCGGCCGCCCGTTGCGTCAGGTACAGGTCGCCTCCCGCGAGATACTCGCGAGCCAGCTTGAGGCCACGCTCATCGTTCCTCTTCGCGAGTGCGAACGTCGCTCTAATTCGGACTTCCCTCTCGGGGCTCTCTGTAAGTCTCGCGAGCAGTTTGTTGCTCCTCTCCGAGACGTGCTTCAAGAGGATGGGCAGGAGATAGTCAGTCCGTGTGTCCATCTCCTTCTCCAAGCGCGAGATTGCCGCCTCGATCACGCTTTCGTCGCCCCGCTCGAGGATGTAGCCCCAGATGCGGTAGTGAATCCTTTCGTTGGCTGAATCGAGCAGCTTGAGGAATCGCGGCGGGCTGCAGGCGCCTTCGATGAGATGGATTGCGTCGACGGTTTTCGGAAGTGCCCCTGAGATCGCATCCAGGGCGGCGATCTTCTCAAGCATGGGGATTGCCTCGTAGATCCCGTGCCTCTGTACGACCTCGATTGCCTCTTCCATCACCTCGGGGTCGGAATCGGAGAGGAACTCAATGATGAGCGCCGGATCAACCCGTTCCGGCGACCGCGCGAGCGCGTGGAGAAGGCCCTTGCGGATTACGGGGGTCTTAAGCGCGTCACGGATCGCCTGGCGCGCCTCCGGCCCGCGTGCGGACTGGAGCCCCGCGATAGCCGCCTCTCGTACCATCACGTCTGGATCAGAAAGCGCCGCGGTGAAGGCGGCGATCGCCTGAACCGAGGGCTTTCCCGAAAGCGCGATGATTGCGCGCCGCTTCGCCTTCGGATCACCGCTGCGCCCGAACTCCACGACCTCCTTCTCTCGCTCGCCGAGATCGAACCGGGCGAGCGCATTCGCCGCGTCCTGGCTCTTCCATTCGTCGTCGGACTTCAGAATTGCGACAAGCCTGGGGATCGCCTCGCGCGACTTGATCGCGCCAGCCGCTCGCATCGCCGCATGGAAGGTGATGGCGTTGCGATCAAGGGAAAGCGCCTTAAGGACGATCTCCTTTCCCTCGGGGATGTGCCAACGCGCGATTGCGGAGAGGACGCTCGCACGCACCGCCTCGTCTGGATCGTTGTGGAGGGCCAGGATATCTTCCGCAACCTCGGTCACGTCTAGGTACTCCAGCGCCCAGATGGCCCCGGCGCGCACTTTGGGAACGGGATCTTTAAGTAAACTCCGAAGCGTCGGCGCGACACGGCGCAGGGACTTCAAGGCAACCATTTGGGTCGCCTGGCAGCGGATGTCGGCTGACTCGTTTTCGAGGCCCGTGAGCGCGACCTCGAGGCCAGCGGAAGTGTCCATCTTCTCGAGCGCATGGAGCGCCTTCTTCTTCTCGTCTGCGGTCCCCTCTTTGAGACAGGCCGCGAAGGCTCTCTCGGCGCCAGGAAGGGGGATCAGGTCGGCGTAGGCGAGGATGGCGTCACGCACCGCCTTGTCCGGATCGGAGGCCAGCCGCGCGAGCGGTTCGTCGATCCCCGAGAGCTGTGTGCGGCCGGAGAGTCGGATTGCGTAGAGCTTGAGCTCGGATCCTCTGGCCCGTTCGAGGACGCGCTTGAGGATCGCTGCATCCTCGCCGAGTTCGAGCTTGAGCTGTAGCGAGGAATCACCGTGTTCCAGCACTTGATTGAGGACCTGTCGCGTCGATGCCTCGTCATCGGAGAGCAATCGCTCGCGGAAGCCGGGGACGATACGCGCGAGCCGGCGGGGAAGCCCTTCGATTTCGAGCATCGACTCTTCGACCCGAAACGCGATCTCGCGGAGTGCTTCCTTGATTCGGGTTTGCTGCTCGAGAGTCGCCTTCGGGAGCGCCGCCTTGAGCCGCGAGACGGCGTTCGTGCCTGCGTCGGCGAGCGCCTGCTGGGCGCGCTCACGCTCCTGGGGGGTCTCCGCGTCGAGCGCCTCGATTAGCCGATCGATCTTCTTCTCGTCGTCCTGCGCGACGATGCCGCAGGCGAGGATAGCGAAGAGGAACTTGGTAAGCGCCACTTCCAACCTCATGGAGAAGTGTAACGTTTGAGACGAAGGAAGGCCGTCGAATCTTGGAAATCAGGCCCGTCATCCCGTGAGCCGCTCGAAGCAATCTTCAAGGGAGTCCCCAAGGTCGATCGCGGGTCGTGCTTCGCCACCAGGGGCAATGGCTGCCTTTCTTTGACGAGACTTTCGAGGGATGTGGTCGCGAGATCCAGGTCCCTCACTTTTGCTCGGCCCACCAGGTCTTCCAAAATCTGAGCGCCTCTTCCTGGCGGACAACGCGAACGTGATCCGTCTCGAGAATGACCCCGAACGGGCTGTACTCAAAGGCATCTTCCAGACTCTCAAGGAACTTTGTGCGCACCATCCACGAACCGTGGCCCCCCTCCGCGGTTGTCTCCCAAGGCCTGCAGTTGTTGTCCGAAAGGTTCCACGTCCACTCGAGGAGGACTCCCGCGTCTCGAGCCCGCCACGTCATCTCCTCGCGCAGGGTCGAGTAGCGCGGGTGGTCCGTAGGGACGATGTGACGGAGGCGCTTCCACGCCTCCGGGCGACGCAGTGCGTTCAGAACGTGGAGATCAGCAGAATCCCGAAGAAGGAGGGGAACTCCATCTTTGGCTCCCATTACGCAAAGCGATGATGCGGCCGCTATCCGGACGTGACGATCGGAGTCTCCCATCAATCGGACGAGCTCGGGAATCGCGGTCTTGGCTTGAAGCCTTCCCAACATCTGGATTGTGCCCACGCGATCCTTCAAACCACCCTCACCCATGAGCTTGAGCAACCCGGCGATCGGCTCCTCTGCCCCGAGCGAACCAAGAGCCTCCGCGGCGGCCACACGGACTCGATCCGAGTCATCGTGAAGCAGCTTCAGCAATGCCGGGATCGCCTCCTTGATGCCGGTCTCTCCGAGCGTCTCGGCCGACCCCGCCCGGACGTACTCGTCCTTCTCTTCAAGGAAGCCCATGAGGCCGCGCCCCGATTCACGGACTCCCATAAGCCCGAGCGAACGGCAAGCTTCAAGACGAACATAAACGTTTTCATCGTTCAGGCACGGGGTGATGTCAGGAATCGCTTCCTGGAGCTTCAGCTTCCTCAGGGCTGAAATGGCGAGGCACCGAACCCAGTGGTTCTTATCCTTGAGGCAAACCTTGATGACAGGCACACCTTCTTGCGCTCCAAGACGGACAAGGCTCCAGATGTACGATTCTCGGAAGTATTGCGCCTCAGGCTCCTCCATCAGCCTCAGAATCTCGGGAATGGCCTCCTTCGCCTTGAGCTCGGATAGGGATGTGGCAACATTGACTCGGACATAAACGTCGGGGTCTTTGAGCAGCTTGAGAAGTTCGGGAACCGATTCCTTTGCGTCCAGCCCCACGAGAACGTCGGCAGCTTTTATCCGCAAGTGGGCCTGGCCTGTGTGCAGCAATGGGATGACCGCTGGCAGGTACCTCTTCCGATCCACCTGAGTTAGCGTTCTGGCGGCGGCCACAGAGGGTCCTTCGGCCCCATCCCTGAGTACTTGTTCCAGTGCTGAGATGCCTTCTGTAGCGCCAAGGACGACGAGGGCGGTGGCGGCGGCCTCCTTCTCCCAGGCCACCGCCGATTTGAGGACCTTAACGAGTTGGGGAACCGCCTCCTTCGCCTCAAGTTCCGCCAGAGTGTACGCCGCTTGGGCACGGACCCCCGGCTTCTTGTCTTCGAGGCACCGGATGATCGAGGGGATCGCTGGCGTACCTTTCAATTCCGCCAGCGCGCGAAGAGCGCCTGCCCGTACTTGCTCGTTTCCGTCTTCCAAGAGCCTGACGATCTCTGGGATCGCCGAGAGCATCCTGCACTTCACGAGGGTCAGACAGACCCGTTCCTTCTCCTCCGTGCCTCGTGCACCTCTCATCGCGGCGACCGCGAGGGGCTCAACGTCACTGACGCGCAGGGCGCGCACTTTTCGGCCGCCCTTGACTCCATCCTGAACTACCGCAAGGAATTCCTCCGTCCAGGAGTGATCGTCTCCTCGGGCGAGACGTTCCTCGATCTCTGGGAATGCCTTCAAGATGGCGGGCCCGACCTTCTGCATGATCGAGATTACGCGGTGGAGGTGCTTCGCCCGGCCGGCGACCTCGGGATCCTTGTCCTTTGCTGCGGTTTCTAGGTCGGGGATCGCTTGCATACCAAGCGACTTGAGCTTCTGCGCGGCCTCCGCGCGCTCGTCAATCTTCTCGGACCGCAGTTTCTCGATGAGCGCGCGGGCTTGACGCGTAGGATCGTCCTGCGTGACGAAGCCGCAGGCAAGAACCACGAGAAGGAACTGGGTGAGCGACACTTCCTACCTCCCGGAGGATTCTAACGTTTAAGACGATGGAGAGCCGTCGAACTTTTGGAATTGGCCCGGTCATCCCTTGAGCCGGCCGAACAAATCTTCATGCGATTTGCATGCGACTTGTTCAAGAGAACATCCTTAGCCATTGCCGTTGCCTATCAGCTTCCGGGCAGGGAAGGCGATTACAGGGGCGGGGACGCCGGAGGGAGTCCCCAAGGTCGATCCCGGGTCGCGCTTCGCGACTTGGGGCAATGGCTGCCTTTCTTTGACGAGACTTTCGAGGCAGGTGGTCGCGAGATCGCGGAGATCCTTTATCCCCGCCCTTATTTCCCGGGCGAGCGCTTCGAAGCCGTCCACAGGCGCAAGGCTCACGCGGCGGCGCAAGAAGTGCTCCACCATGCCCTCGAAGAGCGACGGGAGACTTGAGTAATACCTCTCGTCCCGGCGATAGCTCGGTCCGAGACGCAGAACCCAGTTGTGGGTGTCGACCAGGATGTGGGGGTATCGGTCCCCCGCCGACCCGAGTCGTGCCACGAGGGTGAAGCCTGTTTTCATTCGTTAGATCTCCTTGCCTTGACTGGGCGATCAGGACGCCAACTCCTTCAGCTCCTTCTTGTACTTGCGCATCGTCTTCATCCCGCGCGAGCGGTTTACCTTGACGGCCTCGAACGTGATTCCCAGCTTGGCCGCAATCTGCCGGAGGTTGGCGCCATCGAGGTGCATCAGGGCCACCTTCGCCTGTTGGGGCGAGAGCTTTTTCTTGATCCAGGCCCGGATGCGGGGCTTGAGATCCAGTTCGATGGCTTCGTCCAGGGGCGTCCGAGGCGTGACCGGCTGGGCCTCCTCTGGAGCGTCGTCGAGCGTCACGGTCCCCATCCGTGCTTCCCGGATCTCGGCGTACCGCCGTTTGGCGGCTTTGTAGAGGTACCAGAAGGCTCCCTTGGCCGAAATCTTGAGCTCTCCGGCCAAGAGGCCCTTCAGGAGCTTGGCGAAGCAGTCGGATACGGCGTCCTCCTTGTCTTCGATGTACTTGGGTCCGAACCTCTTGATCAGTTTTCGGAACAGCATCTCCCAATAGGCCCCGTACAGGGTCCCGATGAACTTCCGTCAGTCGTCCTTCTCGCCCGCGAGGCAGCGACGGAGGGCCTTCTTATCGACCCTATCCCTTGGCTCCCCTTCGATCCGACCCGCTGGAGGCGGGGCGGGGAGCCCCTTTCCTTCAGTATTCCAATGACCTTCCCCCTTGCCCTTCGCTCGGCCGCGCCGGAGGCGCGGCTCCCTTGCCTTTTTCCTTTGAGCCATCGCGTGAGCCTCTACCCCTAAAGGCACCTTCATCCCCCCGATCCGATGAGGAACGGCGAAAAATAGTTCAGAAAGTCCGCCCCCCTTCGCGCCGAGCCCGGGGTGATCGTCGGTCGCATCGCGTCCTGCCGTGCTGCCATATCACCTCCTACCCAGGAGTACCGTTCGAGAGCCGAACCGGAGGAGGGTCTGGAAAAAACCCTCAAAAAGTCCACCGGAGCATCGCCGTGGCATCATGGCCTCTACCCCTAAAGGCACCTTCACCCCCCAACCGGATGGGGAACGGCGGAAAAAAGATCAGAAAGATTCCGAGGCCCATGGCTCTGCGTGTCCTTCCGGTAGACGTGCGTAGCGCGAGTTTCTCTAGGGCTGGGAGACCGGGTGGCGGTGGATTGAGGCCAAGCCCGAGTCTAAGTGCGAGAACTTTCCGAATCTTTCGGGAGACGATTGACTGCAACCCCTCAGAGGCGGTTACGTGTCGTAACGCGACGTCTCATGACGTGACGCTCTTCTCTCTGCTAGGTTTTCCGAGAAATCGCGCGCGCGGGCCGTGCTGGGGCCGGCGCTGATGGGCTTCAAGCAAGGCGCCGACGCTACTTCTTGTCCCGGAACTCCGCCCACCACGCCTTCCAGAACGCCGCCGCGGCAGCGGCATTCACCACTCGCAGCTTTCCTTCCTCGAGGATGACGGTGTAGGGACCGGCGGCATAGGATCCGTTGCAGATCCTCTCCAGCGAGTCGATCCGTCGTTTGGGGGAGGGAGCGCCCGCGACCCGGACGCTTTCGGCGGTCCAGTAGTCGTCCCGTGGAAGATCCTCGGGCCAGACGAGGACCCATCCGCTCGACGCCGCGAACCGCTCGAGGATCTCGCGCGGCGATCCTTCCCAGCTCATCTCCGCCGCCGGTTCCTGCAGCGCGGCCCATTCAGACCGTTTCCGGAACTGATTCAGCGAGAGCGGCATGAAGCCGCGATCGATGAGCCATCCCGCGGCCGCCTTGGAGCCGGCTCCGCACAGCGCGGTTGCGGCGCGGATCCGGACGAGTTCGTCGGCATCCTGCATCTGGCGGTCGAGTCCGGACACATCGGCCCGGAGCGCTGAACACCGCCGCACCGCGTGCCGCGGCTTGTTGATCGAAACTTCCGGATGGCGGCGACGGGGCTGGTATGGCGAGCTGGTAGAAATGGAGCGCGGCCAGCTTGGAAGTGAT
>JBGPCZ010000039.1:0-38435 GCA_041482015.1 Planctomycetota bacterium | reverse complement strand
GGAACTCCATCGCCGTCCGGAAGCTCTGGAGCGACCGGGTGTAGTTGCCCATCTGGACGATCTTGTTGTGCTTCCGCGAGGCCTCGACCAGCTTCCGCTGCTCCCAGATGTTGTGGCCGAGCGGCTTCTCGACGTAGACGTCCTTCCCCGCCTGGATCGCCCAGATGGAGGCCAGGACGTGCCAGTGGTTGGGCATCGCGATCGAGACGACGTCGATCGTCTTGTCGTCCATGATCTTCCGGAGGTCCTGGACGTACTCGGGCTTGCGCCCCGTCTTCTTCTCGACCGCGGCGATCGCGTCGCCGACGACGTTCGAGTCGGGGTCGCAGACGGCCACGACCTCCGCGTCCTTCATGTCGCCCCACTTGCTGGCGTGGACGCGTCCCTGACCGTGGACCCCGAGGAGCGCGACGCGGAGGCGCTCGTTCGCCCCCGCCGGCCGGGCCGACGCGAGCGAGGGGAGGGCCCCCGCCTTCGCCAGGCCTACGGCGGGCAAGGCGGCGGCGCCCAAGGCGGCCGATTGCCCGATGAAGGTGCGCCGGGTCATACGAGGCATGAAGAGAGTCTCCCGTGGCTCCGGTGATCCCGCCCAGGCGCCGCCCCGCGGCGCCTCAAACTTCAAACTTCTGACTTCTGACTTCTGACTTCTATACGTTCTCGGGCACCGCGAAGGGCTTGCGATACTCGCGCGTGAACAGCTTCGCGGCCTCGGCGTCGCCCTCGACGGTCTCCGAACCCTTGTTGAGCTTGACCTCGCGGCCCATCACGAAGTTCGCCCGGTCGAGCGCCACGCCGTTCTCCTTCAGGTGGTCGCGGAACCGGCGGTAGGTCTCGTTCCCCGCCTCGTTCTTCCCGAACGGCTCCTCGGTCGAGAACGGCTTCGGGCTCCCGAGCCGGTAGGAGACGTTCGACAGGTGGCAGGCGGCCGCCGAGAGGTGGCCGTCCGTCGCCGTGGCGTTGAGCGATTCGGGCTTGTTGTTCTTCACGGCGTCGATGAAGCCGCGGAAGTGGGCGCTGTCGTCGCCGCCGCCGAACTTCTGGATGAGCTCGCCCTTCGGCGAGAACGCGATCCCGCTGCTGTAGGTGGGGATGACGAGCACGCCGTCGGTGCACTCGAAGACGTCCCCGATCAGCACGCCCGCGCCCTTGTCGGCGTTGGCCGGGTACTTGTCGCACGGCAGCCCGCGCACCTCGAAGATGAGCTGCGCGTCGCCGTAGTCCTGGACGGTGATCTGCGTGTTCGGCGTCTCGCCGTCGTCCTCGTAGCCCAGGCGGCCGCCCAGGCTGATCGTGCTCGCCGGGTGCTCGTTCTTGTTCAGGCCCCAGCGGGCGATGTCCACCTGGTGGACGCCCTGGTTGCCGAGGTCGCCGTTGCCGTAGTCCCAGTGCCAGTGCCAGTTGTAATGGAAGCGGTTCTTGGTGAACGGCCGGATGGGCGCGGGCCCGAGCCAGAGGTCGTAGTCCACGCCCGCGGGCACCGGCGACTCCGGCATCTTGCCGATGCTCGGCCGCTTCTTGTAGCAGAAGCCGCGCGCGACCTTCACCTTGCCCAGCTTCCCCGAGTGGAGGAAGTCGATCGCCTCGCGCATGCCCTTCATCGACCGGCACTGCGTGCCGACGGTCACGACCTTGTTGTACTTCTTCGAGGCCTCGACGAGCTTCCGGCCTTCCCAGATGTTGTGACTCATCGGCTTCTCGACGTAGGCGTGCTTGCCCGACTGGACCGCCCAGAGCCCCGCCAGCGTGTGCCAGTGGTTGCACGTCGCGACCGAGACGGCGTCGATCGACTTGTCCTCGAAGAGCTTCCGGAGGTCCTTGAAGTAGGTGGGCTTCTTCCCGTACGCCTTCTCGATCTTGTCCACCGCGCCGTGGATGACGTTCTCGTCGATGTCGCAGATCGCCGCGACCTCGACGTCCGCCATCTTGAGCCACTGGTTGAGGTGGTCGAGGCCCCGCCCCTTGACGCCGATCGTCGCGATGCGAAGCCGCTCGTTCGCCCCGGCGCGGCGGAGGGGCATCGCGGCGGCGGGCAGCGCCGACGAGGCGGCGATCGCGGCGCCGGACTTCAGCGCGGTCTCGATGAATTCACGGCGGGAGAACAGGCTCATGGGTTCCTCCAAGATCCGGCCGGGCCTTGAGTTATAAGCCCCGCCGGGGTCGATTCTAAACCTTCTCGGGAACGACGTACGGCTTGCGGTACTCGCGCGTCAGCAGCTTGGACGCCTCGGGATCGCCCACGATCGTCTCGGCCTTGGGGTCGACGGTGATCGTCTTCCCCACGGTGATCTGGGTCTGGTCCGGCTGCACGCCGTTGGCGTTCATATGCTCCTTGAAGCGGTCGTAGGTGTCGGCCGCGTCCTCGTTCGCGCCGAAGGGGCGGACCTTGTACATCGCGTAGAGCCCGCCCGTCCGGTAGCTGATGTTCCCGAGGTGGCAGAGCGCGCTCGACAGGTGGCCCTGCTCGACGTCGGCCGCGAGGTCCGCGGGCTTCCCGCTCTTGATCGCGTCGGCGAAGTTGCGGAAGTGGTCGCCGTCCCCTTTGAACTTCTGGACCTCGTCGCCGCCCTTGTCGAAGACGGTCGCCTCGGAGCGCGAGAAGACCATGATCCCGTTCTCGCAGTGGAAGACGACGCCGACCTTGGCGCCCTTGTAGGGGGCGGTCTCGAGGCCCCGGACCTCGAAGATGATCTGCGGGCCCTCCCCGAATTCATAAGAGATGACCATGCTGTTGGGGGTCTCGGCGTCGTCCACGTACCCGAAGCGGCCGCCGACCGCGATGACCTTCTTCGCCAGCTCGTTCTTCCCGATGCCCCAGCGGCAGATGTCCATCTGGTGGATGCCCTGGTTGCCGAGGTCGCCGTTGCCGTAGTCCCAGAACCAATGCCAGTTGTAGTAGAAGCGGTTGGCGTTCCACGGCCGCTCCGGGGCGGGCCCGAGCCAGGCGTCGTAGTCGACCCCGGCCGGGACCGGCTCGTCGTCGCGGTGCCCGATGCTGGGACGCGGGTTGTAGCACAGCCCACGCGCCAGCTTGATCTTGCCGAGCTTCCCGTCGTGGAGGAACTTGATCGCCTCCTGGAAGCCCTTCATCGACCGGCTCTGCGTCCCCGCCTGGCAGATCTTCTGGTACTTCCGGGCGGCCTCGACGACCTTCCGCCCCTCCCAGATGTTGTGGCTGACCGGCTTCTCGACGTACACGTGCTTCCCCGCCTGCAGCGCCCAGATCGCGAGCAGCGAGTGCGTGTGGTTGCAGGTGGCAATCGTGACCGCGTCGACTGTCTTGTCCTCGCACAGCTTCCGGAAATCCTGGAAGTAGGCGGGCTTCTTCCCTTCCTTGTCCTCGACCGCCTTCATCGACTTGTCGATGACCTTCGGGTTGACGTCGCAGATCGCGGTGACCTGCACGTCGGGGACGCCGAGAAGTCCCTTGACGTGGTCGCCCCCGCGGCCGCGCACGCCGGTCACGGCGATGCGGATGGTTTCGTTGGGCCGCGGAGTGGCCCAGGCGCCCGTGGCGGAGATGGCCGTCGCGGCGGCGGCGGTGGAAACGAACTCCCTGCGCGTCAGCTTCCGCATCGGTGGTCCTCCCCAGCCTCTTGACACGACCCGGACCGGCGGCTCCCCGCGGAATCCTCGCGACGGGGCGGACCGATCTTACTTATAGTACACGAGTGAACCGTCCGTGTCTCCGAGTCCGCGAAGTCGGGATCTTCCTTCGTCGCGTGCGGACGCGGATGCCGTTCCGGTACGGGAAGGCGGAGGTGCTGGGCCAGCCCTACGCCCACCTCCGCGTCCGCTTCGAGCCGGCGGTAACCGGCGTGAGCGCCGCGGCGCTGCCGCCCCTCTGGTTCGACAAGCGGGAGGGGCTGACGCACGAGGAGACCATAAGGGAACTTCTCCGCTCGATCGCGGTCGCGTCCGAGGTCTATCGCGCCGCCCCGGCCGACGCCGCCTTCGGGCTCCACAGTGCGTGCGAACCGGAGGCGCGGCGGCGATGCACCGGCATGAACGACCTGACCGCCGGCTTCGGCGTGGCGCTCCTCGACGCGGCGGCGATCGACGCCACCTGCCGCCTCGCGGGCCGGACATTTCACCAGGGGCTGCGCGAGGACCTCTTCGGTTTCGGCCCGGTCGCCGTCCCGGAGCGGCCGCTCGAGAAGATCCTCGTGCGCCACACGGTCGGGCTCTCCGACCCGATCACGCGCGCGGACGTCGCGAAGTCCGTGGGGGACGGGCTGCCGGAGGCGCTCGAGGACGTGATCCGCGCCTACGGGGTCCGGTGGTTCAAGGTGAAGATCTCCGGCGAGGCGGATGGAACGCTGGAGCGGCTGCGGCGGATCGCCGCGGTCCTTCCGGCGGAGTACGGCATGACGCTGGATGGCAACGAGCAGTTCCACGCGATGGACGAGGTGTCGGCGCTGGTGCGCCGGATCGAGGAGGAGCCGTCGCTCGCGGACTTCTGGCGCCGCACGGCGTGGATCGAGCAGCCGGTGGAGCGGGGCCGCGCGCTCGAGTCGGCGGTCCCGCCGCTCGGGAAGCCGGTGATCATCGACGAGTCGGACGGGACGGACGACGCGGTCGACCGCGCGCTCTCGCTGGGCTACGCAGGGATCTCGGCCAAGAACTGCAAGGGGGTTTTCCGGACGCTGCACAGCTTCCGGCGCGCGAACGAGGCGGGGGCGATCCTCTCGAGCGAGGACCTGATGAACATCCCGGTGGTGCCGCTCCAGCAGGATCTCTGCGTCGCGGCGGCGCTCGGGATCCCGCACAGCGAGCGGAACGGGCACCACTATATCCGCGCGTTCGAGTACTTCTCGGCGCGCGAGCGCGACACGGCGCTCCGCGAGCAGCCGTCGCTCTACCGTCCGGATCCCGCCTCGGTGCGCATCGTCGACGGTGCTCTCGACCTCAGGGAGGTCAACTCCTTTGGATTCGGCGTCCGCTCGGAGCCCGACTGGGACGCGCTGGAGCGCGTGCCGGCACTCCAGAGTTAGTAGCTCACCTTGCGGAACTCATCATCCCACTCGTGACGGCACCCTGAACCCGAACCGCTCTTCTCCCAAAGCCACTCCCGCCTTCCTTCATGATATTCAAAGAACCCGTGCCAGATTCCATTCTGATCCCAGAGCCGGCTGCCACATTTCACACATTCTTGATAGGTACCACCGTGGACAAAGTCAGGATTGACCCATTGATCCACGAAGATGAGCGCCCCGAAGATGGCCACCCCCTGCATCCAGCGGCGAAGATATGCGGGAAGTCGCAAGATCAGAAAGTCCGTCAGAACGATGGACGCCGACGCTATCCCGCATACAGTCGCGCCCCGCTTCGCTAGAAACCAGGTCCAGCGCGCCCAGTCCGTCCAGGTTGGCGGAGGGGGCTCACGATAGGTGGACATATGATCATCGGCCATTAGCTGAATCCCGGCCACCACCCACAAGGCCGTACCGATGACGGTGCCCGCAGCGAAAGCGCCGACTCTTCGCCAGCGAGATTCGGGACGATCGCGGACGATCGCAATGGAGCACAGGGCAACGACCAGCGCAAGCGAAGAGGCGGTGAGGTCGCGAAGGAGGGCCATCCGTGTGGAGTACCAACTGCATGAGGGATCGTGGGGCGCTAACATCACGCCGACCCAGAGTATTGCCGCGAATCCCGCCACGAGGAGAAGTGCGATGCGCTTCTTGAGCCGGGGGTCCATCGAATCATTGGACGCCCCGATGGGAACTCTGTCCTCTCTTCAGGCGCCGCGGGGGAACTTCGGCGGGAGCCGGCGGGCGATCTCCTCGAGAGACGTGAGGCCCGCGGCCACCTGCTCGAGGGCGGACTCCACGAGCGGCCGCCAGCCGTTCGCGAGCGCCACCTGGCGCAGCTCCTCGACGGGCATCCCCCGCCCGATGGCCGACGCGATCTCCTCGTTGGGCTCGAGAAGTTCGAAGAGGCCGACCAGCCCCCGGTAGCCCGTGCCCCCGCACTCGGGGCAGCCGGCACCCCGCCAGAAGGGCCCGCCCGCCGCCCCGCTGTAGAACCGGGCGACCAGCGCACGATCGGGCTGGGCCGGTTCGCGGCAGGCCGCGCAGATCCGCCGCACCAGGCGCTGGCCCAGCACGCCCACCAGCACCTCCGAGAGATAGTCGTTCGAGACGCCCAGCGCCCGGAGCCTCGCGACGGCCGCGATCGAGTCCCGGGTGTGGAGCGTGCTGAGGATCAGGTGGCCCGTCGTCGCCGCCCGGATCGCAATCTCCGCCGTCTCGGCGTCCCGGATCTCGCCCACCAGCATGATGTCGGGATTCGACCGGAGGAAGGCGCGGAGATGGTCGGCAAAACCCATGACCGCCGAGACATTCTTCTGGTTGACCTTCGGGAACTCGTACTCCACGGGGTCCTCGACCGTGACGATCTTGAGGTTGTCGCCCTGGAGCTCGTGGAGGGTCGCGTAGAGCGTGGTGGTCTTGCCCGCGCCCGTCGGGCCGGTCGCCAGGACCAGGCCGTGGGGATAGCGGACGAGCTTCCGGTAGCGCTCGGCCAGCGCGGGCGGCATCTCGGTCCGGTGGAGATCGAGGATGAACCGGTCGGGGTCGAGGAGCCGGAGCGCCGCGTCCTGCCCATAGAGGCCCGGGAGGATCGAGACCCGCACGTCGATCCGGCGCCGACGGCCCTGCTCCTCGTAGAGCACGCTGAACCGGCCGTCCTGCGCGCGCCGCCGCTCGGCGAGGTCGAGCCCGCAGAGGACCTTGATGCGGGAGAGGACGCGCGCGACGTTGTCGGGCGCGAGCGGCGTCGTCACCTGGTGGAGGACGCTGTCGATCCGGAACCGGAGGTCGACGTCGCGGTTGTAGGTTTCGAGATGGACGTCCGTCGCGCGGCGGCGGATGGCGACGGAGAGGAGGTCCTCGAGGATCCTCGCGGGGCCCTGGTTTTCCGCGAAACCCATCTCGCGGTCCGCCGCGAGTCGGAGGAGGCCACCCTCGTCTCCGGAAATGGGGAGCTGGTAGATCCGGGAGAGGGCGCGGCGGATCTCGAAGGCGTTCAGCTGGACGGGGGTGACCCTGCGGGAGAGCTTCTCCTCGAGCTCGGCCACGAGCCCCCGGGCGTCCGGGCGGAGCATGGCCACGGTAAAGGCCGTGGCGGCCTCCTGGGGCGCGCGGCCCAGGATGGCGACCCCGCGGTCGAGGCAGTAATCGAGCGGAAGGAGGGGGGCGACCGCGGGGTCGACCTCGAACTGGGCCAGCTCCGAAAATTCGCGAGGGGTCATGGCAGATCAAGGGGATGCAAGGAGCGTGCCCGCTCCTTCAGACCACGCCGCGTTCAGCAAATTCCGATGGGTCCGCGGAGGATTTCGAGAGAACGGGGAATTTTCCGCACCGGCCTTATATGTATCCTATTCTGTCACGTCATGGAGACATACTCCTCGCGAAGGATGGGGAGGAAGACATGATGACGGCGGACCTCTCGGCGCGGATCCTGGCGAATCTCGAGGTCCTCCTCGACCGTCTCGCCCGGCTCGAACAGGCAGTGACGGACGCGAGCATGGAACGACGTGAACTCCCGTTCCCGACCGTGGAGGAGCGGATCGCTGCGCTTGATGCCGGGGCCGCCCGGAGCTAGGGCTGTGCCACTTTCTTCATCGCCGCGCCGCAGCACTCGGGTGTGCCCTTGTCGCAAGAAACGATCTTGGGCTTCCCGCAGCTGCCGCAGGTGTACGTATCGGCCTTCACCATCACCTTGCCGCAGCAGGAGGGAATCGTGTCGCCGGGGCCGACCTTGCTCAGCCCGCAATCGGCGCCCATGTGGCAGATGTAGGTGGCCTTCGCACTCGCGGCTCCCGCCGCGGGGGTTCCGGAGGCCGGCCCGGCTTGCGGCGACGATGATTCACATCCCACGATCGTCAGCCCGGCGATGAACAGGAAGGCCGGAAGTATGCGGGCCATGTCAATCCTCCCAATCGTAATCGTCATCCACTCAATGGAACGCACGCCACCGATCCAATGTATCCGGTAGTTTCGAGCCAGGTTCAGACAGTGAGACCGGTTCCCGACAGGACCGACGTGTCGATCCGACCGTCGCGGATGGTGAAGGGGCCGGGGTGCTTCGCGGCCCACGCCGCGTTCGCCGACGGACAGTACTGCCGCGCGTTCCCCTCGATCGCCGTCACCGGCCCGATGTGCGCGGCCAGGCCGGCCGACTCGAGGAACGCGAGGCCCGGGCAGGTCAGGTCCTGGACGCAGAGGAACATCCCGAACTTCTGGGCCGCCGCGGCCAGGAGGATCGACTGCCCCTGCCCCTTGCAGCTTTTGAGCGCGGCCCCCGAGTAGCCCTGCTCGCGCGAGAGGAGCAGGCTCTCGTAGTCCTGGAGCGACTCGTCGATCACGACGGGCTTCAGCTTCGCCGCGGCGTGCATCTTGTTCTCCGGGTGCGCCTTCAGGTCGCGCGCGGTCGGCTGCTCGACGTACGCGACCCGGTCGAAGCAGGTCGCGCTCGACTCCTTCACGCGGCGCAGCACCTCGAGCAGGTACTCGACGTTCGGGCACTGTTCGTTGAAGTCGAGCGAGTAGGTGAACGCGCGCTCCGCTGTCGCGGTCGTCGTCCGGTCGATCGCGAGGATCCGCTCAATATCCCACGTGGCGTCGTTGCCGTTGAGCTTGATCTTCAGATGGGTGAGTTCGTCCTTCACGATCCACTCGCCAAGCGTGTTCGGGAGGCCGTCGGCGAGCCGCTCCTTCACGTCGGCGTCGACCAGCGCGTCGAGCGCGCCGACGAGGTGGTACAGGGGCAGCTTCGGCTTGGGCTTCGCGAGGACGAACGTCCCGAGCCATTCGCCGCGGAAGCGGTCGTCGAGAAAGTACCCGAGGTCCTGTTCCAGCCACTCCGGCCCGTAGCATTCCCAGACGTGACGGCCGTGGAGGCGGCCGTAGGCGTCGTGGAGCGCGTTGTCAAAGGGGCTCAGGCAGACGAGCGCGCAAAGTTTCGGGATCGGGTCGGCGAGGACGATCTCCCCCGCGAGACGGAACGCCTCCGCCTCGAAGCGGTGGCCGATCTCGACGGGGTGGGCCGCGAGGTCAAAGGAGGCGAACGCGGGCGCGATCTTCGCGACGAGCGCCTCCATCGCGCGGTTGGTCTCCGCCGCAGGGACGCGCTTCGAGGGGAACGACCAGACGTTCCCGAGCGGCATCGCGCCGGTGCCCCACGCCGATTTCCCGTCGCGCGTCTCGACGCGGACGCGCGCGGTGACGACGGTGGCGTGGGTCGTGGGGACGCCGCCGAACTTGAGGGGCGTGCGGTAGGCGACGCGCTCGGTCGCGACCTCGACTTCGCGGACGCGGACATCGGTGGAGCGTGCCATCGGTCGCGATTGTACTAAGAGACGGATTCTTAGACTACCGTAGCCCGATCTGCTACAAGGAACGCGCATGGAGACCCAGCCCGACGGAGCGTCCCGCGGGAAGTGGATGGCGCTCCTCGCGGCGTTCCTGGGCTGGATGTTCGACGGGCTGGAGATCGGCCTCTTCCCCCTCGCGGCCCGCCCGGCCATGGTCGAACTCCTCGGGCCGGGAGCCCCCGGCGCGCCCCCGCCGATCACCCAGTGGATCGTCGGAATCACCGCGGCGTTCCTCGTAGGTGCCGCCTGCGGCGGCGTCTTTTTCGGCTGGCTGGGCGACCGGATCGGCCGCGTGAAGGCGATGGTGTGGAGCGTCCTCACCTACTCGGTCTTTTCCGGACTTTGCTGCTTCGCGCAGGACGCGTGGCACCTTGGGGCCCTGCGGTTCCTCTCCGCGCTCGGGATGGGCGGAGAGTGGTCGCTCGGCGTGGCGCTCGTCATGGAGATCTGGCCCGCGAACCGACGGCCGATCCTGGCCGGGCTGATCGGGGCCGCGGCGAACGTCGGCTTCCTCTTCATCGCGCTCCTCGCGCTCGCGCTCAGCAAGCCCGGCCTGATGACCTGGCTCGGAAACCACCTGGCCGGCCCCTTCCCCGCGAAGTGGTTCACGAAGGAGGGCAACTGGCGGTTCCTCCTCCTCCTCGGCGCCATGCCGGCCTTCCTCACGTTCTTCATCCGGATCTTCGTCCCGGAGTCGGAGAAGTGGAAGCACGCGACGGCGACCGCGCCAAAGGCGCGCGTCGCGGACATCTTCGCGCCGGGGCTCTCGCGCCTGACGATCCTGGGCGCCTGCCTCGCGGGCGTGGCCCTCCTGGGAACCTGGGGCTCGGTCCAGCAGGCGACGCCCTGGGCGGCGAAGATGGCGGCGACCCAGGGGCTGAACCGGGCCGAGGCGACCGCGGAGACCCAGATCTGCGCCGGGGTCGGGGCGATCATCGGGACGATCCTGGCGGCGTTGCTGGCCGACAAGTTCAACCGGCGGGGAGTCTACTTCGCCCTGTCGCTCCTGTCGCTGGCGGTCTGCCAGTATCTCTTCCGGACCACCCGCACGTTCGACACCCGGTTCCTGGTCCTGATCACGATGGCGAACGGGGTGACGGCATCCTACTACGGGTGGCTTCCGCTCTACCTGCCCGAGCTTTTCCCGACGCGCGTCCGGGCGACGGGCTCGGGATTCACGTTCAACTCCGGACGGATCCTTGCGGCGATCGGCTCCGTGACGGTGGCCTCGATGTACGGCGGGAACGAGGACTACCCGAAGATGTGCGCGGTGACGAGCCTCATCTACATGCCCGGGCTCCTGCTCATCTGGCTGTGCCCCGAGACGAAGGGCAAGCCGCTGCCGGAGTGAGGCAGGTCACTTCTCGACGGCGGCCTGAACCGCGTCCGACACCTTCCGGAGCAGCGCGCCGCCGTCCTCCGACCACGCGCGCGACGTGAGGATCACGCAGAGAAGGTCACGCTCCGGGTCGGCCCAGGCCAGCGTCCCCGAGGCGCCCGAGTGGCCGAACGTGCGCTCCGATGCACGCTCGCCAAAGGAGTTCCCCTGGCCGGAGCGCTGCAGGCCCCAGCCCAAACCCCACGGCGCCGTCACGCCCTGGTTTTGATCCGACGTCATCGCCTTCACGGTCGCCGGCCCGAGAATCCTCCTCCCGTCATGGACGCCCTCGTCCAGGAAGAGCTGGAGGAACGCGCCCAGGTCGCGCGCCGTGCTGTGCATCCCGCCCCACGGATGGCCCATGTCCCGCCAGTACGGCGTGTTCGCCCCGAACCGCTTCTCGTCCTCGGCGTTCTTGAACGAGGTCGCGATCCCCCGGCACCACGCCGTCTCTTCAAGCTTCCGGCCCCCGAGGCCAAGCGAGCTGTCCTTCATGCCCAGCGGATCGAACAGCTCCTTCTTCATGAATTTCCGGAGCGGCATCCGGGTCTGCCGCTCGACGATCTCGCCAGCCAGCAGGATCCCCATGCTGGAGTAGTGAAATGTCGTGCGCGGGGGATGGACGAGCGGGGTCGCGAGCGCGCCCTTCACGAACCACCCCAGCGGCGCGTTCGCCCTCCGGAGATCGCGGTCCTCGGGGAGCATGTCGGGCAGGCCCGACATGTGGCTCAGCAGGTCCCTCACGAGGACCTTCTCTTTTTGAGCTCCCTGGAACTCCGGCAGGTATTTCTGCACGGGCTCCGAGAGCGACACGCGGCCACGCTCGACCAGAAGCATCAGCGCCGTGACCGCCACCGGCTTCGTGACCGAGGCGATGATGTAAACGATCCCGGGACCGCCGCCCCAGTCGCGATCGAGGACGACCACGCCGTGGCGCGCCACCAAGATCGACGCGGCCGGCACGCGCCCGCTCCGGGTCTCCTCCTCGAGCATCCGCGCCGCCAGCTCGAGACGCTCCGAGGACATCCCTGCCTCTTCGGGGGCAGGAGCTTGCGCACAGGAGATCGCGGCCAGGAGAAGGGCGAACGCGGCCGGGCGCGGGTTCATCTCTGAAATGAGGTACACGCGAGCCACGGGTGTGCGGCCCCGAAACAGCGGGAGGGCCCCGCGGGCCCTCCCTTGATTCTTGATGCTACTTCTTGTCCACCACCTTGATCCTGAACTCCGCCGAGTTCCCGCCGATCGTCGGGTGGTACATGTTGAAGACCCCCGCCGGCAGCGCGTGGAAGTCCCCGGGCGTCTCGGCGCGCATCACGTAGTTCGCCGTGTGGCGGCCCTGCCAGAGCGTCGTCATCGCGATCGACACCTTCTGGTCGTGGAACTCCTTTCGGCTGTACCAGTAGTTCCAGTGCCAGCCGTAGTAGCCCCAGTACTCGCGGATCGGCTCGAAGCCGGAGGGGAGCGGGTCTTCCAGCATCAGCCATTCATAGTTCCGGTCCGCCTCGACGTTCAGCGTCACCTCGATCTCGTCGCCGCTCGTCACCGTGTCGCCGCTGTCGATCCGCTGGAGGAACCGCTTGCCGTTCTCGCGAACCACCTTTGAATACATCCGCTCGACCTTGATCCCGCCCTCCGAGGGCTTGAGGTCCTCCGCCTCGGCGTAGTACTTCGCGTAGACCGACCAGGTCGGCGCGCCGTTCCCCGTCTTCTCGATTTCGATCACGTTCTCGCCGTCCTTCAGCTTGTCGGCGGGGAACTTCTTCATCCCCTCGAACTTCTGCCAGTTCTCCTTCGTCACGCGCTCGGTGTAGATCTTCTCGCCGTTCACGGTGAGCGTGAGCGTCATGTCGGGGTTCATCTCGCCCGTCTGGGCGATGTACTCGGTCATCGCGAAGATGACCATCGCCGTCTGCTTGGTCGACGCCCAGTAGTTGCCCTGGCGGACGACGCCCAGCCAGTTGACCAGCTTCGGCACCAGCTCGTTCTTGGGGTCAACCTTGAGGAACGCGCGGAGCGCGGCGGCGGTGACCTCCATGTGGTGGTCCATCCAGCCGCCGTTGGTGCCGCCCTCGAAGTGAGCCACCCCGCCCGTGACCTTCGCGTCCTTCGCCAGCATCGTCAGCACATCCTTGGCGTTCCGCCCGTCCTTCGCCAGGACGAGCGCGAGGAGCGCCTTCGAGTAGTCGTTCATCTCGCCAAGGCGGTCGGTCAGCTGGTCGCGGACCGCGTCGTTCCGGACGCCGGCGACCGAGAGGGAGTAGAGGAGGTAGGCCTGGAGGTTCGCGTCCTTCGCGTTCGCCGAAAGATGCGCCTGGCAGGAGTTGATGCCGCGCGCGATCACGTTGGCGTCGACCCCGTGGTCGGCATGCTGCGCCATCGCGAGGCCGAAGACGACGTACGCCGTCGTCCACGGGTTGGACTTGTCGTGCTGCCACCAGCCCCAGCCGCCGTCCTGCTGCTGGAAGTTGTAGAGCCGCTGAAGGCCCGCCGCGACCATCGCGGGCAGTTCCGCCTTCAGCTCCTTGTTCTCGATCCCGAGCTTCTGGAGCGTCTGGCTCACGACCACCGTCGGGAGGAATCGCGACATCGTCTGCTCGACGCATCCATAGGGGTAGCCCGCCAGGTAGTCGAGGGCGTCGAGGACCATCGAGGCGTGCGTGGGCGAGACCACGACCACGAGCTCCGAGCCGCCCTTGACGGCGCCCGCGGGGATCATGATCTTCTCGACCACCTTGCCGTCCACGATCCCGCCCTTGGAATCCCACTTCATCGCCCCGTGGGCGAGCACCGGGATCACGAGCTGCATCGCGTCGGAGTCCTCGTCGGACAAGACTTTGACGGTGATCTTCGCCTTCCCCGCGGTGCGGATCTTCGCCTTCCAGTCGATCCGCTTCTGGCCCTCGGGGGCAACCTTCACGATCATCGTCTTCTCGCCCAGGACCTCGATGCCTTCCGCCTCGAACTCGATCTTCATCTCCTTCTCGTTCTCGAGGTAGTTGTGGGCGATCGCGGAGATGACCGTCTCGTCGTTCTGGGTGAAGAAGCGCGGCGTCTCGAGCCGCACGATGACGTTCTTCCGCGAGACCACGGAGTTCACCTGCTGGCCGAAGCGCGAGTCGGACGTGACCGCGCGGGCCGTGGCGCGCCACGTGGTCAGGTTGTCGGGGATGTCGACCTCGACGATGGCCTTCCCGTCGACGCCGGTCGTCACCATCTTCCAGAGCATCGTGTCGGCGAAGTTGGAGCGGATCTCGGTGGCCGCGTAGGCCTTGCCGGGCCCGCCCTTGTCGGCGCCGTCCTTGAGCTTGCCCCGCGACTTCTCCAGCTGTTCCATGGGCTTCCCGGGGGCCGCGGCGTTCGCGGCCAGTTCCTTCCTGCCGCCGAACCCGCCGGCCTGGCCCGACTGCTGCTTCGCATCCCGGGCGTCGGCCCGGCCCCAGTCGTAGTAGTACAGCGAGCTCGACGTCGCGACCTCGATGCCCTTCCGGTGGATGAAGAACTTCCGCACGTCCCCCGCATACTCGTCCTGGAGCGCGTAGATCGACTCGTCCACGATCCCCAGCGCCACCTCGGCGGCGACCGGCTCGCCGGTCGAGTCCTTCGTCGTCACTTCGTAGCGCGCCTTCTGGCGCGGGCGATACTGGCCCTTGTCGGGCTTGATCTCGACCGTCACGAACTTCCGCGACGGGTTGACGATCAGCATCTTCTGCTTCTGGACGACCTGGTTCTCCTTGATCGCCGAGACGGTGACGTAGACGTTGGGGGCGTAGAACGGTTTGTCGAGCTTCACCTCGATCGTCTTGGTGTGCCCCTTCATCGCCACCACCTCGTGGTGGTAGATCTCCTTGCCCTCGATGGTGAAGAGCAGGCTCACGTTCTTGAACTGGCTGGTCACCAGGATCTGCGCCGTGTCGCCCACGTCGTAGGTCTTCTTGTCGAGGATCAGGTCGACGCCGTTCAGGTTGACGTGGTCGCCGTACCAGCCGTTGCCGCAGAGCCACGCGTAGTGCTCGGCGCTCACGCGGTTGTCCTTCCGGTCGTGCGCCTCGGCGACGAGCCAGAGGTAGCCGCCCTCCTTGTCGGGCGTGTAGTTGATCTCCGCGATGCCGTTCGCGTCGGTCTTCGTCTCGCCCTCGAAGAGAAGGCTGTCGTCGTACTTGTCGGTCTTCCAGTGGCGATCGTAGGCCTTGACCGTGATCTTCGTGTCGGCCACCGGCTTGTCGTCCGCCGTCGTGGCGCGGACCTTCGCGTTGATCCGCTCGCCGGGCTTGTAGACGTACTTGTTGAGCGTCATCCCGAGGCCGAACTCCGCGCGCGTGGCCTTGACCGTGCCCGCGCCGTCGACGACGCGGCGCGAGAGGTCGGTCACCTGCGCGGTCGCCGTGTAGACCGCGTCGTACTCCCACTTCTGGGCCGGGAAGACGATCTTGAGCTTGCCCTCCTTGTCGGTCTTGCCCGCGCCCTGGAGGACCTGCTCGCCGTAGCCCCACCACCGCATGGCGCGCTTGCCCTGGGACTGCTGCTCCTCCTCGTCGTCGACGTACCAGTCGTAGTAGTAGTCCCAGCAGCGCCAGTACCACCAGTGTCCGCGCCGGAAGACCGTGTAGGTCACGTCGGCTTCCGTGACGGGCGAGCCGAAGTAATACTGCGCGTTGACCGTCGCCTCGACGGTGTCGCCCTGGAGGACGGGCGACTTCTTGAACTCGACGTCGACCTTGTACTCGGGCTTGCGGTACTCGTCGACGCGGAACTTCCCGAAGTTCTCCTGGTGGCGGTTGCCGTAGTACAGGTTCTGCCACTGCCACTCGTTGTAGTTCGCGTCGCGCTTCTCCGGGTGGGCCACGATGGTGTACTCGCCGAGCGACGGCTCGTCGCCCAGCATGAACCGGCCGGTGGTCGTGCCGAAGGCATTCAGGGTGTGCTTCTGCTCGTAGACCTTGTTGCCCTTGGGGTCGCGGATCTCGAGAACCAGCGGCTCGCCCGCCTTCACCGTCAGGTTCTCGCCCTCCTCCCAGCGGTGGACGAGGCGGAACTGGACGGCCTGGTTGGGCCGGTAGATGGGCCGGTCGGTCATGAAGTAGAGGAGCGGGTGGGCGCCCATGCGCTCGTAGTAGTGCGATTCCGTGGAGACGATCTCACCGTCGAGCACGCCCGCGATCACGCCGCCGTGGTACCCTTCCGAGACGAACAGGCCGTCGGCGCCGGTCTTCCCCTTCACGGGGTGCTCCTTGTTGAGGACCTTGATCTCCATGCCCTCGACGGGCTTGGAGGTTGCGCGGTCCTGCGCGAAACAGATGAGCTTGCCCGCCGCGGACTTCGTCACGATGCCGAACTTCGTGGAGAAGAGCGTGACGACCATCGTCACGCCCTCGTGCTCGCCTTCGACGATGTAGATGCCGGGCTCGGTCGACGGGACCTTGACCTGCTCGTTCCGCCAGTTGTTGCTCTTGTCGTAGGTGTACTCGCCGGTCCACTCCTTGAGGACCTTGCGCCCCTCCTTGGGGACCTTCGCGACCGCGTTCTGGAAGTTCTGCGCGTCGTCGCCGCCCAGGACCTTGAGGATCTCGGCGAACGGGATGTGGACGGCGCGGTAGGCGACCTTGTCGATGTTGTGGAGCTGGACGTTCACCTCGGGCGCCTGGCCCGCGGTGAAGGTCCCGTTGACGTGCATGTAGAAGTACTTGCCCTTGAGCTGCCAGGCCTGCTGGATGGCGTTCGCGCGGACGTTCCCGTCGGCCGCCTCCTTGCCGATCTTCATGTACTCCTCGATCGCCTTGTCCCGGAGGTTCTGGTACTGCCAGGCCTGGGCGATCTGCATCCGGTACTGCCAGTAGCTCGTGCTCTTGGGGAACTTCTCGCAGAGCTTCGTGTACCACTCGCGCGCCTCGACGTGGCGGTGGCTGTACCAGAGGTGGAGGTTCCCAAGCTGCTGGTACACCGACTCGGCCTGGTCGCCGTCGGGGAGCTTCTCGAGGTACGACTTGAAGCCCTTGTCGGCATCCTTCCACAACCCCTGGTTCATCCTATTCTGCGACCACTCGATGAGCTTCTTGGCATCGGTGGGCATGTCGTCGGTCTTGGGCGGCGGGTTCTGCTGGATGGTGGCGTACGAAGCGCCGCCGAAAGCGGCGATCGAGGCCGCGAGCAGTCCCACGAGGAGCGTTCCGCGCTTCATAAATAACCCTCTGAGTTTGGTAGAATCTTACCCCTCAGACGCAGGAGGCAGGACTCGAGTTCATGATCGAAGCGTATTTCGACGGATTGTGCGAGCCGAAGAATCCCGGCGGGGTGGCGACGTTCGGGTTCGTCGTCCACCGCGGCGGGAAGACGGTGCACGAGGGCCACGGCCTCGCGGCGACCCCCTACAGCGACGGGGCCACGAACAACGTGGCCGAGTACACGGGGGTCCTGAGGGCCCTCGAGTGGTTCCTCCTCCAGGGGCTGGAGAAGGAGAAGATCGTCGTCCGCGGGGACAGCGAGCTGGTCGTCAAGCAGCTCAAGGGCGAGTACAAGGTGAAGTCTCCGCTCCTCGCGCCGCTCTACAAGAAGACCCGCGACCTCTCGTCCAAGTTCGAGTCGCTGACGTTCGAGTGGGTGCCGCGCGAGCGGAACCGCGAGGCCGACCGCCTGACGAACCTCGCCTACGCCGACTACACGGGCGAGAAGATGCGCGCGCCCACGACCGACGTGATGTCGGTGGACCTCGTCTTCGGCGCCGACCGCGACGCGGTGACCGCGGCGCTCCGGAAGGCGGGGATCGAGGCGAAGGCGACGGCGGTTCCGGGCGGCACGCGGGTGCAGGCCGACCTTCCCGCGGAGGCCGACGCGCTCAAGCCGCTGCTGAAGATCAAGGCTGCTCTCGAAAACAAAGGCTAGAAGAATGGGAGAGCAGGAGAGAAGGGGAGTGGGGGAGGAATTAATTGGAAACGCCCCGGGGTCACTGTTTCGTTCTTCCTCTCGGGCTCTCCATCTCACGAACTCTCCCTTCGTTCTCTTCGGCTTTCCTTGAAATCCCCTCTCCCCGGTTCTAAACTGACCCAGACATGAAGCGAGCGGCCGGGGCCATCCTCATGATCGCGGGGGCGATCCTCCTCTACCTCTTCGTCGCGCGCGCCATGCACGCGGCCCGCGACATGATGGGGACGGCCTTCGACCCGAACCTGCCGATCCTCGCGCTCGGCAAAGAGTACCCGACCGACGCGCTCCTCTTCCTGGGCGCGATCTGGGGGTTCATCCTCGGAGTCGGGCTCGTCATCGCCCCCGAGGAGGCGCCGCCCGGAGGGAAGGTCGCGCGGGCAATGCTCCTGAACGCGCTGCTCCTCCTCTCGTCGCTCTTCGTCGCGTACATCGGGGGAAAGACGCAGGCCGAGGGCAACCTCGTCGCCGTCTTCGGAGTCGTGGCGCTCGCGCAGAGCGCGCTCGGCTTCTTCCTCCTCATCTTCGCCCTCTTCGAGAAGCCCAAGGGGGTCGCGTCGCTCATGGTCGGCGTGCCGCTCTACCTGGGCGGCGTCGCGATCGCCCTCTACACGCTCCTGGTCCTCGGGAAAGGAGCGTAGGCCATGCCGATCCGCCACTGCCAGAAATGCGGGCTCAAGGTCCTGATCGACGAGAGCCAGGCGGGCGCGAACCCGTTCTACTGCCAGCGCTGCACGACCGCGATGAAGTCGTCGGACCAGCCCGACCCGGTGGTCTCGGGCAACACGCCCGTCAAGCGCGACGTGCCCCAGGCCGTTTCCGCCGCGCCCGCGCCGTCGCCCTCCGCCGGACCCTCCTTCGCGGGTCCGTCCAAGGCGACCGTCAAGGTCCTGTGCCCCTACTGCAAGGCCTCGTTCAACGGACGCATCCCGCAGAAGCCCGCGCGCGGCGCGTGCCCCGTCTGCCAGAAGGAACTGATCCTCCTCCCCAACGGCGACATCCGGCCCTCCACGGGGTTCGACGTCGCGAAGTGGCAGCAGGAGGTGAAGGACGCACCCGCCCGGGAGCCCGAGCCCGTTGCCGTCGGCGGACCTCCGACGCCTCCTCCCGCGCCCCCGCCCGAGAAGCAGAGCGGGACGCGACTGCTCATCAAGAAGTATTCGGCGGAAGCGCCCCCCGCGGCTGCAGCAAAGTCCGACGTGGGCACCCGCATCCTCTCGCGCCAGCAGGCCGAGCCCACGCCGGTCCCGGTGACGTCGGATCCGCCGCCCTCGGAACCCGCCGAGCTGCCCGACTGGCTCGACGACAAGAAACCCTCCCGGCCGTCGACAGACGAGCTCGTCCGGAAAAAGGACCGCGAGCGCGATCCGTCGGCCACCGAGGCGGAGGAAGAGGCCGCGCCCGCGTACGAGCCGACCGAGGTCCTCAGACCGACGCCCGAGCCGGAAGAGCCGCCGAAGCCGAGGATCGTGGTCCGGCCGTCGGCCGCCGCCCGTCCCGCGGCCCCGCCGCCACCCGCCCCCGAACTCGAGCCCGAGCCCGAGCCGGTCGTCACGAGGCCCGCGCTCGGAACGAGGAAGCCCGGCACCGTCCGTCGCCCCGAGCCGGTCGCGGCGGCGCCCGCCTCATCGGCGCCGACGAGCGGCGGAAAGGTCTTCGTGGCCTGGGCCATCCTCATCCTTCCGCTCATCGCCGGCCCCGTGCTTCACAAGTCGCAGGATAAATTCAAAGGCACGCCCATCGAGAAGGTCGGCGGGATGTTCCGCAAGGGGTTCTTCGAGCTGAACAAGAAGCTCTTCCCGCCGCCTCCGCCGCCGAAACCCCCGGCCCCGCCGCCCGAGGAGAAGAAGGTCGAACTTCCGCCCGAGCCGCCGCCGAGGGTCGACCCGGAGCAGCGAAAGAAAGAGGACATCCGCCTTCAGCACCTGATCGACGAGGTCAAACGCCTCTCGCGGGACGAGAAGAGCCTCCGGGTCGCCGAGACTCCCGAGCAGAAGAAGAAGTACGACGAGCTTCACGCGCTCATCGTGGACAAGCAGAACCAGTACAAGAAGGGCTGCGAGATGTACAAGCTGACCTTCAGCGAGGACTTCAAGCCCAACGAGTAGATCGACTCGCCTTCCGGAATCTAGTTATTGAGTTATCGGGCGATCGGGCTATTGTTCGTACCCTCACGGCTGCATTCCCAGACACACCCTGAGTCTTCAATCGAAAGGCCACTGGACGCCGGATTGCCGGAGGACAGGGAATGGGCGGCCCGTGATGCTTGATTCTTGATTCGGGCCCCGGGGGATCTACCAGCGCTTGTACTTCTGGAGCTCGATGCGGACCTTCATGATGATGTCCGCCCAGCGCTCCTCGAAGGACGCGTCGCCCGCCTCGCCCGGCGCGCCGACCCGGCCGCCGGCGATCATCTCCTTCTTCCGGGCGTTCTCCTCGGCGATCTTCGCGGCCTCGGCGGCGGCCACCTTGCGGGCCTCGTCGCTGCGCGCGGCGTCCTCCTTGGACTTGCGGGCGGCGGTCACGTCGGACTCGCGCTTCGCGTCGGCCGCGAGCGCCGAGTCGAGCGCGTCGTCCGCGTTCTTCGCCCGGGGACCGCCCACGAGGTCCTGGAGCTCCTGCTGTTTCTGGGCGAGCTCGCTGTTGAGGAAGGACTTCTTCTGGTTGAACTGTCCCTCGGCGCCGGCCAGGGCCACCAGGCGGTCATTCTTCTCGTTGGAGGCCGGATCGCCCGCCAGCTTCTCGCGCTCGGCGGTCACCTGAGCGAGCTCGAAGTCGACTTTCGCGACCTCGGCGCGCTTGGAGGCGATCTGCGCGCGGAGGCTGTTGATCTGCTGCTCCTTGGGGGAGAGCGCCGGGTTCGCCGGCTGGGCGGCGGGCGCGCCGGATTCCGGCCCCGAGCTGCAACCCGCGACGACGAGGAGCGCCACGATCCACGCGTTTTTCATCCCGACCTCCCGGTTCCGCGCCCTATCGCGCGGGGCTCAGGCATCAAATCAACCAATCTTGCGGCGGCAGGTCAACACATATGAGGACGGACGGCCCGGTCAAACCTTGGCGGAGACCTCGTGGACGGCCCTAGCCGCGGCGTCCACGTGGGCCTCCGTGTTGAACCAGCCGAAGCTGAACCGCACCGTCCCCTTGGGGAGCGTGCCCAGGAACTTGTGAGTCCCCGGCGCACAGTGGAGGCCGGGGCGGCAGGCGATGCCGTATTTTTCGTCCATGATCCGCCCCACCTCGGCGGGCTCGGCGCCCTTGATGAGCAGAGAGACCGGGCCGAGTTGGCGATCGGGCGACTGACACGAGTAGAGCGTCACCTTCTTGTTCGACCGGAGCGCGTCGGCGAACCGGATCGCGAGCGCGCGCTCGTGGTCGCCGATCTTCCGGATCCCCTCCTTCTCGACGAACTCGATCCCCGCGAGCAGCCCCGCGTATCCGTGCGCGTTCGGCGTCCCGCCCTCGAGGCGGAACGGCATCTCCTCGGGCTGGAACTCGATGTCGGCCTTGTGGCCGGTGCCGCCCTCGCGGAAAACGCGGACGTCGAGCCCGCGGCGGACGTAGAGCGCGCCGGTCCCCATCGGGCCGAAGAGGTTCTTGTGACCCGGGAACGCGACCATATCGGCACCGAGCTTCTGGACGTCGATCGGGACGACCCCCACGCTCTGCGAGACGTCGAGGAGCGTGAGGAACCCGCGCGCGCGCGCGATCCGGCAGTACTCCTCGACGGGGTTGAGCACGCCCAGGACGTTCGAGCAATGCGTGATCGCGAGGAGCCGCGTGCTTTTTCGGATCAACTTCTCGACGTTCTCCGGCGGCACGTGGCCGTCGGGCGCCGCCTGGGCCTTGTCATAGGTGATGAGCCCGTCCTTCGCCATCTTCGCGAGCGGCCGGTTGATCGAGTTGTGCTCGAGGTGGGACGTGATCACGTGGTCGCCGGCGTTGAGGATACCCTTCTGGGCGATGTTGAGCCCGTCGGTCGCGTTGAGCGTGAGGACGACCTGGTCGGGGCTCTCGGCATTCAGGAGCCGCGCGACCGCTTCGCGGCAGCCCTGCACGCGTTTCTCGCTCTCGACCGCCATCCGGTGTCCCGAGCGGCCGGGGTTGCCCGCGAAGTTCCGCGCGAACTCGTCCATCGCCCGATACACGACTTCGGGCTTCGGGAACGAGGTCGCGGCGTTGTCGAGGTAGATCATTTCGTCAAGCTCCCACGTATCGGGCATAGAGACTCCGCGCCTTCGAAAGGTCGGCGGTGCCCTGGACGATCGCGCGCGCGTCGGGGAAGAGCGTGAGTTCGCAGCCGTCGACCGCGAACTTCAGAAGGTAGGCGTTGCGGCGGACCTTCCCGAGCGGCGCGAGCTTCCGCTCCGCCTCGGCGAGATCGAGCGACGCGCCCGGCGCGGGCGTGATCTGGACCGCGTTCCGGCCGCAGAGCGACAGCGCCGTCGACGGGTTCGCCTCGAGGTGCGGGAACGTCCGGCCGACGCACGTCGGACAGGCCGGCGACCGCGGGATCCTCACGAGCTGGAAGGCGTTCGTCCAGAGGTCGAGCGTCTGAAGGCCGCCCGTCAGCGCCTCTCGCTTCCCCAGCAGGAGTTTCAGCGCCTCGTTCGCCTCGAGCGACGCGACGACGCCGACCGCGGTGTTGAGGACGCCCGCGGTGTCGCACGTGGGCGACGTCCCGGGCGCGGGCATTCCGCCGAGAAGGCACATGAAGCACGGCCCCTCGCCCGGAAGGACCGCCATCGCCATGCCGTAGCTCCCGACGCAGCCGCCGTAGATCCACGGCCGCCCGAGCTTCACGCACGCGTCGTTCAGGACGAACCGCGTCTCGAAGTTGTCGGTGCCGTCGAGGACGAGGTCGACGTCGCGCGCGAGCTCCTCGGCATTGGAGTAGTTGACGTCGCAGACGCGCGGGTCGAGCGCGATCTCCGAGTTGATCCGTGCGATCTTCTGGGCGGCGGCCGCCGCCTTGGGGAGGGCCGCGCGGACGTCCTCCTCGTCGTAGAGGACCTGGCGCTGGAGGTTGTCGAGCTCGACGAAGTCGCGGTCGACGAGCCGGAGGAATCCCACGCCCGCCCGCGCGAGGTGGTTGGCGATCATGGAGCCGAGGGCCCCGAGCCCGATGACGGTGACGCGGGCGCGGGAGAACTTCTGCTGGCCCTCCTTCCCGATCGGGCCGAAGAGGATTTGCTTGTCGTATCGGCTCACGGACCGGCCACTTTATCAGAAATCCTTTCGCCGTGTTACCCCGTGTTACGTTTCGTAACACGCGCCGAGGGACGCCTTCATTTTCCGCGCGCGTTCCCGGTTCTTTCATGGCACGATTGTTGCGCTGACTTGAGCGGTGGTTGGAAGGAGGTTATAGTTGCCATGATGCGGAAGGAAAGCGTCGACCAGTTTGCTTCGGCCCGGCCGTTCAAGCCCTTCGAAATTCGACTCGTCGATGGACATCGATTCCGATTCAACCGGATCGAACAGTTCCTGGTTGGCCGGGACCACGTGATCACCCTGAACCGGCGGGCCGAGACCGTGTTCATCAGCATCGGCCTCATCTCGACGATCGGCCCCGTTTCGCGCCAGGGACGGCGCCGCCCCCGCTCTACTTGACCTGCTTCCAGGCCCCATCCGCGAAGCAGTGGCGAGAGAGGATCTTGTCGCCCAACATGACATCGAACGTCCAGCCCGGCACGGCCGGAAGGACGAGGCTGAATTTGCCGTCCTTGGGCGAGGAGTCCAGACCGGACAGCAGCGCGCGCCGGGAAACCGGTCGGTCGCTCTCGCCTTTCACCTCGAGGTCCTTCTCCTTCGGCGCCAGGGCGAGCCATTCGCGCACGACAACGTCGCCCTTTCCGTCCCGGGCCATGAAGAGCAGCGCGCGACCCTTGATCTCGACCGAGGGGAACCGCTTCCGGTCGACGTGCACGCCCTGCGGCTTCCCGTCCTCCCCTTTGCATACGAAGTAGGTCAGCTCCGCCCGCGGCTGCTTGTCGACCAGCGACGCCTCGCCCACGAGGATCTGCGGGTCGCGCAATCCCTTCCCGCAGTGAGGGCAGGCCGACCCTTTTCGGGCGCAGCTCTCGCACAGCGTGTCGTCGATGGATGAGCTCTGGCCCTTGCAGGTCGCGCAGGTCCCCGGCCGTTCGCGATGCGCGAACCCGGCACAACCGCCGCAGACGCAAGGGTCGGCCGCGCCCGCGGCGAGGAGCAGCATGAAGGCGATCGTTTTCATCCCGCTTCGACGCCCCCGCGATCGCGCGGGTTCCGTTTAGCTCATCGGCGCGGCGCCCGGGCCGACGAACTTCCGGCCTCCGGGGCGAGCCGCGCGGCGGCCTCCCCGAAGCCGCGGAAACGCCACCCGTCGGAAAGATCCCGGAGGGACGGCCCGTCGCCCGGAGAGGTCGCGAGCGTCGCCTGGGCCTTCAGCATCCGCGCCCGGACTTCCTGGAGACGGTCCGGATCGAAGGCCGCAACGGTCACCTCCCACAAGTGCAGGCTCCCGTCGACGCCGCCCGAGACGACCCAGCGGCCGTCCGGGGAGAAGGCGGCACACGCGGCCCCCGCGTCGTGCCAGTCGTAGGATCGGACGTCGCGGCCGTGCCGGAGCTCCCAGACTTTCACCGCGCGGCTCCCGTCCACCGTGACCGCGAGCCGGCCGTCGGGAGAGACCGCCACGCCGATCGCGCCCGCCGCGTGGGCCGGGTGATCGACGATCTCCTCGCCCGACTCGAGATCGAAGCCCCGCGCGCCGGAGAGCGCCACTCGGCCGTCGGGCGCCAGGGCGAACGGAACCGGGGTCCGCGTTCCTGCGCCCCCCTCGGCGATCCGGCGGGACTCGCCCGTCTCGCACTCCAGCCGGTGGCTGCCGCCGTCTGTCCCTCCATAGAAGACTGCGTCCTCTGCGGGGAAAAACGCGGCGTGCGAGACGTCCTCTTCGACGATCCACTCCATGATGAACTCTCCGGATTCCGCGCCCGTGAGCCGCACCGCCCCGTCGGCCCCCGCGGAGAGGAGCGTCTCCCCATCCCACGAGAAGGCCACCGATCGCACCGCCCCTTGATGCACCCGGAGGCTCCAGAGTCCGCGTCCGTCCTCCGCGTCCCACATCCGGATCTCCCCGTTGACGGAAGCCGAGCCCAGCCGCCGACCGTCCGGAGAAAAGGCCAGGGAGGTGACGCCGCTCCCCTGCTCGAGGAGCCGGAGCCGGCGACCGGTAAGGGCATCCCAGAGGCCCACGGTTCCGTCCGCGCTCCCGGAGGCGACGAGCCCGCCTTCCGGCGCGAAGGCCACGGCGTCGACCCTCTTGGAATGTCCCGCGAACGCGATCAAGGGCGGGGGTTGGTGGCGGACGATCCTGGAGAAGCCGAGCTCCACGGCGCGCGACGGAGATCCGACGTCGCGGTAAATCTTTCGCGCCTCGACGTATCCGAGGTCATGAGCCTCGCCCCATCGGCCGGCGCTGCCGAGCACGTCCCCCTGGAAGACGAGGGACTCGGCCAGGCGGAGCTTCGCGGCATCCCGCTCGCGAGCGGCGGCCTGCGCCTCCCGCCGGGACTCCAAGGCGAGGCGCTCCGCTTCCTTCTCAGCCTTCGCGGCCCGGTCCGCCACGGCGATCGCCGCCTCTTTGGATTGCACGGCCCGGACCACCACGAGCGTCGCCCCCGCGAGAAGGAGCACGGCGGTCGTCCCGACCAGGATGGGAGTCCGCCGGCTCCGGGCCTTGACCTTCGGACGCCGGACCGGGCTCCTGGGGATCGGGACAACCTGGACCTGCTCGCGCACGGGCGCGGGCGCGGCCGATTCCGATACCAGCGACCCGTTGCATTGCTTGCACGAGTAGGTTTGCGCGGGGTCGTACGGATGCGGGCGGTATCGACGGCGGCACGACGGGCATGCGAGAACGGTAGGTTCCACGACTCCCCTCTCTCTCTCTCTACAGCGCCTGCAGGACTATTGGACAGGAAGGAGTTTACCCCACGACCGCCCCGGAAGCAACCCGCGGGCGGCGCGAGGGAATTCTCTTGAACCCCGAATCCGCCCCTGCTATCTCCATGTCATGCCCGTGCTCCGACACTCGGCTCCCGGACAACCGCCGCGCGTCATCCCCCTCGTCAAGGAGGTCCTCGTCATCGGGCGCGGCCAGGACTGCGATCTCGTCTTCGAGGACAACAACCTCTCGCGCCGCCACTGCCAGATCCGCAAGTGGGCGGGCTTCTACAAGATCGAGGACCTCCAGAGCAAGAACGGCACGTTCGTGAACGGGACGAAGGTGACCGTCGCGGACCTGGGGGACGGCGACCTGGTCGCGATCGGCGACCAGATGCTCGTCTTCAAGAAGGACGAGAAGCAGGCGTGAAGGCCTACGGGAGCGGCTGGACCTGCGCATCCCGGCCGGTCCCCGACTCCACCAGCCGGTAGAACGTGCCCGGTCCCCGGTGGGCAAAGACGCCCCTGGCCGCGAGCTCCCGGTCGAGATCCTCCCGGGTCACGACCCATTTCTTCAGAAGGCCGGTCGCCATCGCCCACTTCCCGCGCAGGTCGGGCGAATCGGAGGCGACGTCGACGCCCAGGATCGTCGGGGTCTTCGTCCAGGCGACTTCGCCCTCGAGGGTCACGAGCTTCCCCAGGGCCCCGTCGAGCTGCTCCCTCCGGGTGACCCGGATGGGCCGAGCGTTTCCGGCGCTCACGTCCGACTCCTTTGGATCCGAGCCGCAGCCGGCCAGACCGACCGCCGCCAGGGCCGCGAGTACGAGCCTCATCGCTTCCCCCGGAGCGCGACGAGACCCCTGGCCGCGCCGAAGAAGAGGAGCCCGAAGAGCGCGTAGCCCGCGGAGGTCGACCCCCAGCCCGGCCGGCCGAACTGGTAGTCGTGCAGGCCGAGCGGCCGGAGCGCGTCGCCGTGGAGAGGCTCGACCCCGAAGACGGAGTAGCCCATCACCGTGTACGGGTTGATCGCGACCGCGAGCGAGATCCGCCGGTACGTCGCCTCCCCTCCCCGGTCGACGTCGGCCGCCTCGCGGATAAGCGGGCCCATCCAGAAGACGGAGCTGATGAGGGCGACGACCGTGAAGCAGGCCACGACCTGGCTGATCTCGCGCGGCAGCCGGCAGGCCTCGCCCAGGAGGTAGAGGCCCGCGACGAGCGCGCTGAAGGAGGCGAGGAGAACCGCGACCTTGCCGAACGCGGCGAACGACTCGGTGAACGCGGCCAGGGCCAGGATGACCACCGCCGCCCCGACGACTCCGCCCACCGAGGCCGCGCGCCGCTTCGCGGGCGCCCCCTCGGTCAGCGCCAGCGCCGCCGCGACGCCGAAGCCGACCGCCATCGGGGAGAGGTACGCGAGGACTTTAAACACGCCGCCATCCTAGTCCCGGCCGTTCACCGTGGTCAAGTAGAGGATCAGCCGGTCGCGCTCCTCCGGGGTCATGCGGACTTTCTTCTTCCGGAACATCTCCCCGACCTCGGCCGCCCACTCGCGATCGCTGAATCGGTCCACGTCGAGGAGCGCGTGGCAGCCGGAGCACTTGTTGACGTAGAGCTCGCGGCCCGCGCGCAGCTCCGCGAGGCGCGCCTCGTCGCCGCCCGCCATGAGCGGGGTCGGCACGGGGACGTTCGCCACGCAGCCGGCGAGGCCGAGACCCAGGACGAGAAGGAACCGTCTCACCTCAGAAGCTGATCCCCACGATCAGCCGGATCTCGTACTTCTCGAAGCCGTCCAGGTTCAGGCGGTTGTGGCCCTGCGGGTCGACCTGGCGGAGGAACGTCAGCGTCCCCCAGAGCGGGCCGGCGGCGACGTGGACGTTGGGCCCGACGAAGTAGGCCGTCTGCCCGCGGTCGAGATTGTTGTCAAAGGGCGTCCGGGCCATTCCTTCGATTCCGACCGCCAGGATCGGGAGGAGGCCATAGGAGACGCCCGCGGTGTTCTCCATGAGGATCGCGTGCTCCCACGCGCGGCGGCCGGTGACGGGATCGAGTTGTCCGACCCAGTCCGTCTCGACGATGAAGTTGTAGGCGAACGTCCAGTTCCCCCACGACTTGCTGGCGACCCCTTTGAGCTCGATCTCGTACTCGTCCTGCTCGGCCGAGAACTCCGCGTAGAGGAGCGTTCCCAGGGGGTCGGCGGAGGCGTCGGTGAACTTGTATTTCCCCTCGAGCGAGATGCCGGCAAACTTGGCATCCTTCTCCTCGGCGAGGCCGGGGACGTCGTGGATGGTCTTCGCCTCCCAGTTGAGGTAGGCCGCGGCGGTGAAGCGGTCGGTGACGCCGTACTCGAACTCCTCGCGGAAGTGCCACTCGCGGAACGTGCCGGAGTCCTTCCTCGCCGCGACGGTCGCCCACTGCTCGAACTCGAACGAGCCGGAGGCGAGGGTTTTCGCCTCCTGCGAATAGGCGAACTTCCGCTCGTCCGCGGACGCCGGGAGGACCAGGACCGTCGAGAACGCCGCCACGAACACTCCTCCGATCAGGATGCGCGCCATGGATGAACCTCCTTTTTTATATAGCAGGCCGACCGTTCAATTGCAACTGAGTCTCAGTCTCAATAAAACCCCAAAAACGAAGCGGGCCAGGAACCGTGTAAGAAAAGGAGAAATGGGGATGCTTGGAGAAGGGGGGAAAGAAGTTCTTCCCCATTTCCCCAACCCTTTCCTTTTCCCCTTTCTTACACTCTTCATCTTATGAGCTCGCGACGATCCGGAACGAGCCCGTCTTCTCGCAGCAGGGGCCCCGGGGCACCGGGCGCCCGTGCGGGCACTGCGTCGGGTGCTTGAGGAACTTGCAGATCGACTCGGTCACCTCGGGCGAAAGCACGTGCTCGAGGACGCACGCGTTCGACTCGATCTGCTCGTTGGACCGGATCTCGAACGTGTCCCGGAACAGGCACTCGGCCAGGCGGTGCCGGCGGATGATGTCCCGCGCGCGCTCCTGCCCCTTCTCGGTCAGGAGGAACGTGGCGCCTTCGGGCCGCACCATCCCCTTCCCCTGCATCGCGAGCAGCAGGCTCCGGTCCTCGAGCATGCTCGGGCTGTCGGCGCAGAGGTTGGGCGACCCGCCCGCCTCGACCCGCTCCCAGAGCTGCTGGAGGACGTCGTCGAAGATCTCCTCCTCCTCCTTCGTGCTCCGGATCTCGGTCTTCACCGTCCCGTGCCGCAGCTCGAACCGCCGGTTCGCCAGCCGCCCCAGGTCCGGCGCGTGGGTCACCATCACGATGGTGTTCCCCTCGTTGTGCAGCTTCGTCAGGAGGCCCATGACGAGCGCCGCGTTCTCCTCGTCCAGGTTTCCCGTCGGCTCGTCGGCCAGGATGATCTTCGGATGGTTGATGAGCGCCCGCGCCACGCAGACCCGCTGCTGCTCGCCGCCCGAGAGCTGGCCGGGCAGGTGATGGATCCGGTCCCCGAGGCCCACCCGCTCCAGGGCGTGCGTCGCCTCCTTCCGGTCGGCCATCGAGTGCAGGTACTGTGCGAGCATCACGTTCTCGACCGCGGAGAGGTACGGGACCAGGTGGAACTGCTGGAAGACGAGGCCGACGTTCTCGCGCCGGAAGGCCGCGAGCTCCGACGGGCCGAGCTTCCCGATGTCCTGCCCGCCGATCACCACCTCGCCCGCCGTCGGCGTGTCCATGCACCCGAGAAGGTTGACAAGCGTCGTCTTGCCCGACCCCGACGGCCCCATGATCGCGATCCATTCGCCCGGCTCGATCGCAAAGGAGACCTCGTTCAGCGCGAGCACGCTCCCGTACCGCTTCGAGAGGCCCCGGACCGCGATCAGGCTCATCGGATCATTCCCCTTTGAGGACGAGCGCGGGCTGGACCTGGAGCGCGCGCCGGATCGGGACGACCGACGCGAGGACCGCCATCGCCGCACAGGCCGCGACCGCCAGCATCACCGCCGCCGGACGGAGCCCCGTCGAGAGCCCGAACACGCCGCGGCTCATGAGTTCCGAGAGGAGGAGGCCCGCGACGATCCCCGCGGCCGTGCCCACCGCGAGGAGCAGGCCGACTTGGGCCGCGAAGAAACGGACGACACGGCCGCCCGTCGCCCCGAGCGCGCGAAGGAGCCCGATCTCCGGCCGGCGCTCGGCCACCCCCGCCGCGAGGCTGAGCGCCATCGCGAGGCCGCCGGCCGCGAGGATGAGGCAGGCCATCATGGCCAGGAGCCCGCGCATCTTCGAGAGGATCGCGCCCTCCTGTGCCGCGATCACCGGGATCGTCCGTCCCTGGAGCGTTTTCGAGGTCTCCCCGACCCGGCGCAGCGCCGCCTCGATCTCTTCATAGGATCCCGTGGCCGAGAGCTCGACCCGGTCGGGCCGCGAGAGCGCGGTCGAGAGGATCCCCGGCAGCGCCTGCTTCGCGCGCGCGACTTCCGCCTCGTCCATCGCCCGCACGCCCTTCCTCACTTCGAGGATCACGTTGGGCCCGTGCGATCGCAGCTCGCGCGTCATCTTGCTTTCCGCATCGAGAGCAAAGTTGGCCGTCGCCGTCACGAGCGCCGCCGGGACGAAGACCGCCGCCGCCGCGACCACAAAGCGGAGCCGCGACGCCGTCGCCGATCTCCACGCCATCCGGAGGAGCATCTCAGGCCTCGTGAAGGACAATGTGGGGGCGGAGCGCCACGACCCGCCGGAGCGGCCAGGCGATGCCGAGCGCGACGATCGCGAGCGACGCGAAGAGCGTCGCGAGATAGACGCCCGCGGAGCCCGGCACGGGATTTCCAAAGAGAGCCGCGCTCATCGACTTCGCCGCCGCAAGGCCGATCGCGTAGCCCGCCACGCTCCCGAGGACCGCGATGAGGAGCGCCTCGACCAGAAAGAGCGACGCGACCGCGCCATCGGTCGCCCCGAGCGCCTTCAGAAGGCCGATCTCCTTCCGGCGTTCGCCCACCGAGGCCGTCATCGCGGCGAGCACCGAGAGGCACGCCGCGAGGATCGCACCCAGCGCGAGGACCCAGACCACGCCCTCGATCCGCCGGAGAACCGCCCCCTCGGTCTCGGCCACCTTGTGGATCACGCGGGCGTCGGCATTGAGCGCCGCGCCGAAGGTCCGCGCGACGTTCGTCGGGAAGTTCGTGCACTGCATCCGCTCCTGCTCCTTGGACGGGAAGCTCACGGGCTGCTTGAGGAACCTTCTGAATTCGTCAGTCTCGGGCACCACGACGGCGCTGACGAGGACCCGCGAGACGCGTCCCGGCGTCCCGGCCAGCTCCTGCGCGACGCGGAGCGGGACGATCAGCTGCTCGTCCTCGTCGCCCCCCGTGGCAACGGTGCCCGTCACGATGAGCGGGCGGCCGACGTCGACCCTCGCGCCGGGCGCGATCCCGAGCGAGACACCGGCGAGAACTCCGGGCGACCCCTCGATTCGCCAGACGCGGTCGGGCTCGCGGCCGACGATCGTGTAGCCGCTCGCGGAGAGCCGGAGCTCGGGGATGACGCGCACGATCTGCGGGGCCCAGAAGGATTTCCGGAGGGCCGGGAGCTCCGACTCCTGGAAACCCGCGTCGCCGGCCGTGATCTCGAGGTTCGCCCCGTCCTTCCGCATCTCGGCCGCCATGCGGTCTCCCACGCCCAGGAGGATCATGACCAGGCCGCTCGCGGCCCCCGCGCCAAGCGCCACGGCGAGAAGCGCGGCGAGGCGCGACTTCGCGCGACGCCGGAGGGACTCCGTCACGATCCTGAAGACCATCACTTCCCCCTGAACTTCTCGAGGCACTTCTCCATGCCGCAGTACCACTTGCCGTCCTTCTGGCCGGCCGCCCGCTCGACGTCGATCTCCATGCCGCACCCGTCGCACTTCTTCATGAACCGGACGCCGCTCTTGAAGTAGGAGGCGTGGACGGTCATCGCGTCGAGCTTGATCACCAGCGCGCCGCCCCGGACCTCGGGCTTCGGCGTGATCGGGATCGGGTTGCAGCCGCCGCCTTCCCCGAACGTGGGAGCGTTGATCTCCGCCGCACAATTCAGGCAGCGGAGCTGCTCGCCGACCTGGGCATAGCCCTTGTCGAAGCAGATCGTGCAGGCGTCCATGGTCGCCGCAAACTCCTCCTTCTCCTTCTTCATCACGAGGAACCGCAGGAGCTTCCCGTCGGCCTTCACGGCGAATCGATGGAGCTTCCCGTCGGCGACCTTCTCGAGAGGCACCGCGATCTCGGGCGCCGTCTCGAAAATGATCTCGGGGTCGGAGAGGACCATCATCGCCTTCTCGTGCGCCCAGGCGTAGCCGAGGGTCCCGATGACGAGGATCCCCAGGACCGAGAAGGCGGTCTTCGCGATGCGATCGCCCTGCGAGCGGGCGCGCTCCTTGCGCTCCTCGGCGGGGTTGAGGGGGGTCGCGTCGGCGCCGACCGCCCGGCGGAGCATGAGGGCGAACGGGAGGACGAGGACCGCGATCACGAAGAGCGCGCTGTGCTTGACGAGCGGCCCCACGATCTTCATGTAGGTCTCGCCGGAGGGGATGATCGCCGCCTCGGTGAACTCGTGGAGGCCCGCGACCAGGAGCTGGAAGGCGAAGAGGAGGAGGATGACGCTCGTGACGGAGAAGAACTTCCGGAGGTCGACGCGCACGGTCCCGCGGGTGAAGGCGACGCCGAGCGCGACGGCGAGGACGAGGCCGGCGGAGGCCCCCGCGGCGGAAAGGACGCCCTCCGACGTGAAGCCCGAGGCCAGCAGCATGAGGATCGTCTCGACGCCCTCGCGAAAAACCATGAGGAACGCGAAGAGGAAAACCCCGGACTTCGAGCCGCCCGCGGCGCGACCGAGCCGCTCCTCGGTCTGCTGCTTCATCCGCTTCCCGTGGCGCCACATCCAGTAGACGAGCCAGCTGACAAGCCCGCAGGAGACGAGAAGGAGCACGCCCTCGATGGCCCCCTCGATCTCGATCTTCGCGAGCCGGACCGCCACGCCTCCGGCCACCGAGAGGAGCGCGGCGAGGGCCACGCCGAGCCAGAGGGTCTTGCGGAGGTCGGGCCGCTCGATCTTCCGGAGGTAGGCGAGCGCGAGGGAGACGACGAGGGCCGCCTCCACCCCCTCGCGCAGCGTGATGACGAAGGATTCGATCATGAAGTCATCTCAACGGTGCGGGCGCCTTGTCGCGACAGCCCGAACAGTACCCGAAGATCTTGTGGCTGTGGTAGACGGGGGTGAACTTGTGGCGGGCGACGACCATGTCCTGGAGGCGTTCGATGGCCTCCTCCTCGAACTCGATCACCTTGCCGCAGTGGATGCAGTACATGTGGTCGTGGTGGGCGCGGCCGACCATGGGCTCGTAGACGCGGCGGCCGCTGTTGAAGTCGTGGCCGTCGATGAGGCCCGACTGGCTGACGAGGGCGAGGGTGCGGTAGACGGTGGCCTTGGAGACCGGGGTGCGGCCCTTCCGGAGGAGTTCGATGAGCTCGTCGGCGGCGACGTGGCCCTTGACCTCGAGGAGCTTCACGACGACGCGCCGCCGGGGCGCCGTGAGCTTGAGCCCGCGGGACCTCATGTAGGCCTCGATCGCCTTCAGCCGGTCGTCCATAAATTGAGACTGAGTCTCAGTCTCATTAAAGTATACACCGACGGCAGGCGAGTCAAGGGGAAAAACGATTGAGGGAGGGCTCGCAGCTCTCCCTCGACCGTTCTAGACGCCGGTCTGGCGCTTGGTGAAGCAGTCGCTGCAGTAGACGGGGCGGTCGCCCCGGGGCTTGAACGGCAGCTGGGCCTCCTTGCCGCATTCGTTGCAGACCGCCGTGAAGAACTCCCGCGGAGCGCCTCCCGCCTCCCGCCCGACGCTGGCGCCGCCGCCGCGGGGACCGGCTGCGGGCCCGCCCCGCGGGCCGCCCTTCCGCTGCCGCTTCGCGTCGCGGCAGGGATTGCAGCGCTTGGGCTCGTTCTGGTAGCCCAGCGACGCGTGCAGCTCCTGCTCGCTCGCTGCATACGTGAAATCCGCCCCGCACTCGACGCACTTCAACGTCTTGTCCGCGTACGTCCCCATGGAAGACCCTTTCTCAACTCAACTCTAGCCCGGGAAAGACACCACCAACTGTTGAGTTTGAGATCGGATCTCAAACTCAACAGTTGGACATCGCCGTTGGATGGTTGAAGCGCCGATATGTCCGAATGCCCGTGCGGCCACCGACCCCGTTCCTATCTATGGACCTGGAGTAAAGTATACGCCCCCCGCCCCGGGAATCAAGGCCGAATTCCCTGCCGGATCATCGTCACCGAAACGAAAACGATGACCGCGACCAGGAGGGTGCGGAAGAGGCGCTCGGGGAGCTTCTTCGCCAGCGACACCCCCAGCTGGGCCCCGACCACCACGCCGCCACCCAGGAGTCCGATCGCCCGCCAGCCCTCCGGGGTCATCTGGCCCTTCGCGATCGAGATCGCCAGGCTCATCGCCGAGGCGAACATGAAGGTGAACTGCGCCGCCGCCGCCGAGCAGATCGGCGGCATGCCGTACGCGATCACCAGGAAGGGCACGAGGATGAGCCCGCCCCCGATCCCGAAGAGCGACGAGATCACGCCGATCCCCAGGCTCACCGCAAAACCCAGCGGCAGGTTCGCCTCGAACCGGTGCACCTGCCCCTCGGAGTCGGTGAGCTCGCGCGGCGCGCCGCGCACGAGCCCTTTCCCGGACTTCAGCCTCACGAAGAGGACGTACGCCGCGATCCCCAGGAGGAGCGCCCCGAAGGAGATCGAGAACTGCTGCGACGTCAGCTTCCCGATCACGAAGCGCCCGTACCACGCGCCCGGCAGAGTCCCCGCCGCCAGCACCATCGCGGTCCGGTAGTCGATCCGTTTCCGCTTCGCGTTCGCCATCGTGCCCGAGACCGCGCTGAGCAACACGCACCCGAGCGACGCGGCGGTCGCGCTTTCCTTGGGGTATTTGTAGCCGATCATGAGGAGGGGCACGACGAAGAACCCGCCGCCCACCCCGATCAGGCTCCCGACGAGGCCGACGACGAGCCCCACCGGGAGGAGGACGAGGGCTTCAAGAAACGTCGACACCCGCGCGAGTGTACACCCCGCCGTCGCGATCTGCTAGACTTGACCCATGGCGAGGGGGACGCCCGCGCGTCGGAAACGGGTGGTCTGCATCGGCGGCGGCACGGGCCAGTCGCAGGTGCTCCGCGGCCTCACCCGCTACCCGCTCGACATCACCGCGCTCGTCGGCGTCACCGACAACGGCGGCCACAGCGGCCTCCTCCGCAAGATCTTCGGCATCCCGCAGGTGGGCGACATCCGCAACTGCCTCGCCTCGCTCGCCGGCGATGAACGGCTGTTCGCCGAGCTCCTCCGCTACCGCTTCCGCGAGGGCGACCTGGACGGCGTCAGCCTCGGCAACCTGATCGTGAGCGCGCTCATCCGCCTGAAGGGCTCCCTCTCCGCCGGCATCGACGCGCTCCGCCGCGAGCTCGGCGTCCCCCACACGATCCTCCCCGTCTCCGACCAGTCGACGCACGTCTGCGCCGAGCTGGCCGACGGCCGGATGGTCCGCGGCGAGTGGGAGATCATCCGTCGCGAGCCGCGCGCGCCCGTCCGCCGCCTCTTCCACTGGCCCGTGGTGAACTGCCTGCCCGAGTGCATCGGCGCCCTTGCCCACGCCGACCTCATCGTCTTCTGCCCCGGGTCGCTCCTCACCGGGATCCTCTCCGCGCTCCTCACGCGCGGGATCCAGACGGCGATCCGCGTCTCCAAGGCGCGGACCGTGCAGATCGTCAACATCATGACCCAGCCGGGCCAGACCGACGGCATGAGCGCGCGCGACCACATCGAGATCCTCTCGCAGTACCTCGGGACCGCCCCCGACGCAGCGATCGTGAACTCGCGGCGCCTTCCCGCCAAATGGGTGCGCGCCTACCGGAAGGACGGGGCCGAGCCCGTGCGGCTCGACGTGGAGGGGCTCCGCGAGACGCGCGTGATCCAGGCCGACCTGCTTGAGCCGGAAGGCAAGGACGTCCTCACGCTCTACGCGCGCTCCGCCGGGGCGGGGATGACCGCCGGCCCCCACTTCATCCGCCACGACCCCGTCAAGCTCGGCCGCGTGCTCCGCTCGCTGATCTGACGGTTGGCGAAATCGCTAACTCCCCGGCGCCGCCGGAAGGAGCAGCGTCACCCGCGTACCCTTCCCCGGCTCGCTCGCGATCGAGGCGGTCCCGCCGTGGAGCTCCGCGATGCTCTTGACGATCGCGAGGCCCAGCCCCGCCCCGCCCGTCGAGGCGGTCCGCGAGCGGTCCACCCGGTAGAGGCGGTCGAAGACGTGCGGGAGGTGCCCGGGTGGGATGCCGCACCCGGTGTCGGCGACCTCGACGCGGACGCTTCCGTTCTCGCGGATCGCGGAGATCGTCACCGTCCCGCCGCTCGACGTGTGGGCGAGCGCGTTCTCGACAAGGTTGCCGGCGGCCCTCTGGAAAAGCGTGCGATCGAGCTGGGCGGCCAGCTCCCCGGGGGCGCTCACCGAGAGGGCCACGCCCTTCTCGCCCGCCCCGGCGTCGTAAAACTCGCGGATCGCCGCGAGTTCGCGGGACACATCCACGGATTCCCTGTGGATCTGCGTCCCGGGGTCCTCCGCGCGCGCAAGGAAGAGGAGGCTTTCGATGAGGCGCGAAACCCGGGCGTATTCCTCGAGCGCGGAGCCCAGCACCTCGCGGTACTCCTCGGGGCTCCGGGCCTTCCCGAGCGCCACCTCGGCCTCGCCCCGCAGCGTGTTGATCGGGGTGCGGAGCTCGTGGGCGATGTCGGCCGAGAAGCGCGCGAGGCGGGCGAACGCCTCCTCGAGCCGCGCCAGCATCTCGTTGAACGTCGAGGCGAGCGAGGCGATCTCGGCGGGAAGCCCCGCGGTCGCGATCCGCTGGTCGAGCGTCGAGGACCGGATCCGCCGCGCGGTCTCGGCGACCTCCTCGACCGGCCGGATCCCGCGCCGCGCGATCCGGTGGCCCACCACCGCGGATAGGACGAGCGTCATCGCAAGGAGGGCGACCATCTTCGTCCGGAAATCCGCGAGCAGCTGCTCTTCGCGGGTGGCGTCCAGCGCCACCTGGATCACGTGGCCGGGGACGCGGGCCGTCGCGATCTCAAAGGACTTCCCCGAGAGGCTCCTCATCGGCGAGGCGCGTCCGGCCCCGTCGAGCGGCGCGGGGAAGCCCGACGGGAGGACCTCCAGCGACATCCCGGGCGTCTCCGTGAGAATCCGCCCGTCCCCGGTAAGGACGCGGAGAAAGACCCGCGCGTGCTGGCGGGCCGACGACTCCACCTCCACCTCCTGCTTGAGGAGCGAGAGGTCGCCGGGGTGGTCGCGGAGCATGAGGCGCAGGATCTGCACGTGATCGGCCAGGGCCTCGGCATCCCCGCGCTCGAGGTTGGCGGAGAGCGCCCAGTAGAGGAAGCCGGTCGCCGCGAGGACGAGCGCGAACGCGGAGGCGGTGTACCACAACGTGAGACGCGCGGCGATCGAGGACGCCGCGGGCCGCTCAGCGACGACCGTCGAGGACATATCCCACCCCGCGAACCGTGTGGATCAACTTGCGATCGAAGGGATCGTCGACCTTGGAGCGGAGCCGGCGGACGTGGACGTCCACGACGTTCGTCCCGCCGTCGAAGTTCATGTCCCACACCTCCTCCGCGATGAGCGTGCGCGAGAGGACCTCGCCGGCGCGGCGCGCGAGGAGCGCCAGGAGGGCGAACTCCTTGGGCGTGAGCTCGAGCCGGCTCCCGTCCCGCGCGGCGCGGTGGCGAACGAGGTCGATCTCGAGGTCCGCGTGCCGGATCGTCTCCGGCTTTCGAGAGGGGCCGCGCCGGAGGATCGAGCGGACGCGCGCGAGCAGCTCCGAGAAGGCGAACGGCTTGACGAGGTAGTCGTCGGCGCCGAGCTCGAGGCCCTTCACGCGGTCCTGGACGGCGTCCTTCGCGGTGAGGAAGAGCACGGGGGTCTGCTTCCCGGAGCGGCGGAGCTCGGAGAGGACCGACCAGCCGTCGCGCCCGGGGAGCATCACGTCGAGGATCACGAGGTCGTGCCCGCCGGTCTGCGCGAGGTGGAGGCCGTCCTCGCCGCCCGCCGCGACGTCGACCACGTAGCCGTTCTCGGCGAGCCCCTTGCGGAGGTAGGCCGCGGCCTTCTTCTCGTCCTCGACGACCAGGATCTTCACCCGGACACAGTGTAAGAAAAGGGGAAACGGGGAAGAAGAGGAGAAATGGGTAAGAGCCTATTTCTTGGGGGGCGCGCACGCCTCGCAGAAATCCTGGCGGACGGAGGGGGCCTTCCGGCAGCGGGCGCAGATGCCCTTGCCACAGCGCGAGCACGCCCGGGCGGTCTTCTCGCAGTAGGCGCCGCAGGAGGGACAGGTGATTTCGTCCGCGCGCGCCTGGAGGTCGATCGGCCCCGTGCCGGGGGCCTGGAGCGACTCGCCGCAGACGGAACACTTCTTCGTCCCGGCCGGATAGACGGTCTCGCAGAACGGGCAACGGAGCGCGCGGGTCGTCGCCTTGATCGCCTCGGGGCTCTTCCCCTCCCGGCATCTTTGAAAATCGTCCAGGAATTCCTTGGCGCTCGAATACCGCTTCGAACGGAGCTTGGAAAGGAGCTTGAGGAGCACGGAGGAGAGGCCCGCGCCCAGGAGCGTGTTGGCCTCGGAGGGTTTCCTGGGGACCGCGCGGAGGTGCTGCTCGCGGAACTCGGTGGCGCCGGGACCGGGGAACGGGTACGCGCCGGTCGCGAGCGCGTAGAGCAGGACGCCCAGGGAGTAGAGGTCGGCCCGTGCGTCGAGCGGCCGGCCGATCCACTGCTCCGGCGAGATGTACGCGGT
>JBGPCZ010000038.1:0-38850 GCA_041482015.1 Planctomycetota bacterium | reverse complement strand
GGCACCTTGATCGGCTTGATGATCACCATCTCCTGCGCCGCCCCCAGCGGGCAGACCGCCGCGCAGAAGGACCGCCCGAAGAACAGCGCGAAGAGGAGCGGGAGGAGGAAGATCAGGACGACGATCAGCGGGACGCTGTACGGCGTCGTCTTCATGATCCCGGCCATCGTGGACGCGCCCAGTCCTTGCGCGATGTTCCCCGTCGACCCGACCGGGCAGACGCAGCCCTCCCGGTAGAAGCCGAAATAGGCGACCGAGAAGAGCGACAGGATGAAGATCGCCTTGCGGGAGACTTTCTTCAGGCCGTAGTACGAGGCCAAGGCCAGCGTGCCTGCCAGAACGAAGACGTCGAACCACTCGAGGTACACGGACCGGGGCTTGCCGTGCTGGGGCTTCGGCTCGTCGTATTTCTTCTGGAACTCCGGCCGGGGAAAACGATCGAAGCTCTGGCCGAACGCGGGCATGCCGCACACGGCCAGGATTCCCAGCGAAGCCCAGACCCGCAAAGCTCTCATGATCCCTCTAAAGTCCCCGTCTCCTGCCCCGCGAACCGCCCGGACCTCAGGCCGTCTCGCCCTGTCCCTTCGGAATGTACGGTGTCTTGGCCGGCATGCGCTGGAACGCGCGCGTGGGGCAGGCGCGGGCGATCGTGCACTCGTTGCAGTTCACGCAGATGCTGTGCTTGATCTGGAGGTGCATCGAGCCGTTGCCGAACGTGGTGCATCCCTTCACGCACTTGGAGCACCCGATGCAGAGCGACTCGTCGATCTGGTACTCGTAGTACGGCCCTTCGATCAGCCGCCGGCCGATCGCCGACGTCGGGCACATCTGGTTCTCGGCCGCCGTGCTCTGCTCGGTCGCGTTGGGCTGCAGGAAACCGAAGCACAGGTTGCAGTAGCCGCACACGCCGTACGAGTGGACGCACTTGACGGCGGACGGATTCAGGACGCACTCCGTCTCGCACAGCCCGCACGAGATGCACTTCTTGGGGTCCAGCTGCCAAACGCTGTCGTCGGCATTCAGCTTGAGCGCCGTGGCGCCCGCGGCCGCGACGAGACCCACGGCGGCGCCCGCCCTCAGGCCCGTCTGGAGGAACGAGCGCCGGTCGATGAAGCCGACCGAGCCCTGCTTGCTGTGGTCGTCAACTCTTATCATGGGATTCCTGCTTTCTACCGCTACCACTTCCACTTCCACTCCTGTAGGAAACTGCCTTGGGCAACTCGCAGCCATTCTTCAGAAGGCTGCAATGGGTGCACGGTGCGAGCTCGTTGATGCAGACGATCTGGCCATTCCGGATCATCACGGCCACGCCGGCGCCGGTCAGCCCGAGGATCAGGTTTCGACCCACGGACTTGAAGAACTCCCGGCGGGGCTCCTTGTGGCCCTCGTCCGTCGCGCGGCTTTCCTTCATGGGCTCGAGCATATAGCACCTATTGTACGCTTGCGGCGCGGGGTTTTCCGCAGGGTCGCGGAATAATCCCTATGAAAACGCCCCATCCTACCCCGAAAACACGTCAAATTCCAACCTCAAGGCCGGGACTCCGCCTTCAAGACGTAGACCCGGACCGTTCCGGTCTCCGGATCGAGGACGAGGAACCGGTCCTTGGAATCCACGGCCAGGTCCAGCCCATGGATGTCCTTCCTGAAATCGCTGGATTGGGCGACGACTCCGATCAGTTCCCCGGCGGGCCCGTGGATCTTGACCCGGACGAGCCCCTTCTCGCTGGTGATGAACGAGCCGTCCCGCCGGATGGCGATGTGGGTGGGATTGCAGCATCCCGAAAATGAATCGATCTGCGGGCCGGATTTTCCCCACGACGTCGCGACGCTCCCGTCCTCGCGGAAGTTGGTGATCAGGTGCTTCTCGGTCTGCACCACCCACGGCGAGCCCGACGCGTCCACCGCGACGTCGAAGTTCGGGCTCGGAAGCTGGAAGCGACCCTGGTCGGGCCCCTCGGGCCCCAGCCGCGCCAGCACCTTCCCTCCCTTGTCGTATTTCACGAGCCGCTTCTGGCCGAAGTCCGCAACGTAGACCTCGTTCTCGTTGGCCGCGATGGAGGTGATCCAGCCGGTCGCCCCCAGGCTCGGCCACGAGGCCTTCCTCGCGCCCTTCGCGTCCAGCAACTCCACGTGGTCCATCAGGCCGACGTACACGGTCGAATCGGGACCGACCGCCACGCACGTCGGCGCCTGGCCCAGCTCGACGCGGCCCGCCGCCGTGCCGTCGCTGCCCAGGATGATGAGCGTCTTGTCCCCCACCGCGTAGATCCGGTCATCGGGTCCGACCGCGAGGCCGGTGAGCTTGGCGATTCCCGTCGGATGCCGCGCGGCTTCCTTGCAGATGAGAAGCTTGGGATCGATCTTCTCCATTTCCTTCATCTGCTCATCGAAGGCGCGCCCGCCGCCGCCGCCCAGGACGCCGACGCCCCCGGCGCCGGGCTTCATCGGCGGCCGCTTCACCACCATGACGGCCATCACGACGCAGGCGAGCCCCACGGCGATGGCCAGGGCGAGCCAGATCTTCCTCACTGCTCGATCCCCTTGTCGACGTTGATGCAGACCATCTTCTTCGAGTCGCGGACGAGCATCCGCCCGCCCGCCAGCGACATCGGCGCCCACGGATCGTGCCCCTGCACGGCCTGGAACTGGGCCAGCTCCTCGTACTTCTCCGTGCTCGCCTTCACCAGCGTGAGAACCCCCTTGGCGCTCATCACGAAGAGCTTGTCGTCGGCCGCGAGGAACGGCTCGAAATGGCCGAAGCGCTTCTCCTTGCCGCTCGACCACATGATCTTCCCGCCCGCGAACGGGTTCATGCAGACCAACTGGTCCTTCAAGCCGCCCGCGGTCTCGGGAAGGACCGCGAAGATGTGCTTCTTGTAGTAAAGCGGCGTCTGCTGCTCGCAGCAGAGGCCGGATTTCTCATCGAGGCTCCACAGCACCTTGGCCTGGTACTTCCCCCCCTCCTCGACCACCCGGAGAAGGACGCTCCCGGCGCTGTACCCCGTCGTCATGAAGATGTGGCCGTCGTCCAGGATCACGGGGGACGCCGCGATCACCGGGTACTTGGGATCCCATGGAAGCGTCCCCTCCCAGAGCAGGGCCCCGGCGTTCTCCTTCTCCGCCGAGACCCCCGCGATGCTGGATTTCGGCGAGCAGTAGACGAACATCCTCTTCCCGTTCACGCTCATCGGCATGACCGACGCGTGCGACATCTTCCAGTTCTTGGGGTTCGGCGTCTTCCAGAGCACCTTCCCGGTCTCGCAGTCCACCCCGATCATCAGCGCCTCGGGGCCGCTTGGCGCGATCACCGCCGTCGTCCCGTCGATGAGCGGGCACTGCGCCGTGTACCACTCCGGGACTTTCGTGCCGTACTCCTTCACGAGGTCGATGCCCCACTTCAGGTCGCCGCTCTCGGTGTCGACGCACATCACGTGGCACTTCGGCCCGATCGTCACGACGTACTTGTCCGTCACCGCCGGAACGGTGCGGCTGAAGGCGTGGGAGTTCACGATCTTCATCCGGTACGAGCGGCGCCAGATCTCCTTGCCGTCGTCGAGCGAGAAGCAGCGGAGCGCGTCCTCCCGCTTCTCCACGTCGTAGTCCATGACGTAGACGCGTCCCTTGTGGATGGCGGCGCCGGCATATCCTTCGCCAAGAGCCTTCTCCCAGAGCAGCGGCGGCCCGGCCTGCGGCCAGCGATCGGCGAGGTGGGTCTCCTCCGGGCTGACGTTGTCGAACTTCGACCCGCGGAAATTCGCCCACGATCCCGGCCGCGTGGAGGGCTTGCCGTCGAACGATTGAAAGTTCTCGCCGATCGTGACCTTCTCGACCTCCTCCTCGGTTCCCTTCGTCCCGGGGTTCTTGACGCTCACCGCCACCCCGTCCTCCCCGTCCTTGTGGAGGACCACCTTGTATTGGGGATCGCGCATGCGCACCAGGAGGAAGACGATGAGCCCGCCCATGATGAGGACCATGACCGCCAGCCCCGATGCGATCAGGGCCAGCAGCTGGGCGCTGAGCTGGATCGAGCCCGACGGCGCGGCGCCCAACGGCGGGTTCGGCACCCGGCCGGGGGCCGGGGCGGGCGGCGCCGGGGGGGCGGCCGGAACGGGCTTCGGCGGAGCGGCCGCTGCTGCGGCGACCGGTGCGGCGGCGGGCTTGGGAGGCGCCACGGCCGCCGCCGGAGGCGGGGCGGGCGCAGGCACCGCGGGAATCGGATTCGGATTATTCGGCGCTTCGCTCATGCTTTGATGCTAATCAAGATAGCAACTCCGCCGCGACAAATACAGTACGAAATTGGTCCGACTTTCGATTCGAGGCTAGTGGACGTCGATGCAGACCAGGTCTCCGTCGCTGTTCCGGCAGTAGATCAGTCCGTTCGCAAGCACCGGCGCGGTCCAGTTCGTTGTCTGGCCGTTCAGGACGGACCCCCTCGCGATCTCCTTGAATCCGGCCGGGCTCGCCTCGCCCACGACGAGTTCACCCTTCTTGTCGATCGCGATGATCTTTCCCGCGGCGATCATGAGGTTCTCGTATCCGCCGGCCTGCGACCATTTCACCTGGCCCGTCTTCGCGTCGAGGCACTTGAGCTGGCCCGTTCCCGTGTTCCCGTCGACCCCGTAAAGATGGCCGTCCAGGTGGATGGGGCTCGCGAAATGGCCCCGCATGTTCTGGTTCTGCCAGATCTCCTTGAGCGATTTTCCGGAAAGGTCCAGGAGCGCGCACCCGTGCTCGTACCCCGACGTGATGAAAAGTTTGCCGTCGAAGAAGACAGGGTCGGCCGCGTTCACATCGTACTGCGTCTTCCAGGGATGGGAGAAGACCTTCTTCCCCGTCATCGCGTCGGAGATCGTCACCTCCTGCGATCCGAAGACGGCGACGAACTCCTTGGCGCCGTTCTTGAACGCGACCGGCAACGCGTACCCGCACGGACCGCCGCCGGTCTCCCACACCTTCTTGCCCGTCGCCTTGTCGAGCGCGAGGCCGGCCGCCCGCGCGTTGTAGACCACCATCGTCCCCAGGATGAGCGGCGATCCCGCCATCCCCCACGTCCCCGCCCCCGAGCCGTGCTGCTTCATCAGGTTGGTCTGCCACTTCACCTTGCCGGTCTTCGCCTCGAGGCAGTGCGCGTCCCCGTCGCGACCCAGCGTGTAGAGCAGGTCGCCGTCGAGCACCGGCGTGGCCCGCGTCCCCTTGTAGTTGCCCGACGCGCAGGCATACGGGAACCGCCACGTCTCCTTCCCCGTCTCCGCGTCGAAGCAGTAGATGATGTCCTTCTCGGCCACGTTGCCCATCGTGTAGAGGGCCTTGCCGGCGACGCACACCGCGGAGTGGCCCACGCCGACATTGGTCTTCCATTTGACTTTCGGCGCCACGAGCGCCTGCGGCTTCCACTCGCTTTCGCCGGAGATGCCCGTCCCGTCGGGCCCGCGCCAGCGCGACCAGTCCGACGCGTCGGAGCCGCACAGCGCGAGGAACACGCCGGCGATCGCCAGCGGAACGGTCCTGACTGCTGTCATGCGCGGATTCCTCCGTGAGCGACGATCCGTTCGATGCTATAGTAACGCCCGTCGTCGGCAGGAATATGCCCTCGAACGTGACCATGAAATCGCGCGGCGTTTTCGTGGTCACGCGGTGTACATAAAGACGCCCGGCGCTTTTATGGACGTGGGGATCCAAATGGCGGCGAGGATCGTTGTATCCTCACGAGATGAGTGATGGGAGCCGAGGATATCCATTACAAGCGGTCGCGCTTTTCGACGCGGCTGAAGCCGGACCGATCCTACACGGCGGGCCACCACTGGCTGCTGCGCGGGGAGAACGACCTCTGGCGCGTGGGGTTGACCAAGTTCGCGGTCCGCATGCTGGGCGAGGCGGTCGAACTGGGGTTCGACGTCGAGCCCGGGGCGGAGGTGAAGACGGGGCAGGCGATCGGCTGGATCGAGGGTTTCAAGGCGATCACCGACCTTTACTCCCCCATGGGCGGCCGCTTCGAAGGTTCGAATCCGGAGCTCGACAAGGAAATAAAGCTTGTCCAGACGGACCCTTACGGGCGAGGATGGCTATACTCCGTGCGGGGGACGCCCGGGTCGGGAGGCCTCGACGTCCAGGGATACGTCGCGGTCCTCGACGCCACGATCGACAAGATGCTCGGCCAGCGCCATGAGTCCGAATGAACCGATGACGCAAAAGGCGCGTTACGTCATGATCGGCGGCTTCCTCGGCGCGGGGAAGACGACGGCGGTCGCACGGCTCGCCCGCACCCTCGCCGACCTCGGGAAGCGCGTCGGCCTCATCTCGAACGACCAGTCCACCGGCCTCGTCGATACCGCGATCCTCCGCTCCAAGGGCTTCGCCGTCGAGGAGATCGCCGGAGGCTGCTTCTGCTGCCGCTTCACTTCGCTGATGGAGGCTGCGGACAAGCTGACGCGCGAGACCCGCCCCGACGTCTTCCTGGCCGAGCCCGTCGGCAGCTGCACCGACCTCGTCGCGACTGTCTCCTACCCTCTCCGGAGGATCTACGGCGACCGGTTCGAGATCGCCCCCTTGAGCGTCCTCGTCGACCCGTCGCGCGCCGCCCGCATCCTAGGCCTCGAGACGGGCCGCGCCTTCTCCGAGAAGGTCGTCTACGTCTACCGGAAGCAGCTCGAGGAGGCCGACGCGATCGTCGTCAACAAGTGCGACGCGCTCGACGCGACGCTCCGCGAGCGGCTTGTGGCCGCGATCAAGGCCGCATTCCCGCGCGCCGAGGTCTTCTGCGCCTCCGCGAAGGACGGCAGCGGCCTCGACCCGTGGTTCTCCTTCATCCTCGGGTCGGAGGCGGGCGACTCGACCTCGCTCGAACTCGACTACGACCTCTACGCGGAAGGCGAGGCGCAGCTCGGATGGCTCAACGCCTCCGCGCGCCTCTCCTCCCCGTCACCCTTTGACGCAAACCGGTTGCTGGTCGGGCTCGCGCGGACGCTCCGCGACCGGATCGCCGGCCAGGGACTCGAGATCGCCCACCTCAAGATGACCCTCGACACGGAGGACGGGACCGGCTCGCTCTCCGTCGTGAGCCTCGTCCGGAGCGACGGCGAGCCCGACCTCCGGGAGTCGCTCCTCGACCGCGTCGACGGCGGAGCCCTCGTGATCAACCTCCGCGCCGAGGCCGATCCGGAGTTCCTCGAGAAGGCGGTACTCGAGGCGCTCGGGACGCTCGGCGTCCCCGCTGCGATCGAGCACCTCGAGCGCTTCCGTCCCGCGCGCCCCCGCCCGATCCACCGGATGAGCGGAGGGACGCGGCCGTGACCGAACCCCGCATACTCTATTGCAACTGCACCTACGCCCAGGTCGTACCCAAGGACGTGAAGGCCGACGTCCTCAAAAGGCTCTGCGCGAGCGGCGCCGCATTCGACGGAGTGGCCGATCTCTGCGACATGTCGGCCCGCCGCGACCCGGCGCTCAAGAAGCTGGCGGAGTCGGGCCCCGTACGGATCGCCGCCTGCTTCCCCCGCGCCGTCCGGTGGCTCTTCCACGCGGCCCAGGCGCCGCTCCCGAAGGAGGGAGTCGAGGTCCTCAACATGCGCGAGCAGTCCGCGGACGAGGTGGTCCGGAAGCTGCTGCCGGGAGAGCCCTCGTGAAGAAGCTCGAAGGCGTCAACCTCCGGGTCGTGCTCTATGAAGGCGCGGGCAGCGCGCCCCTCGCCGCCGAGGAGCGTTACAGCGCCGTCACCACGCTGCTCGATCACGGCTTCGAAGTCACCCGCCCCGCGAACGGCGGAACCGTCGCCCGCGAGGATGGCTCGCCGATCCTCCTCTTCGGGCGCTTCAACGGCGGACCGACCCCGGCCGCCGGGGAGGGCGTCCAGGTCCGCAACCTCGACGGCCTGAACGCCGACGGCGTCCTCGCCGCCGCGCGCGAAGCCCGCGAGAAGGCCGGCGCGCGCAAGCTCGAGGCGTGGAAGCCGTGGTTCCCCGTCATCGACTACGACCGCTGCACGAACTGCATGCAGTGCCTCACCTTCTGTCTCTTCGATGTCTACGGTGTCGACAAGCAGGACAAGATCCAGGTCCAGAACAACGACAACTGCAAGACCGACTGCCCCGCCTGCTCGCGCGTCTGCCCCGAGGTCGCGATCCTCTTCCCCAAGTACAAGGCCGGCCCGATCAACGGCGACGTCGTCAAGCAGGAGGACGTGCAGCGCGAGGCGATGAAGGTCGACATCTCCGCGCTCCTGGGCGGCGACCTCTACAACTCGCTCCGCACCCGGCAGGCCGATTCGCGCAAGCGCTTCTCGACGGAGCGCGACGAGTCGAAGGCGCTCCTCGAACGCAAGCGCTGCCTCAAAGAACTCGGCAAGCAGCTCGACATCCCCGACGAGGTCCTGATGAGCCTCCCGACCGTCGAGGACATCCAGCAGCGCGCCGAGCGCGCGAAGGCCAAGATGGAGGCGCGGCAGGCGCGATCCCAGACGGTGAAGGACACGAAGCCCGCGCCTTCAGACAGGGAGTGGGGAATCTAACCATGGTGATGGCCGACTTCGCCCTCCGGATGCTGCGGACAACCGACGCCCGCCTGCTCTGGAAGTTCGCCTACAACTTCGGCTACAAGGGCATGCGCTCCGTCGAGAAGTTCAAGGCTCGGCTCAAGCAGGGCATCACCTTTCCGCCGTTCCTCTACATCTCGATCACCAACGGCTGCAACCTGCGCTGCCAGGGCTGCTGGGTCGACGTCGACAAGCCCGCAAAGATGATCACCTTCGAGGAGCTCGACCGCCTCGTCCGGAACGCGAAGCAGCACGGGAACAGTTTCTTCGGGATCCTGGGCGGCGAGCCGTTCATCCATCCCGACCTCGTCCGGCTGTTCCGAGCCCACCCGGATTGCTACTTCCAAGTCTTCACGAACGGCCAGCTCATCACCGACGAGATCGCGGCCGACCTGCGCCGCGCGGGGAACGCCACGCCGCTCATCAGCATCGAGGGCTCGTCCGTCGTCAGCGACGAGCGCCGCGGGCGGAAGAACGTCCTCTCCAAGACGCTCGCCGGTCTCGAGGCCGCCCTCCGCCATCGCCTGATCACCGGCGTCGCGTCGAGCATCTGCCAGAGCAACTTCGACGACCTGATCCGCGAGTCGTGGGTCGACCGGCTCATCAAGATGGGGGTCCACTACACCTGGTTCCACACGTACCGGCCCGTCGGCCCGGTCTCGAACCCGCAACTTTCGCTCCGGCCCGAGCAGGTGCTCGCGATCCGTCGCTTCGTGATCGAGATGCGCAACCGGAAGCCGATCGGGATCGTCGACGCGTATTACGACGACCAGGGCGAGGCGCTCTGCCCCGCCGCGACCGGCATCAGCCACCACATCGGCCCCTTTGGGGACGTCGAGCCCTGCCCGATCATCCAGTTCGCCAAGGAGTCGATCCGCGACAACGACGGCGACCTCTACAAGACCATGACCGAGTCTCCGCTCCTCAAGGACTTCCGGAAGACGGCCGCCAAGGCGACGCGCGGGTGCATCGTGCTGGAACGTCCCGACCTCCTGAAGGAAGTCGTCGAGCGGCACTCGTGCCGCGACACGACCCTGCGCAACACGGCGATGGTCGAACTCCGCGGAATGACCTCGCGTACGAGCCAGCACCTGCCGGGCCAGGCTGTGCCGGAGGAGAACTGGGTCTATCGATTTGCAAAAAAACATTGGTTCTTCGGATTCGGGGCGTATACCTAGCGTTAGGTTTGTTGAGAAACCATGAGCCACGCGCCTTCGAACGGAAACGGTGAGCCGCCCGCCGCGCCGGTGATGCTCCGCTTCGGCAGCGGCGCGAAGCTCACGCTGCCGGCGCAGGTGCCCCGCCAGCGGTACCGGCAGGCGCAGTCCAACATCCCCGACGACAAGCGCGTCCGCGCCCTTCTGAAGAAGACGGCGGCGAACCGCATTAAGACGTCCGGCGCGGTCCCGCCGCTCACCCTCGACGAACTGCGCGAGCACACGGCCGTCGTCCTCGCGGAGACCGGCGTCGACCCCAAGTACAAGGACTACACGGCGATCCTCGTCTCGAACGCCGCCTGGTACGACACCATCGCGACGATCCCCTTCGAGCGCCGCCTCCTCCTGCTCCCCAAGTGCCTGCGCGAGGAGGACAAGTGCCCCGCGCCGTTCGACGAGTTCGGCCTCCTCTGCAAGGAGTGCGGGCTCTGCTCGATCCAGGACCTGACCGTCGAGGCGGAGCGCCTCGGCTACGCGGTCCTCGTCGCCGAGGGATCGGCGATCGTGCGCTCCATGATCGAGACCGGGAAGATCGAAGCGGTCGTGGGCGTCAGCTGCATCAACGTGCTCGAGAAGTGCTTCCCCCACATGGAGGCGGCCGCCATCCCGGGCGCGGCGATCCCGCTCCTCCAGGACGACTGCGTCAACACGACGGTCGACCTCGACTGGGTGTGGGACCTCATCCACCTGACCTCGGACGACAAGACCTACCGGCTCGACCTCGACCAGCTCAAGAAGGATGTGAAGGGCTGGTTCGCCGGCGACTCGCTCGACGCGATCATGGGCGCGGCGGAGGATGAGACGTCGAAAATCGCGCGCCGCTGGCTCGCGAAGGACGGCAAGCGCTGGCGTCCCTATCTCGCCGCCTGCGCGTACATGGCGCTCAAGGGCGAACCGGAGACGACCGCCGATCTGAAGAAGGTGGCCGTCGCCGTCGAGTGCTTCCACAAGGCGTCGCTCATCCACGACGACATCGAGGACAACGACTCCAAGCGGTACGGCGAGGACACGCTCCACGTCGAAGTCGGCATCCCCGTCGCGCTGAACGCGGGCGACTTCCTCCTCGGCGAGGGCTACCGCCTGATCTCCGAGCTCTCGGTCGATCCGGCGATCCGCGTCCGGATGCTCCGCGCGGCCTCCGAGGGCCACCTGACGCTCGCCCGCGGCCAGGGCCGCGAGCTCCTTTGGAGCCGCAACCCCTCGCCGCTCCCGTCCACCGAGGTGCTCGACCTCTTCCGCCAGAAGACCGCGCCCGCGTTCGACGTGGCGCTCCGCCTCGGCGCGTACCTCGGCGGCGCGGACGAGGGGACGCACGACGTCCTCCGGAAGTACAGCGAGTCCATCGGGATCGCCTACCAGGTGAAGGACGACCTCGAGGACTTCGACGGCACGAGCGACTCGAACGATCTGGAAGACCTCCGCCCCTCGGTGATCCTCTCCATCGCCCACAAGCGGGCCGAGGGCGAGGCGAAGGCGCTCATCGCGAAGCTCTTCAGCCGCGAGGTGCGCGCGTCGCAGCTCAACGGCCAGCTCCACGCCGCGCTCAACGGCTGCGGCGCGATCGAGAAGGCGAAGGATCTGCTCGAGGCTTACAAGGAGGAGGCGATCCGATCGCTGCGGTTCCTCTCGAATCCCACGCTGAAGGGCCTGCTCCGCCGGGTGGTGGGCAAGATCTTCGGCGAACAGCTCATCGAAGGGTACTGCAGTGAGTTTGAGGCTCGAAATGCTGCAAGTCGCGCGGCTGGCGCCCAACCTCCTGCAGGAAGCCGCTGACCGCGTCGCCGACTTCTTGCGCTCGCAGTTCAACGAGGACGGGGGCGCCCGCGACCGCGCCGGGAAGAGCGACCTCTACTACACCGTGTTCGCCCTCGAGGGCCTGATCGCCCTCCGCCAGGATCCGCCCGCCGACCGCGTCCGCCCGTATCTCGAGAGTTTCGGCGACGGCGAGGGCCTCGACTTCGTCCACCTCACCTGCCTCGCCCGCTGCTGGGCCGCCCTGGGAAAAAAGGCGATGCCCGCCGGATCCGCCGAAAACCTTGCCAAGAGGCTCTCCGGGAACGGGTCGGTCTACCACCAATTCCTGGCCCTCGGCGCCTTTGAAGACCTCGGCTGCGCCCTCCTCGAACAGGAGAAGGTGGCCGCCTCCGTCCTCGCGATGCAGTCCCCCGACGGCTCGTTCGGCGGCACGACCCCGACCACGGCGGGAGCGGTGACGCTGATCCACCATCTCGGCGCCGAAGTGCCGGCAAGCGCCGTCACCTGGCTGCTCTCCCGCGCGCGACCCGAAGGCGGCTTCCTCGCCGTTCCCGAGGCCCCCGTGCCCGACCTGCTCTCGACGGCCACCGCGCTCCACGCCCTCGCGGCCGCCCACGCGTCGATCGGCGCGCTCCGCGAGCCGATGCTGGATTTTGTCGACAGCCTCTGGACCGGCAAGTCCTTTTGCGGAAGCTGGTCCGACGATGTGCAGGATCCGGAGTACACCTACTACGGACTACTCGCCCTGGGTCATTTGAGCCTGTCATGAACCCCTTCGAGGAATTCATCCGGTTCGGGCCCCCGCCCGAGGCCGTGGATCGCGACGCGATCGAACGCACCCTCTCCGCCGCGCGCGTCCGCCTCCTTGAATCGCGTACCCGCAGCGGTCACTGGGAGGGCTATCTCTCGCCCAGCGCGCTCTCGACTGCAACCGCGACCTGCGCGCTCGAGACGGTACGTCGGGCACGTGACGACCGATCGGGCGAGCTCGAGAGCATGGTCCGGAAGGGGCTCGGCTGGCTCGTGGCCCACGCGAACCCCGACGGCGGATTCGGCGACACGCCGGAGTGCCCGAGCAACCTCTCAACCACGACGCTCTGCTGGGCCGCGCTCGGCCTGTCGAAGGAAATCGCCGGCGCCGACCGCGTCGTCGCGCGCGCGGAGGACTGGATTCGAAAGGCGGCGGGCGACCTCTCGCCACAGTCGCTCGGCCCCGCGATCGCGAAGCGCTATGGAAACGACCGCACCTTCTCCGTCCCGATCCTCACGATGTGCGCGATCGCCGGACGCTTCGGCGAGGGGCGCGACGCCTGGCGGTTCGTGCCGGCGCTCCCCTTTGAGCTCGCGGCGCTGCCCCGCTCCTGGTTCCCGCGGATCGGCCTCCCCGTCGTGAGCTACGCTCTTCCCGCGCTCATCGCGATTGGCCAGGCGCGCCACCACCACCGGCCCACGTGGAATCCGCTCACGCTCCTCCTGCGCGCGGCGACGAAGGGGCGCACGCTGCGGATCCTCGAGGCGATCCAACCCTCGTCGGGCGGCTTCCTCGAGGCGACGCCGCTCACGAGCTTCGTCACGATGAGCCTCGCCGCCAGCGGCCTCGCCGACCATCCCGTTACCCGCAAGGGCGTCTCGTTCCTCGTCGGCTCCGTCCGTGCGGACGGCAGCTGGGCGATCGACTCGAACCTCGCCACCTGGGTGACGACGCTCTCGATCCAGGCGCTCTCCACGGGAGGCCCGCTGGACAAGATCCTTCTGAAGGAGGAGCGCGCGACGGTCCGGGCGTGGCTCCTCGCGCAGCAGATGAAGACGGTCCACCCGTACACGGGCGCCGCCCCAGGCGGCTGGGCGTGGACCGACCTGAGCGGCGGCGTCCCCGACGCCGACGACACCCCGGGCGCGCTCCTCGCCCTCGGGGCGCTCCGGGAGGGCGACGATCCCGGGCTGCGGGGCGCCGCGGAGGCGGGCGTGACGTGGCTCCTCGACCTGCAGAACAAGGACGGCGGCATCCCGACGTTCTGCCGCGGCTGGGGCAAGCTTCCCTTCGACCGCAGCTGCCCCGATCTGACGGCCCACGCACTCCGCGCGTGGAGCGCGTGGAGATCGGAACTCCCACCCGAAGTCCAGAAGAGGATCGATGAAGCCGCCGCTCGCGCGCAGGCGTACCTCGTCCGCACGCAGCGCGACGACGGCACCTGGGTCCCGCTCTGGTTCGGGAACACGAGGGGCCACGACGACGAGAATCCCGTCTACGGGACCGCGCGCGTGATGCTGTGCTCGACGCTGCCGGCGATCGACGAGGGCTGGTCGCAGGCGCACGGCCGGGCCGCCGCATGGCTCCTTTCCGCCCAGAACCCCGACCGCGGATTCGGCGGCGCGCCCGGACTGCCTTCGACGATCGAGGAGACCGCGCTCGCGGTCGAGGCGCTCGCCACGTTCCCGGGCGCCCGCAGCGTCGCGTCGATCCCGCTCGCCGTCGAGTGGGGCTGCCGGTGGCTCACGGATCGAACCCAGCAGGGGAACCGGTTCGACCCCTCGCCCATCGGCCTCTATTTCGCTAGACTCTGGTACTGGGAGCGGCTTTACCCTCTCATCTTCACGGTCGGTGCACTCGAGCGGGGCCTCGGCCTGGTGCCCCGAGCCGAGCCGCCGCCCCACGAGAACGAAGAGGACGAGTGATCTACCTCGACTACAACGCGACGACGCCGGTGGACCCGCGGGTCCTCGAGGCGATGCTCCCGTTCTTCCGCGAGAACTTCGGCAACGCGGCGAGCCGCCACCACGCGCTCGGCTGCGACGCGGCGAAGGCCGTCGAGGCGGCGCGCGCCAAGGTCGCGTCCGTCATCGGCGCCGATCCGCGGGAGATCTACTGGACGAGCGGCGCGACCGAGTCGGACAACCTCGCGATCAAGGGAGTCGCATCGTCCCCCGCCACCGCCTCCCAGGGCAACCACATCCTCACCGTCGTGACCGAGCACCGCGCCGTGCTCGACCCCTGCGAGCACCTCGAATCCAAAGGGTTCAAGGTCACGTATCTCAAGGTCGATCGAGACGGCGCCATCGACCTCGACCGGCTCGCGGAGACGATCACCCCCAAGACGATCCTCGTCTCGATCATGCACGCGAACAACGAGACGGGCGTGCTCCATCCGATCCGCGAGATCGGCGCGCTCTGCAAATCGATGAAGGTCCTGTTCCACACCGACGCGACGCAATCCTTCGGGAAGGAGCCGATCGACGTCGAAGCGGACGGGATCGACCTCCTGAGCGCGAGCGCCCACAAGATCTGCGGGCCCAAGGGCGTGGGGATCCTCTACGCGCGGCGCCGCAACCCGCGCGTCCGGTGCGAGCCGCTCTTCCACGGGGGCGGCCACGAGAAGGGGCTGCGCTCGGGAACGCTCAACGTTCCGGCGATTGTCGGCATGGGCGCGGCCGCGGAGATCGCCCGGAATGAACGGGCCGCGGAACAACCCCGGATCCGCGCGCTCCGGGACCGCTTCGAGAAGGCGCTCTCCTCGCGGCACCCGGGCGTCCAGGTGAACGGCCACCCGGACCGCCGGCTGGCGAACACGTCGAACCTGGGATTCCCGGGCGTCGACGGCGAGGCGCTCATGAAGTCGATGCCCGACGTCGCCGTCTCGTCCAGCTCCGCCTGCACGAGCGCGCTGCTCCAGCCGAGCTACGTGCTCGGGGCGCTCGGATGCGACGAGGATCGCATTCGCGGCAGCGTCCGTTTCTCGCTCGGCCGGTTCACCACCGCGGCGGAGATCGACGCGGCGGTCGAACGGATCGTGGTCGCGGCCGGGTCGTTCCGGAAAACCGTCCGCCGGAAACAAGAGGCCCGCTGATGCAGAACTGGCCCGACGTGGAGCCGTGCGCGGCGGAACGCCTGATGCTCCGCCTCGTCCGCGCGACCGGGACGCTCTCGTCCCAGTTCAAGGCGGCGGAGGAGGAGCTCGCCCGCCCGTCGAAGGCGCACGAGGAGTTCGCGCAGCCGCGCGGCGTGACCGTCCACCCCTTCAAGGTCATCTTCGTCGATCTCTTCTTCAAGGACGACCTCGCGCCGCTCAAGGCGGGGCTCCGGGCGATCCACTCCGCGCTCGGCACCGGCGGCTCGACGCGCCACCCGTCCGAGACCCTGGAGCGGCTCGTGGCCAAGGGGATGCCCGGCGCCTGGGCGTCGCTCTTCACGTTCAAGCTCCCGGGCACGGGCGAATCCGTCACGGTCCACCTCCATACGCTTTCGCCCTCGACGGCCTGCGTCGCGTTCGAGGCCACGCCGTCCGAGGCCCTCGTCAAGTCGTTCGCGTCGATCGTCTCCCAGGCGCCGCCGCGCGACTCGTCCCTCTGGCGCGTTCGGCGGCGGACGCGCGGGGACCCGGGCTGGTACCTCGAGGCGCCGAGCCCGCTCCTCGTGCGCAAGCGGCAGATCGAGAAGACGTTCCTCGCGCTCAACCGCGCGCTGGTCGGGACCGTGCGCCGCCACGTCGGGGCCGGCGGCTCGCTCCTCGGCCCGCTCCCCTCGATCGAGGCGTTCCTGGTGGAGACGAACGACCTCCCCCGCCCGATCACCGACGGCGACATGGAGACCTTCTGGCAGAGCGTGGAGATGCCACAGCGCCCCGGAGCGCTCTACCGCCACGAGGCGGTGACAGCGTACGCGCCCCTTTGGACCGCGGAGGAGAACCTGTACTTCCGCTGCCGCGCGACCGTCGACGCCGCGAGCGTGGCCCAGCGGGATGCCGCGGAGGGAACCCAGGAGGAGGCGGCCGCGATGCGCCTCTCGATGTCCGCCGGCTGGTACGAGCTCCAGGTGATCTTCGCGATCCTGCACCAGCTCGACCTCCTGCGGAAGGAGCTGGATTTCCTGGAGGGCGCGTTCGCCGGTTCCCACCCGCGCGACCATCTCCCCCGGTTGAACCGGGCGCAGCTCCATCACGGGCGCGTCGCCGCCCTCTTCGACGACCGGGGCGAGCTCAAGCTCGGCCCGTCGGGGACGAGCGCCGAGGCGGCGAAGACCACGCCGCGCGAGGACTGGATGCACGCGGCCAGCCGCTGGTTCCGCGACTCCCGCCGGCGCCTGGAGACCCTGCGGGACATCGTCTCGAGCTCGAGGTGACGCATGAGAACCCTGTGGATCGCGATCTTCGCCGTCCTCGGCTGCTCCGACGGCGGCAAGGCGATCGCGGCGCCCGTCAAGGCCGCCGCCCCGCCCGAGGCGGGCGACTGGGCGACGTTTCTCGGCCCCGACCACACGGGCGTCTCGCGTGAGACCGGCCTTCTGAAGAAATGGCCCGAAAAGGGCCCGCCCGAAGTGTGGAGGATCAAGCTGGGCGAAACCTACGCCTCCCCCTCGGTGGTCCGCGGCGCGCTGGTCGTCTTCCACCGCGTCGAGAACGAGGAGGTCGTCGAGTGCCTCGACCCGGCGACCGCGAAGGCGAAGTGGCGCTTCGCCTATCCCACCGCCTACCGCGACCGCTGGAACTACAACGGCGGGCCCCGGTCGGCGCCGACGATCGAGGGCGGCAAGGTCTACACGCTGGGCGCGGAGGGCAAGCTCCACTGCCTCGACCTCGTGACGGGCAAGGCGATCTGGAGCCGCTCGCTCCTCGGCGATCTCTTCCAGGTCCCGATCCAGAACTATTTCGGCGTCGGCGTCGCGCCGCGAATCGACGGCGATGCGATCCTCATCAACCTCGGCGACGAGCGGCAGGGCTGCGTCGTGGGAATCGACAAGAAGACCGGCAAGACGCTCTGGAAATCGGGCGAGGACGGGGCCAGTTACTCGACCCCGGTCTGCGCCGACGCCGGCAAGTCGCGGCTCGCGTTCTTCCTGACGCGGGAGGGCCTGCTCTGCTGCTCGGTCGCGGACGGGTCGATCAAGGGGACGTATCCCTTCCGCTCGCGCGACCCGCTGTCGGCCAATGCCGCCTCGCCGGTCGTCATCGGCGACCAGGTCTTCCTGACCGCGTCGTATGGCGTGGGCTCGGCGCTGCTCAAGTTTGACGAGAAGGGAGTCAAGGAGGTCTGGCGGAACAAGGCGCTCGGCTCGCACTGGGCGACGCCGATCCACGTGGACGGCTATCTCTACGGCTTCGACGGCCGGCACGAGTACGAGGCGGAGCTCCGCTGCGTGCGCGTGACGGACGGCGAGGTGATGTGGTCGAAGAAGGGCTACGAGCGCGGGTCGCTGACGCTGGCCGAGGGAAAATTCTACATCCTGGCCGAGGGCGGGCGGCTGGTGCTGGCGGAGCTCTCCTCAAAGGGGTGCACGGAGATCTCGTCGGCGGACGTCCTGGGCCACCACTGCTGGAACTCGCCGGTCCTCTCGCGCGGCTTTCTCTACCTCGAGCGCTACGACCACTCCGCCGCCAAGGCGACGCTCGTCTGCCTGGACGTGCGGGAAAAGAAGTAGCCCGGGGGAGAACTGCGACACAGCTTTTTGACCGCGCCCCTCTACTTCTTCCCGATGCAGTACAGGCTCGTCGACGTGCGGATGAACAGCTCCTTGCCCGATACCGCGATCGAGGAGAGCGTGTAGTCGTCGTCGAGCGGGTTCTCCGAGAGAATCTTGAACTCGGGGCCCACGGCGACCACCGTCGTCTGCGCCTTCTCGTTCGTCACGTAGATCTTGCCGTCGGCCAGGAGCGGCGAGGCGTCGTAGGTCCCCTTCCCGACCCGCTGGCCCTCGTAGACCGCCTTCCCCGTCTGCGGATCGTAGCAGCCCAGCACGCCGCCGTCGTTCAGCACGTAAAGATACTTCCCGTCGGAAACCGGCGTCGGCACGTCGCAGCCCTTTGCCATCGTCCAGGCGACGTTCGTCGCCGTGACCAGCCCCTTCCCGCCGCCCTTGCACGCGACGAACGGCCCCTTCTTGATGCAGGCAAAGATCATGTCGCCCACGATCGCCGGCGAGCAGACCGCGCGGTAGAACTTGTCCCCCGTGGGATTGAGGCCGCCGCAGCGCCAGAGCTCCTTCCCCGTCTTCGGGTCGTGCCCCGTGAAGTAGTCGCCGCCCACCACGATGATCTGCATCGCGTCGCCCACCTTCATCGGGATCGGCGTCGTGTAGGCGTCCGGCCCCTCGTTCTGCGCGTCGGTGGGCCGCTCCTCGCGCCAGGCGACCTTGCCCGTCGCGCCGTCGAACGCGACGAGGTACGAGGGATCCTTCGTCGTCATGCCGTGGAGGACGGGCACGATCAGCATCCCCTCGTAGAGCAGCGGCGACGACGCGTACCCCCAGTTCAGGCCGAACTTGCCGTACGTCTTCTGGAGGTCGGCCTGCCAGACCTCCTTCCCCTCGACCGTGAGCGCCGTGATGACCCCCACGCCGGTCGACCACCACACGAGCTTGCCGTCCGTGATCGGCGACGGGCTCGACATGTTCTGCTTCCCGATCTGGTAGTTCGCGCCCGCGACCTTGTGCTGCCAGAGGAGCGAGCCGTCCTTCTTCGAGAGACAGAGGAGCAGCAGGTCCAACCCCTCCTTCTTCCGCGCGCCGCCCATGGCCCTGACGTTCTTCGCCTCGGCCCCGTCCGCCGCCGGGCTGGGCGACGCGACGAAGATCCGGTCGCCCCAGACCACCGGGGACGACCCGGACCACGACGGGAGCTTCACCTTCCACTTCACGTTCTCCGTCTCCGACCACTTGACCGGCAGGTCGGTCGAGTCGGACGTCCCGTTGAGCGACGGCCCCCGCCACTGCGGCCAGTTGTCGCCGCCGAGCGCGCTTCCGGAGAACGCCGCGCACAGGACCAGTGCGACCCAGATCTTTCTCATGTCATCTCTCGCTTACTTGGGGACCGCGATGGCGAAAAGCTTGGTCTTGCCCGTGAGATACAGCACACCGTTGGCCGCGACGACGGTACCGTGCTCGAATTCCGCGGGACCTTTCTTGGACTGCTCAATCTTCGTCAAGACTTTCAATTCACGCCCGGCCTGAAAGACAATAACCTCCCCATCGCCTGTTTGTACGTAGACCCGCCCGTCCGCGACGAGGGGAGTTCCCCAGATGCTGGAGAGGAGATCCTGCCGCCAGAGCCGCTTGCCCGTCGCCAGCTCGAAGCAGTTCACGTACGAATTGATGTCCGTCGCGTAGACGAGGTCCTCGTGGACCGCGACGGAAGACATGCTTGTCATGAAGTCGTCTCCGGCCACACGCCAGAGCTCCGCGCCCTTCGTCGCGTCGATCGCGCGCAGGCATCCCTTGTCGGGGCTCGCCTCCGGATCGCCGATCGCGATCAGCACGCGGTTGCCCGCGTAGACGGGCGTCGCGACCAGCTGGTTGGCCGTCTCGGGCTGGCCGTTGGCGAGCGGCTTCTCGTGCCCCTTGCAGTTGAACTTCCAGAGGGGCTTCCCGGTCGCCGGCTCGAACGTGTAGAGCCAGCCGTCGCCGCCCGGAAACGCGACCTGCGGCTTCCCATCCACGACGCCATACGCGGGCGACCCCCACTGACCCCACAAGATCTTGTCTCCGGGGGAGCTGTCCTGCCAGACGACCTTGCCCGTCACGCGATTCACGGCGATGAAACTCGGGGCCTTCGGGTTCTTCACCTTCCTCGTCTTGTAATCCGCTCCCTGTCCTGTCAAGACGAAGACGAGGTCGCCCACGACGAGCGGGCACGAGGACGAGGCCTGGTTGGGCGAGATGCCCAGCTCCTTTTTCATGTCGAGCGTCCAGACGGGCTTCCCGTCCTTCGCCGCGCGGCAGACGAGTTCGGTCCGGTTACTGACGTAGTAGATGTGGTCGCCGACGATCGACGGTGTGCAGCAAATGCCGTACCGCGCCACGTCCTCAGCATCGCCGGTCGACAGCTTGTCGTGGACCGCCTGCCAGAGGAACTTCCCGTCCGACTCCGAAAAGCACATCAGGATCCCCTTGTCGCCCTTCACGGCCGGATCGCGCGGCTTCTCGTTGTTCGTGCCGATGAAGACCCGGCCGCCGTTGATGACCGGCGTGCCGACATTGTTCGTGCCGAGGTCGGCCGCCCACTTGACGTTCTTCTTCTGCCACACGTCCCACGTCAGCGGCAGGCCCTTCTCAGGCGAGACCATGTTGCGGTCCGGGCGACCGCCGAGCATCGGCCAGTCGTCGGCGTGGAGGAGCGGGGCCGCGACTGACGTGGTGAAAATCAAGGTGAGAACGCGGTTCACTTCCCCCCCACGCACACGAGATGTGAAAAGGTCCGGAGATAAAGGCGGCCGCCGTCGACGCAGGGCGTGCTGTGGCTCCCCTCGCCCAGCGGGTTCCGGGCGAGGATCTTGAACTCGTCAGCCGCGGCGTAGACGACGACCTCGCCCTGGGTCGAGCAGCAGTAAATCTTCCGGTCGATCACCACCGGCGAGCCGTAGAAGCCGCCGTTGATGCGCTCCGTCCAGATCACCTTGCCCGTCGGGGCCTCGATGGCGCTGGCGATCCCCTTCTCGTCGATCGTGAAGAGCCGGTCGCCCACGGCCACCGGCGTCGGGACGTAGGGCGCGCCCTTGCGGATGATGTAGGCGATGTTCGTGGAGCTGACGTCGCCCTTGCCGTCCAGTTTCACCGCGACGAGGAAGTTCGCCGTGTAGGCGCCCGAGCCGCAGGTACCAAAGACGAGGTCGCCCACGACGACCGGCGAGACCACCGATCGCTTGTCGAAGGGATGCGACTCCCAGAGCATCTTCCCGGTCTTCGCGTCCAGGCTGGAGAGGCCGTGGGCGTGGCTGCAGGTCAGGATCTCCGTCGGCTTGCCTTCCCTCTGGAGGATGCACGGCGTCCCGTAGGCCGTGTTCTCCTTCACCCCGTGGCGCGGGCATTTCCAGATCGTCTTGCCGCTCTTCGGGTCGAGCGCAATGATGAAACTGTCGCCGTCCTGGTCGTTGACGACGATCAGCTTGTCCTCAAACAGGATGGGGGAGGCGCCTTCGCCGTGCTGGGAGAGGAAGGGTCCGAGGTTCTCGGTCCAAACCTCCTTGCCCGCGTGGTCCCACGCCTTGACAAGATACTGCTGGTCGGAGGCGAAGCAGGCGTAGACGCGGTCCTTGTCGACGGTCGGCGAGCCGTTCGCGTAGCCGCTGCCCTTGTTGCCGGGGGCGTGGGTCGGAAGGGGGAGCTTCTTCTGCCAGAGCTCCTTGCCGTCCTCCTTGTGGAGGCAGAGCATGTAGCGCTCGGCCCCCTTGTCCTTCGAGGCGCTGGTCAGGAAGATCTTGTCGCCCCAGATGACGGGCTGCGAGTGGCCCTCGCCCGGAAGCGCAATCCGCCAGCGGAAGTCCTTCTCGGTCCAGGTGACCGGGATGTCCTTCGCGTCGCTGATCCCCGTTCCGTTGGGACCGCGGAACCGCGTCCATTCCTGCGCCCAGGCTGGCGCCGAAGCGAGAAGAACAACGAGGGCCGTAAGAAGTTGTTTCATGGTCGCACGAAGCTAGCACCGCGGCCGGAACCCGTCAAGAAAGCCCGCCGCTGGCGGTCGCATCCTCCTCCAGATACAATCACTTACACGCCGGAGACGTAACAAGAGAAACCTTACATGAAGGAAAAGCTGGCCGCGCTGGGATCCCTGCTCGCGTCGGCGGCCCTCTCCTTCTGCTGCCCGATCCCGCTCGCGCTCGCCTCGCTGGGGATCGGAAGCCTCGGGCTGAGCTCGATCATCTGGCCGATCCGCCCCTACCTGATCGGACTTTCGTTCGTGCTTCTCTCCCTGGGTTTCTACAGGGTGTATCGCCGACCCACGGCCAAGGCCAATCGCATCCTGATCTGGGTGTCAGCCGTGGTTTTCGTGGTCGGCGTCTCCACGCCCTATGTCGTCGCGCTCGTCGGGCCCGGAAGGGACGAAGAACTTCCCGCCTCCGACGAGGCCGGGACGCGGCGCGTCCTGGTCAAAATCGACAACCTGGTGTGGGCTCCGTGCTGCTCCGGTCCTGCGAAGGAGGCGCTCGCCGCCCTTCCCGGCGTGAAGCGCGTGGCGGTCAGCTACTCAAAGAGAGAGGCCGTCCTCGTGGTCCTGGCGGATGCGGAAATCGACGACGCCCTCATCCAGCGCGCCCTGCACGCCGTCAACCACAAGGGGCATCTCCAGCCGCCCTAACTGTTAAGTGACAGACCCGATCTCTCACTTAACAGTTGATCACTCGCCGATGCAGTACAGGTTCTTGAATGTGCGGATGAAGATCTGGCCGTCGGAGACCGCGGGCGTGGAGTTGCTGCCCTCGTCTCCCAGCTCGTTTTTCCCGATAAGTTCCAGCCTCTCAGGGTTCGGCTTGAAGACCACCGTCGCCCCCTTCTGGTCCGTCAGGTAGATCCGTCCCCCGACGGAGACCGCCGAGCCCCAATAGCTCCCGCGCTCCTTCCAAACTGTCTTCCCGGTCTTCGGATCGAGGCACGTGATGGGCCCTTCAAAGGGCATGTAGATATGGTCCCCCACGACAACGCCCGATCCGATGCTCTGAGGGTTCTTCGCGTTCCTCCAAACCTGGTGGGTCGCCGTCACGTTGCCCGTGCCGCCCAGCCGCACGCCGAATCCGGCCCCGCCGAACCCGCCGACCACCACGCAGATGTCGCCCGCCACCACGAGCGACGAGTACGTGAGATCCCCGGCGTACGTCCGATCGCCGGGACCCGCCCGGATGCCCTCGCACCACCACAGGATCTTGCCGTCGGCAGGAGCGTACGCCACCACCCGGGTCGGCATCGCGCAGAGGATCTGCTCCTGGCCCCCAACCTTCACGACGATCGGAGTGGACCACGAGCCCTTGTACTTCTTGTCCTCGTTGTAGGACGGGTCATCCCCTTTGGACGGCTCCTCCATCTCCCAAATCGTCTTGCCATCCGCCAGGTTGAACGCCCCCATGAAGACCTTCTTGCCGGGTCCGCTGTTGAGGATGACCTTCCCATCGTGAATGATCGGAGAGGTCCCCGATCCCCAGATGTGCCGGAACTCCCCCAGGTCGCGCTTCCAGAGCTCCTTGCCCTCGAAGTCATAGGCATGAAGACCGGCCGAGCTGTGCCACGCAACCACCACTTTGCCATCCGCCGCCGGGGTGCTGTTGCAATGAGGGTTGGTCCCGTGCGTCGTGTCCTCATTGCCTTTCTCGTCCGCCTTGGCGTACTCCACCGTCTTGACCCAGAGCTTCTTCCCGTCCTTACGGTCGAAGCAATAGAGCGAGCGCTTCTTGCCGACGGCCTCCTCGTCCTCGACGCAGGTCACGAAGACGCGGCCGTTCGAGACGATCGGGCTCCCGTTCCCCTTCCGCGGCAGCGCGGCCTTCCACTTCACGTTCTTCGTCGCGCTCCACTCGATGGGCGCGGCCTTCTCGGCAGAGATCCCGTTGCCCGACGGGCCGCGGAACGCGGGCCAGTCGTCCGCCTGCGACAGGCCGAACGAACACAGGAGGGCAACCGCGACGCCGCAGGATTTCAGGCTCATCTCATCCTCCGCTCAACCCCGAGGTCTAACGCTCCAGGCACTATCTTTTCGTCCCGTTTGTTTCCCGCCACGAGAGAATACGACTTCCCGCGTCAAACGTCGACGATCCCGGCGGAATCGTGAACGTTTCTCCGACCGGGATGCCGGTCCCCCGCGCATAGAGCTTCCACGCCCCGGGAGGCACCCGGGAGATCTCGAAGCGACCCTCGCCGTCGGTCAGGTCCGACAACCATCGATACGCCGTCGGCATCCGGAAATAGCCGGGCCACGAGAGATGGACCCACTGGCCCGCGACGGGACGGCCATCGCCGTCGACGATTCGCCCCGTCACCTTCGTGCCGGGCGAAAGAGTCGCCTCGAGCGACGCGCTCTTTCCCTCTGTCAGCGTCACGTCCCGCACGATCGCGCTCCCCGACTCGGCAAAGATCACGAACGTGTTGAGCCCCGGCTTGCCGGACGCTCCGCTCCCGCTGATGAACCCGTTCAGAAGGTCGCGGTGCGGCCACGTGCCGACGACGATCCCCTCCGCCGTCGACCCGCCCGCCTCCTTCACCGTCAGCGAACACGGGACGCTCTTCCCCTCCGGGGGGATCGTAATGATCAACTCCTCCCGCGGCGCCTTCACGTCGCGGACGACGCACCACGGCCGGCTCCCGGCGCGGACGACGATCGCGTACGGGCCGGGCTGCGTGACGTGGAACGCGAAGGGCATCCGCCCGTTCTTCGGCACGCCGGGACCGCGGAGCGTGCCCGAGGCCCGCACCACCCGGCCCGCGGGGCCCTCCTCGCACAGCTCGACGCCGCAGCTTTCCCGGCCCAGCGTCTCGGGCTGCTCGAAGACGACCTCGCCCTCGATCGCGAGGTGGGTCGACGCCTCGAGCGAGACCTTGTGACGCCGGGTTTCGCCCGGGAGAATCTTCTCGATGAGATCGCCCGACGCGATCCGGTGCGCCTCGCTCATCGGCCTCAGCCGCAGCTCGCGGCAGGGCGTGGGAAAATCCGAGACGGTCCCCGTCGGGAACGGAAGCCGCTCGATCCACCGGTGACGGCCCACGCCTTCCGGGAGTGGCCACTCGCCCTCCGCGATCAGCCCCTTCTCGGTCGGAGAGAAGTCCCGCCCGGGAAGCTTGTCGACCGTCACCCTCACCTGCGCCGGGTTCCGCACCACGCCGAACGCGACCGTCCTAGTCTCCGGCATCGCCAGCACGCTCCTCGGCCACGCGAAGCGCTCGACCCGCTCGAGGATGCCCACCCAACCCGCGAAGCCCTCGAACCGGGCGATCCCCTTCGCATCCGCCTGGACGCTCACCACGCGGCCCGGCGAGACCCCGTGCTTCGGGATGTGGTCGAAGTTCCAGAAGGCGAACGGCCACGAGGGATGCATCGCGTCGACGCTCTCGAGATCGAAGCCGTCGAGAAAGAGGTAGCGCGGCGTGCGGATCCCGGTCACGCGCATCCCCTCGGCCGGCTTCCCCTCGGAGTCGACGACGCTCGCATCGAGCGGGGCCGGCGCCGCGAGCGACACCTTCAGCTCCTTCTCCCCGTCCAGCGGGATGGCCAGGTACGCGATCGCGAGCGCGCGGTCGGGATCGTGGAAACCTTCGAGGTCGGCCAGTCCGACGGCGGGCTTCGTCGCCTGGTCGGGGAGTAGGATCAACTGGTACGTCGGGTGGCGCGAGGGTCCGAACTTCAGCTTCCACTCCCGGGGATGCGTGACCTCCTCGCGCCAGGGGATCGAGGCCCGCGCGCCGCCGGTCACCTTCTGGATTTGGAGGTCGTCCGCGCCATCGCGACTGAGGATCGCCCAGAAGGAGCCGCTGCCCTCGACCGTCAGTTGAAGGACGCCGGCGATCGGCTTGTGGACTCCGCCCCGGACCTGCTTCGACGCTCCCGAGTCGCACGACGGCTGGAGGAGACCGAGCACCGCGGCCCACGCGAGGACGCGCCTCATCGCGAGGCCTCCGCGGCCGCCGCCGCAAGCGCGACCCGGTCGAGGAGACGCGCACAGAGCTCGAGGAACGCCTTGAGATCCTTCGCGCTCGTGAGGAAGGGCCCCGTGATCTCCACCGTCCCCTCGTGGATCGCCCAGATCCGGCCGTCGAGCGCGGCCAGCTGGACCAGGAGCTCCCGCGTCTCGGCGAGCATCAGCCGCACGCCGAAGGCGGGGTCCCCCTTGACGAGATAGAGCGCCTCGAACCGCGGATCCCCGATGCGGATGAAATTGCCCTCCGCGGCGTCGGCCGCGGGTCCGGGAGCGTGAAACTTGAGCGATCCGGTGGGCTGCCCCATCTTCGCCGAAAGCTGGAGATGGCCGCGCTGCCCCCCGCCGAATTCCCCCGGAAGCTCGAAGCGGACCCCCGCCTCCCACCCGGGCCGCGAGTAGCGAAGCTGCCCCAGTTTCCAGAAGGATGGAAGGACCGTGATGCCCTCGATCCCCAGGCTCTTCAAGGCGTGGGCGTGCCCGAACCGACGCGCCAGCGGCGCGGCGGAGCAGAGGATGACGAGAAGCGCCAGCCCGAGCCAATAGGGGTCCATGTCACTTCTTCTCGAGCCAGCCGTCGATGATCGCGCGGCGGCCGTCATCGCGCGGCAACTTCCCGGCAAACTTCTGGAGATCCTCCTTCGCTTCCGCCCGGGGCCGAGCCGTGAGTCGCTTCCACTCCTCGTGGAGTTCCTTCCGCACCTTCAGGTACTCCGGAAGCTCACGGTCCTTATCCGGACTGGCCGCGTCGGAGGCCCGCATCCGGTCCCACACCGCGGGGACGCGGGCTTCGTACGCCTCCGTGCCCGCGTAGCGAAGATCGAAATCCTTGTAGAACTTGAGGGCGGTCGGAAAGTACTTGGTCTCGAATGCCTGGTCGGCCCCCTGGAGGATCTTCTCCCCCGGGCTCTTCGCGTCCGACTCGGGGAAGACAAACCCCTTCTTCGGCTCGTCGATCGGCGCCGCCGACACCGGGCGCCTCAAGGTGAACATGACGACGAGCCCGCCCACCAGCAGCAGCCCGACCGCCGCGGCCGACCCGTAGACGATCCACGATTTCTGACGTTCCGTCATCGGATCCCTAAGATAGCACGAACGGCCGCGGCCCGCGCATCCGATTCAGGGATATACTGGGGCGCTGGGGCGTATATATAATCAAAAGGTTTCCTCAAGTTGGAGAACGGGATCGTGAAGCTCATCAGAATCCTCCTGCCGTCCCTTGCGGTCCTCCTGCTCGCGGGCGGCGCCGCGCCGCTCCTCACCGCGCAGGCCGGGAAGAAGGAGTCGGCCATCGCCGGCGACTGGTACCAGTTCCGCGGCCCCAAGCGCGACGGCTGCTCCGCGGACACCGGGCTCCTCAAACAGTGGCCCGCAGGCGGACCGCCCCTCGCGTGGAAAGCCACGGGCCTCGGCGACGGCTTCTCGAGCGTCGCGATCGCCGGCAAGGCCATCTACACCATGGGAACCCTCAAGGGCACCTCCGCCGTGATCGCCCTCAACGCGGCCGACGGCAAGATGTTGTGGGCCTCGAGCATCCCGGACAAGGGCGGCTCGAACGGAGCGGGACCGCGGAGCACGCCCGCCACCGACGGCCAGTTCGTCTTCGCCCTCGGACAGGAAGGCACGCTCGTCTGCATCCAGGCCGCGACGGGCAAGGAGGCCTGGCGGAAGAATATGAAGGACTTCGGCGGCAAGCAGATGTCGGGCTGGGGCTACTCGGAGTCCCCCCTTCTCGACGGGCCGATGCTCGTCGTCACGCCGGGCGGCTCGAAGGGCTCGGTCTGCGCGCTCAACAAGATGAACGGCGCGCCCGCCTGGCAGTGCGGCGAGCTCAAGGACGACGCGGGGTACACGTCCATCGTCCTGGCCGACTTCGGCAACATCCCGCAGTATGTCGTGGTGACGGCCAACAGCGTGGCCGGCATCCAGTCCAAGACCGGCAAGCTCATGTGGAAGGCCGCGTGCGAGTCCAAGACGGCCGTTGCCTCGTCCCCCGTCTGTACCAAGGAGGGCGCAATTTTCGTCAGCTGTGCCTACGGCATCGGCTGCCACGGATTCCAGGTCACCGGCGCAGGCGGCCAGTTCAAGGCGCAGGAGACCTACGCGGAAAAACAGCTCCTGAACCACCACGGCGGATCGGTCGTGGTCGACGGGCACGTCTACGCGGCGTTCGACGGCGGCCTGGAATGCGTCGACATCAAGACGGGAAAGTCGGCGTGGAAGGGCGGCGTGGGCAAGGGCTCGATCACCTACGCGGACGGACATCTCTACTGCCGGACCGAGCGGGGCTCGGTGGCACTCGTCGAGGCCTCGCCCACCGCCTACAAGGAGAACGGGAAGTTCGATCCGCCGAACCAGAGCACGGGTGGCAACTGCTGGGCGAACCCCGTGGTCTTCGGCGGCAAGCTCTACATCCGCGAGAGCGACACGCTGTACTGCTACGACGTGAAGGCGAAGTAGCCGCTCAGAGCACGAGCTCGCGGCCGACTCCGTGGCAATCCATCTCGAAGTCGATCTCCATCACCGGCGGGCGGCAGAAGTGCCACGTGAGGCCGGCCCGCATCGCGCCCCGCCGCACCAACTCCTCCCCCAGGAACGGGTGCGGATCGTGGACCGTGTAGAGCTGCGTCGCCGTGACGTCCGCCCATCCGAAGCCGAGCGCCTCCATCCGGCGCTCCTGCTCGCCCAGCACCCATCGCGCCTTCTCGCGCAGCCCGTCCGGCGACACGTCCCCGCGACGCACGATGTGGTCGCGGTAGTTCCCCTTCCCCTCCGGCACCTCGCCACACCCGGCGATCACGAAGCCGGGACGTGAGCCCGCGCGCGCCGGCACCGTGTACGAGAACGCGAAGAAGCCCGGGGCTGCCGGCGGATCGAGCTCGGGGCAGACGTTGCTCCGCGCGATGGGATTGATCCCGTCGACGAAGGCCTTCCACTCCTTCAGCACCGCCCCGTAGCCGCGGTTGAATTCGCGAAAGCCATCCTCGGTGAACGGCTTCGGCGACCGGAGCTCGCACGCACAGAACGACGCGAGCGGCCGGCCGATCGACGCGAGGTGCGACGCGATCCGTTTGAATCCATCCTCCATCGGGACGACGGACGCGAATCGTGCCCGCTCGATCTCGAACCCGGGCTCGGCCGCGACTCCGCCCGAGTACGGGAACACGCCCTTGATGAACCGGTAGCCGCCGTCGCGATGCTTCAGAATCTCCATGGGGTCAACTCGCTCAATCCCGGGAATGTACCAATTAGCGGGGAGCGGGACTTCAAAAGGATCGCGATGAGATTGCCTTTCCTCTTCGCCCTCGCGCTGATCGGAAGCGCGTCCGCCGGCGACGAGAAAACTCCCCTCACGTACGAAGCCCACGTCCGCCCCATCCTCAAGACCCACTGCTTCCAGTGCCACGGCGAGAGCGCCGACGGCAAGCTCAAAGGGAAGCTCGATGTCCGGCTCCGGCGCCTGCTCGTCAAGGGCGGAAAGTCCGGCCCCGCCGTCGTCCCCGGAAAGAGGGGCGAGAGCCTCCTTTACCAGAACCTGGTGAAGGCCGAAATGCCGCCGGAAGACGTCACCAAGCGGCCCACGAAGCAGGAGATCGAGGCGATCGGGCGCTGGATCGACCAGGGCGCCGTCACCGCGCGCGAGGAGCCGGAGGCGGTGCCACACGGCCCCACCGCCGAAGAGCTCACCTTCTGGTGTTTCCAGCCGATCCGCCGCCCCGACCCGCCGAAGCTCGAAGACGACGGCCGCGTGCGCACGCCGATCGACCGCTTCCTCCTCGCGGCGATGAAGTCCAAGGGGCTCTCGTTCTCGCCCGACGCCGACCGCATCGCGCTCCTCCGGCGCGCGACGTTCGACCTCACCGGCCTTCCGCCCAAACCCGACGAGGTCGCGGCCTTCCTCGCCGACGAGTCGTCCGACGCGTACGACCGGCTCGTCGACCGGCACCTCGCCTCGCCCGCGTATGGCGAGCGCTGGGGCCGCCACTGGCTCGACGTCGCCGGCTACGCCGACTCCGAGGGCTACGACGAGCGCGACGCGGAACGCAAATGGGCATGGCGCTACCGCGACTACGTAATCCGTTCGCACAACGCCGACAAGCCGTTCGACCGTTTCATCCAGGAACAGCTCGCGGGGGACGAGCTCGTCGAGCCGCCGTACGCGAACCTCAAGCCGGCGGAGATCGACACGCTGGTCGCCACCGGCTTTCTCCGCATGGGGCCCGACGGCACGGGCTCGCCGAACGCCGAGCAGATCGTCGCGCGCAACCAGGTCGTGGGCGACACGATCAAGATCGTCTCCACCGGCCTGCTCGGACTGACGGTCGGCTGTGCCCAGTGCCACAACCACCGCTACGACCCGATCCCGCAGGTCGACTACTACAGGATGCGCGCCGTCTTCGAGCCGGCGTACGACGGCACCGACTGGCGCACGCCCGCCCAGCGGCTCGTCTCGCTGACCACCGACGCCGAGCGGAAGAAGTCGGCGCAGATCGAGGCGGAGGCGGCCGGCGTCGACCGCGAGCGCGAAGCGAAGCAGGCGCAGTTCATCGCGGCGACCGTCGAGAAGGAACTGCTGAAGGTCCCCGACGAATATCGCGAGGCGCTCCGCTGGGTCCACGAGACGCCGCGCACGGACCGGTCGCCGCTCCAGCTCGCGCTGCTCAAGGAGCACCCGAGCGTGAACGTCACGCCGGGCTCGCTCTATCTCTATGATCAGAAGGCCGCCGACGAGCTCAAGAAGATCGCCGACCGCGCGTCGCAGATCCGCGCGAAGAAGCCCCTGGAGGAGTTCCTCCACGCGATGACCGAGGTGCCGGGCAAGATCCCCGAGACGAGGCTCTTCAACCGCGGCGATCCCAACCAGCCCAAGGACGTCGTTCCGCCCGGAACGCTGCAGGTCCTGGGCAACGCTCCCATCGCGGCCCGCGATGCGTCAATCCCGACCTCGGGCCGGCGGCTCGCCTTCGCGCGGTGGCTGACCGACGGAAAGCACCCGCTCACCGCGCGCGTCATCGTCAACCGCGCGTGGATGCACCATTTCGAGCAGGGGATCGTGCGGACGCCGGGCGACTTCGGCGCGCTGGGCGACCGGCCGTCCAACCCCGACCTCCTGGACTGGCTGGCCGACGAGTTCACAAGGGGCGGCTGGCGTCTCAAGCCGATCCACAAGCTCATCATGACCTCGACCGCGTACCGCCAGGCGTCCCGGCGCGACCCGCGCGGGGAGTCTGCCGATCCCGAGAACAGGCTCCTCTGGCGCATGAACGTGCACCGGCTCGAGGCGGAGTCGATCCGCGACTCAATGCTCGCGGTCTCGGGAGCCTTGAACGTCAAGATGTTCGGCCCGCCCGTCCCCGTCATGGCCGACGAGGTCGGCCAGATCGTGGTGGGCCGTGAGAACCTGGACGGCGAGGGCAAGGTCCAGGCGCCGATCCCGCTCAACGGCGACGAGTTCCGCCGCAGCCTCTACGTGCAGGTGCGCCGGAGCCGGCTCCTCTCGATGCTGGAGTGCTTCGACGTTCCGGTCATGGAGCCCAACTGCGAGGCGCGGTCGTTCTCGACGGTGGCGCCCCAGGCGCTCCTCCTGATGAACAACACGTTCGTGCTCGCGCAGTCCGAGCAGTTCGCGAAGCGGGTGCGGCGCGAGGCTGGTGACGACCCCATGGCGCAGGTGACGCTCGCGTGGAAGCTCGCGTTCGCGCGAACGCCCACGACCCAGGAAGCGAACGGCGGCGCGGCGTTCCTCGCAAAGATGTCGGCCGACAAGAAGGACGCGGCTCTCACGCGTTTCTGCCAGGCCCTTTTGAGCTCGAACGAGTTCCTCTATGTCGACTGACCCTTGCGGCTGCCCCAGCCGGCGCCATTTCCTCGCGACGGGCGCGATGGGGATCGGCGGGATCGCGCTGGCGACGCTGCTCCGGGACGAGGGTCTATTGGCGCAAGACAAGCCCGACTTCGAGCGGCCCAAGTACGATCTCGCGCCCAAGCCGTCGCACTCCGCGCCGCGAGCGCGGGCGATGATCTCGATGTTCATGCAGGGCGGGCCGAGCCACCTCGATCTTTTTGACCCGAAGAAGGAGCTCGTCAAGCACGACGGGACGACGTTCGGCGGGGACATCAAGTTCGACAACGCCGCGGAGGCGAGCCCCGTCCTGATGGCGAGCCCGTGGAAGTTCGAGAAGCGCGGGCAGTGCGGGACGGAGATCTCGGAGCTCCTGCCCCATCTCGCGCGGATCGCCGACGACATCGCGCTCGTCCGGTCGATGAAGACGGGTGTGAACAACCACGGCCAGTCGATCCAGGCGCTGAACACGGGGAAAGTGCTCGAAGGGCGGCCGGCGCTCGGCAGCTGGATCACGTATGGACTCGGCTCGGAATCGCGCGACCTGCCGGCGTTCGTGGTCCTCACCGATCCGGGCGGCGTGCCGGTCCTGGGCGTCAAGAACTGGCAGAACGGCTGGCTGCCGTCGCTCTTCCAGGGCACGGTGGTGCGCCCGCGGGAGCCGCGCATCCTGAATCTCGACCCGCCCCCCGAGCTCCGCGGCGTCCCGCAGGAGCAGTACCTGGAGTACCTGAAGAGTCTGAACCAGAAGCACCTCGAGGAGCGGCCGGGGGAGAGCGATCTTGAGGCGCGAATCGCGGGCTACGAGCTGGCGGCTCATATGCAGCTCGCGGCGAAAGAAGCGCTCGACGTCGAGGGCGAGAGCCCGGAGATGAAGGCCCTTTATGGGATGGATGATCCGGCGTCACGCGAGTTCGGCACGCGCTGCCTGATCGCGCGGCGGCTCGTCGAGCGCGGCGTCCGTTTCGTCCAGGTCTTCACACGCAACCAGTTCTGGGACCACCACGGGAACATCCGGAAGGCGCTCCCGAACGCCTGCAAGTTCGTGGACAAGCCGGCGGCGGGCCTCGTCACGGACCTCAAGCGCCGCGGCCTGCTCGATTCGACGGTCGTCCACTGGGGCGGCGAGATGGGCCGCCTGCCGGTGATCCAGAAGCCGGTCAAGGGCGGCGAGGTGGGCCGCGATCACAACACCTATGGATTCAGCATGTGGCTGGCGGGCGGCGGCTTCAAGGGCGGCGTGGCGTACGGCGAAACCGACGAGCTCGGCCACCGCGCGGCGAAGGACGTGGTGACCCACAGCGACTACCACGCGACCCTGCTGCACCTCTTCGGGCTCGACCCCACGAAGCTGACCTTCAAGCTGAACGGCCAGCCCCACTCCCTCGTCGACGCCCAACCCTCCCGCGTCGTCCGCGAGCTCCTCGGGTAACAAACGCGTCCGGCGCTTTCCGTGACTCTTCGAGTCACGGAACACGCCCGGCCTGTTCATTGACTCACCGAGTCCATAAAGACGCCGGACGCGTTTATGCCCTCGGCGATTCGCTGGACGGCTTCCCCGGGGGGTGGCACAATCGACCCCCATGGCCGCCGCCGGCTCGATCGTCCTAGGCGTTGACGTCGGCTCCACCACCGTCAAGGTCGTCGCCGTCGACCCGCAGTCCAAGAAGATCCTCTGGGCCGACTACCAGCGGCACGAGACCCGGCAGGCCGAAAAGATCATGGAACTCCTCGTCGCCGCCGGCGACGAGTTCCGCAGCGTCCCCCGCGAGAACATCCGCGCGTTCATCACGGGCTCGGGATCGGGGCCGCTCCGCGAGCCGCTCGGGGCCAAGTTCGTCCAGGAAGTCAACGCGGTCACGATGGCCGTCGACCTCCTCCACCCCGACGTCCGCACCGTGATCGAACTCGGCGGCCAGGACGCCAAGATCATCCTCTACCAGGAGAACGCCCAGACCGGCGAGAAGCGCGCGTTCGCGTCAATGAACGACAAGTGCGCCTCGGGAACGGGCGCGACCATCGACAAGTGCATGATCAAGGCCGGCATGTCCCCCGCCGAGGTCGGCCAGCTCGCGTGGGACTCGACCAAGCTTCACCACGTTGCCGCGAAGTGCGGCGTCTTCGCCGAGACCGACATCGTCAACCTCGTGAAGTCGGGGATCCCGTCCCCCGAGATCCTCTGCTCCCTCGCCGACGCGATCGTCTCGCAGAACCTCGCGGTGCTGGCGCGCGGGAACACGCTCAAGTCGCGCGTGCTGCTCTTGGGCGGCCCGAACACCTACCTCCCCTTCCTCCAGTCCTGCTGGCGCCAGCGGATACCCGAATCCTGGGTCACGCGCGGCTTCACGCCGCCCCCCGGCATGCCGGTCGAGGAGCTCATCTTTGTTCCGAAGGACTCGCAGTACTATGCCGCTTACGGCGCCGCGATCTACGGGCTCCACGAACCGGCCGACGTCGGCCGCTACCGGGGCCTCGACCCCCTCAAGGAGTTCATCGCCCACGGACGCAAGGCCACGCTCGGCGCGAAGGCCGGCCCCGGGCTCGTCACGGGCGAGGCGGAGCTCGACGAATTCAAAAGGCAGTACACGATCCCGAAGTTCACGCCCGCGACGTTCACGCCCGGCCAGACCGTGCGCGCCGCGATCGGCCTCGACGGCGGATCGACCTCCACCAAGGCCGTGCTCCTCGACGAGGAGGGCAACCTCCTCTGCAAGCAGTACGTCCTTTCGAAAGGCAATCCGATCGCCGACACGAAGGCGATCCTCGCCAAGCTCAAGGCGTTCGTCCACGACCAGGGCGCGACGCTCGAGGTCCTCGGCTTCGGCGCGACCGGCTACGCGGCCGACGTCCTCGAAGAGTCGGTCCGGGCCGACGTCAACATCGTCGAGACGGTCGCCCACATGATGGCGGCCGTCAAGTTCTTCGGCGACGTCGACGTCATCTGCGACATCGGTGGCCAGGACATCAAGGTCCTCTTCATGGTCAACCGCGAGATCCGGAACTTCCGGCTCTCCAACCAGTGCTCCGCGGGCAACGGCATGCTCCTCCAGGCGATGGCCGACCAGTTCGGCGTCCCGGTGACCGAGTACGCCGACACCGCGTTCCGCGCCCAGCTCTCCCCGAAGTTCAGCTACGGCTGCGCAGTCTTCCTCGACGCCGACCGCGTCAACTTCCAGAAGGAAGGCTACTCGCGCGAGGAGCTGCTCGCCGGCCTCGCGATGGTACTGCCGAAAAACGTCTGGCAGTACGTGGTCCAGATCCCGCGGCTGGCCCAGCTCGGCACGCGCTACGTCCTCCAGGGCGGCACGCAGTACAACCTCGCCGCCGTCAAGGCGCAGGCCGACTACATCCGCCAGCGCGTCCCCGATGCGAAGATCCACATCCATCCCCACCCCGGCGAAGCGGGCGCGATCGGCGCCGCGCTCGAGACGCTCCGCATCGTCAAAAGGCGCGGGAGCTCGACCTTCATCGGCCTCGACGCCGCGATCGGCCTCGAGTACGGGTCGAAGAACGACGCGTCCACTGTCTGCCACTTCTGCCCCAACAACTGCGCTCGCACGTTCATCGACACGAAGACCCCCGACGGCCGCACGAGCCGCTACATCGCCGGGTTCAGCTGCGAGAAGGGAACGGTCGAGTCGCTTGACGCGCTCAAGGAGATCAACCAGCGTCGGAACAGCCTCAAGACCCGGTACCCGAACCTCGCCGACTACGAGGCCAAGCTCGCGTTCCGCCACTTCACCACCCCCGCGCCTCTTCCGGCCGAGGGGACGATCATCGACGACATCGAGCTCGGCAAGGGCCTCCTCGGAAAGATCAAGCGCAAGGCGGTGCGCCGTCCGATCCGCCGATCGGGGTTCGAGGCCCTCGGACGCCGCCGCGCGGTCCGAATCGGCATACCGCGCGTCCTCAACCTCTACTCGACGGGGCCCCTCTGGAGAGCCTACTTCGAGGCGCTCGGCATCGACGAGCGGAACGTCGTCTTCAGCGATGTGACGTCGGAGGAGATGTGGGCGGAGGGCGCGAAGTACGGATCGATCGACCCCTGCTTCCCCTCCAAGGCGTCCCAGGCCCACATTCACAATCTACTCTTCAAACACAATAAACAGAATAAACTGTCCTATATCTTTTTCCCCTGCCTCACCCACCTCCCCACCTTCGTGGACAGCGCGATGGAGTCGACCGCCTGCCCGATCGTCTCGGGCGCCCCCAAGGTCATGCGGGCCGCGTTCACGAAGGAGATCGACTTCTTCGCGCGGGAGGGGGTCGAGTACGTCGACCCCGCCTTCACGCTCACGGAGCCCAATTACTTCGCCAAGCAGATGTTCGAGGCGTGGGGCCCGCGGCTCGGGATCACCGAGGACGAGAACGCCCACGCCTGCCGCGAGGGCTTCAAGGCGCTCCGGCTTTTCGACGAAGAGATGCAACGGCGCGGCCTGGAGGTCCTGGAGAAGCTCGAGGCCGAGCACAAGGTCGGCGTCCTCCTGCTGGGCCGCCCCTATCACCTCGACCCCGGCCTCCACCATGGCGTGCCCGACGAGTACCAGGCGCTCGGATACCCGATCCTCACGATCCGCTCGATCCCGAAGGATCCGGCGTGGCTCGCGCGGTTCTTCAAGGACGATCTCGCGCGCGGGTTCGTCCGTTCGGCGCTCGAGATCAACGACGTCTGGCCCGAGAACTACTCGACCAACAGCGCCCAGAAGGTCTGGGGCGCCAAGTTCGCCGCGCGCCACCCGAACGTCGTCGTCCTGGACCTCTCGAGCTTCAAGTGCGGACACGACGCGCCGACCTACGGGCTCATCGACTCGATCGTCAACGCGAGCGGGACGCCCTACTCGGCGCTCCACGAGATCGACGCCAACAAGCCCGCCGGGTCGATCAAGATCCGTGTCAAGACCTACGCCCACACGCTCAAGCGGCACGAGGACAAGCTGGCCGAGCGGGCGGCGAAGACGGGCGAACTCCAGAAGAGGATCGACGCGAAGCGCCGCGAGCTCTACGCGGCCCGAGCGGCGGAGCTCCAGGCGGCCGCGACGCCCGAGATGGACGCGGCCTACCAGGCCTGGATGGCCGAGGAGCGGACCGACACCACGGACGAGGTGCTGGCGAGGGCGGACATCGCGCCGCTCCCGCCCGTCGAGATGGAGGTGAGGCGATGAGCGTCCCGACGATCGAGGCCATCGAGGCCGAACTCCGCGCCTTCGAGGCCGAGGAACGGCAACGGCTCGGCCTCGTCGAGGAGGCCCCGGCCCACTGGCGCGACGCGAACCCCCAGGCGTTCACCCGGAACGAGCGCGCCACGACGACGATCCTCTTCGGCGGCCTCACGATGGCGCACGACGCGATCCTCACCGGCGCGCTCGCCGGCGCGGGCTACAAGGTCCGAGCGCTCGACTGCCCCGACACCGAGGCGCTGCGGTTCGGCAAGGAGTTCGGCAACCGCGGCCAGTGCAACCCGACGTACTTCACGGTCGGCAACCTCGTGAAGCACGTCACCCACCTGCGCGACGTGGAGAAAATGCCCGTCGCGGAGATCATCAAGAACCACGTCTTCATGACCGCGGGGGCGTGCGGGCCGTGCCGCTTCGGGAGCTACGTCACGGAGTACCGCAAGGCGCTCCGCGACGCCGGCTTCGAGGGCTTCCGCGTCATGCTCTTCCAGCAGCAGGGAGGACTCAAACAGGCGACCGGCGAGGAGGTCGGCCTCGAGTTCAACCTGACGTTCTTCCGCGCCGTGCTCCAGACCGTCATGGCGGGCGACGTGCTGAACGCCGTGGGGTACCGCATCCGCCCTTACGAGGTCACGCCCGGCACCACCGACGCCGCGCTCACCGAGTGCAAGCAGGTGCTGCGGGAGGCGCTCGAAAAGCGCAAGAGCGTCGTGGCGGCGCTCCTGCGATGCCGGAAGATCCTCGGCCGCGTCGAGGTCGACCGCCTGCGCCCCAAGCCGAAGGTCTCGATCATCGGCGAGTTCTGGGCGATGACCACCGAGGGCGACGGCAACTACAGACTCCAGCGCTTCCTCGAGCAGGAGGGAGCGGAGGTCGACATCCAGCTCGTCACCGCGTGGATCCTCTACAACATCTGGGAGCACCAGCACGACACGCGGAAGCGGCTCGACCTCAAGGAGGAGGACGGCGGCACGTTCGGCCTCAAGGGCAAGGACGGCCGCAAGAAGCTCGCGCTCCTGTGGTTCGCCGAGAAGGCCGTGCGCGCGGCGTTCGGCGCGTACGCGAAGGCGATCGGGCTCGGCGGCTACCACCTTGCCGACATGGACGAAATCGCGGCGATCTCGCACCAGTACTACGACAACCATCTCCGCGGTGGCGAGGGCCACATGGAGGTCGGCAAGCTGATCCAGTCGGTCGCGCACCGGAAGGCGCACCTCATGATCAGCGTGAAGCCCTTCGGCTGCATGCCCTCGTCGGGCGTGTCCGACGGCATCCAGTCGCTCGTGACCGCGAAGCATCCCGAGGCGCTCTTCACCGCGATCGAGACGACCGGCGACGGCGAGGTGAACGTGCAGAGCCGGATCCAGATGGACCTCTTCAAGGCGAAGAAGAAGGCGGAGGCGGAGTACCGCGACGCGCTCGGCAAGGCGGGGCTGACGGAGGACGCGGCGCGCCGGCGGCTGGGACGCCAGAAGGCGCTGCACTACCCGAAGCACGCGGTCGCGGGCACCGCGGCGAACCAGGTCCTCGAGCTTCGATGACGTCGTTCCTCGCCGCGCTGTTCCAGTTCAACTTCTGGAGCTTCGCGGTCCCCGCCGCCATCGTCAGCGGCTACTGGCTGGGGCTCCGCCGCGTCCGGCAGGCCGGACTCGACGACCGGCTCTGGGAATCGGCCACGCAGTGGGCGATCGGCCTGGGCCTCGTGATCTCGCACGTCGTCGAGATGATCTTCTACCAGCAGCAGAGGCTGAAGGCCGAGGGCTGGCTCTCGCTCCTGAAATTCTGGGAGGGGCTCAGCTCGTACGGCGGCTTCGGGGGCGCGGTCGTGACGCTCTTCGTCTACTACGGGATCCGGAAGAAGCGCTGGTGGAAGGAAGCGGACGCGCTCATCCAGGCGCTCTTCGTCGCCTGGATCTTCGGGCGCCTGGGCTGCACCGTCGCGGGCGACCACCCGGG